>NZ_JBJNIO010000149.1:0-369 GCF_056324145.1 Wenzhouxiangella sp. YN1
CAGGCAGTCGGAACAAGCCCGCCATTATAGCGCCCTTCGAGCCCGCGCAAAAGCCCGCGGTCGCGGTGTGCGGGTTGTGGGGCCCGGGTAGAGCCGCCACGCGTGGCCAGGCCCGCCACGTCGCCCGTCGGCGATGTACCGCCGACCGACGGTGCCCGGTGCGGGGGCGGGTCGTCGGCGGCCTGGATAGGTTGCGGTTACCCCCGCAACGGACGAGGGACCGGACCGCCCCCGACGTCAGCCACGTGTGGCCAGGCACGCCACGTCGTCCGTCGTCGATGTAACGCCGACCCACGGCGTAGCCCGGTGCGTGGGCGGTTAGTCGGCGGCCAGCGGAGTTGGCGGTTACACACACGACGGACGCGGTCC
>NZ_JBJNIO010000150.1:0-2086 GCF_056324145.1 Wenzhouxiangella sp. YN1
GCCTCAAAAATGCCAAATCCTGGCGAATCAATGCCATCCAGACCCACCATCGAGCCGAACCTGCAAGCTGGGTGACCAAAATCCATCAAAGCCGGCTTGACTCAGCGTGAAAGAGGCAGTCTGATGAATAAGCTGGGTTAAGGCTAAAAGCGGCACCACAAGCAGCGAGATTATGACAGTGATCATTCGAATCATGATGTAAGCCCTCATTAGTTGAAGCTAAAGTCCCTTCCCTGCAGAAAAAGTCTACATCGCCCAAACCCCTCGGCGCAAGGACGCCTTGTCGCCGAGCGCTATGCCGAAAACATCGATCCGACCACACCGCTGCACGGCTGGTCGATGGCCAAGAGCGTGACCGTCGCGCTGGCGGGCGCACTGGCTCACCGCGAGCGGATTGATCTCGATATGCCGGTACTGAAGGGGGCAGAAGAGTCGCATGACATCACTCTGGAACACTTGCTGAGAATGACATCAGGCCTCTCAATCGAGGAACGCAGCGACGGTTTCGACCCGAACTCCGACATGCTCTTCACCGAAGGCGATATGGCCGGCTGGGCGGCATATCGCGATCGGCTGCACGAGCCAGGCCGTCACTGGGAGTACATGAGCGGCAACACGATACTGGCGGCTCGCGCGCTTCAAGATGAACTGGGCGAGACACTGCCGGCCCAGATTACCGGTTTGCGCGAGCTCTTGTTCAACCCACTCGATATCCACAGCGCGATTATGGAGCTCGACCAGCGCGGCACGTTTCAGGGCTCGTCCTATGTCTACGCCAGTGCCCACGATTGGGCACGGCTGGCGCAGCTTTTCCTGCAGGACGGGATTTGGAATGGCGAACGGATTCTGGCCGAAGGCTGGGTGGATGCAGTCACGCGTTCAAACACCGGCGGGCGGGAGAATGCCTACGGCATGGGCTTTTGGCTGGGCCATCCCGCCGACGAGGCGCCTTCCGGCATTTACTACATGAGCGGTTTCCAGGGTCAGTACGCGATCATCGTGCCGTCCCATGAGCTGGTGATCATAAGGCTCGGAGCCACCAACGGAACCGGGACGGGCAGCTTCCAGCTCGTGCTCGACATCATCGCCGCCACATAATAAAGCCCGAAAAGTCCGGGTGACACTGGAATCAGGCAGCCAATTCCACCCGGACTTTCTTGCCCAATGCCCTCGCTGCGCGCTCGATCGTGAGAAGGGTAACGGAGGGATTGGAAGGATCAAGCAGCCGATCCAGCGCGGATCGGCTGGTGCCCATGCGCCGAGCCACTTCCGATTTGCTTAAGCCTTCGCTAGTTGTGCAGTCTCAGCAGGTTGTCCTCGGACAGCCCTAGACGGCTGATGGGGGTGGCCTACGAAACCGCACGCAATCACCTCAAGCGCGTACTGGCGAAAACCGGCGCCGGCCACCAGGGTGAACTGCTCCGAATGATGCTCAGCGCGCCCATGAGGGTGCCGTCTGAATGAAGACGGTGGCTAATTGATTGCTACCTTGACTCAAGGTATACAAAACGGCGGAACGCCATCCGGGCCCGATCCAACGGCCCTGGCATGTCACCAGGGCCGTATGCGCTTCTTGTTGAAACACCGACTCGATCAGTCGTCGTCGACTTCGGTGCTGACCGAGTAGCCATCCGGCACGTCCAGGCTGAAGCGCTCCGGGATCACCGGTTGATCGAAGGAAAACCGGATTGTCGTGACGGCCGCGGCGCCTTCGGGCCCGGTTGCCATTTCGAGAAGAACCGGCCGACCCGACTCGGTCGCCCAAAGGGTCATGTCGACGGCCAGGTCGGTGAGACGAAAACCAAAGGTCTCTTCACCGTCGATCGTTCGGACCTCCTCGATCAGTCGCGACTGCCCCTGGTATGCACGGATCTCGGCCAGCCAATCCAGCGCGGGGGCTGCGTCATCCGAACCGTCATCCTGTATCGGCACCCGAACGGCAAGCCCTTTGTCGAGCACCTGGCCGATGCCGGAAAGCAACTCCCCGGCCATGTGCGGCAGGCCTTCGATGGCTACCTGCAATGCGGGCGGCTGGAGCACGGATTCCTGCGCCTGCGCTGCGACTCCTGTCGCGCCGAGCATCTGC
>NZ_JBJNIO010000151.1:0-349 GCF_056324145.1 Wenzhouxiangella sp. YN1
TGAGTGGCGTTCAGCCGTGGGCTCTGCCGCTGGCAGTTCGTCTTTCCTCGGCGGTGTTGATCTTGATGGGCTCGCGCGCCAGCACTTCCCTGCCCTGGCGCTGCACGTAGAGGATCTCGTAGTCGCCGGCCTCTGGCGGCATGGTCAGCTTCCGCGGCGAGCCTTCGCGCGTGGAGCGGTAGTGCATCGGGTCTCGTACGCCGCGGCAGATCACCCTGCCGCCAGAGGCCGCCGACTACGCGAGCCTCTACGTGCAGCGCCAGGGCAGGGAAGTGCTGGCGCGCCAGCCCATCAAGTTCAACACTGCAGAGGAATGACGAACATGTCTCAGCTCCTGCACTGGATCCGC
>NZ_JBJNIO010000152.1:0-42377 GCF_056324145.1 Wenzhouxiangella sp. YN1
GTAAGAAGCCAGCAACGGCTCCAGCGCCGGTTCGCGACCCCTGAAAGCCAGCCAGGATTCCTGAATCGGACGGCTTGAGCCGACTTCCAGGATTTCGCGCGCCAGCCGGCCGCCGGTTTCGGTATTGAACAGCCCGGTTTCCCGAAACAGCTCGAAGGCGTCGCGGGCGAGCTGCTCGGCCCAGAGGTAGCTGTAGTAGCCGGCCGCGTAGCCGCCGTCGAACAGATGGGTGAAGCTCATCAAAAAGCGGTTGTAGTCGGGCATAGGCAGCACGGCAACCTGGTCGTGGATTTCGTGCATGATCTCGATCGGGTCCGCGCCGGGGCGGGTGTGCAGCGCCATATCGCTCAGGGCAAATTCAATCTGGCGCACCAGCGCCATGGCACCCTGGAATTCCTGATCGGCCTTGAGCCCGGTGAGCAGCTTTTCCGGCAAGGGCTCGCCGCTGTCGACGTGGCGCGCGTAGCGCGCGAGCGACTCGGCCTCCCAGGCCCAGCCTTCCAGCAGCTGGCTGGGCAGCTCGACTGCGTCCCATTCGACACCGTTGATGCCGGCCACGCCGGGCAGGTCGACTTGCGTGAGCAGATGGTGCAGGCAGTGGCCGAACTCGTGGAAGAGCGTGACCACGTCGTCGTGGGTCAACAGGCTCGGGTGGTCTTTCGCTGGCGGCGCGAAGTTGCAGGTCAGATAGGCCACCGGCAGCTGCTCGACGCCGGCCACGCGCATGCGCGCGCGACACACGTCCATCCAGGCGCCACCGGACTTTCTCGGTCGGCTGTAGAGGTCGAGATAAAGACCGGCGACCTGGCGGCCTTGGCCATCGATCACCTTGAAGAAATGCACGTCCGTGTGCCAGGTGTCGACTGAATCGTCGGCCTCGAAACGCAGTCCGAACAGCTGGCCGGCGGTGGTGAACAAGCCGTCGAAAACGCGCTGAAGCTCGAAGAAGGGTTTGAGCATCGATTCGCTGATGCCGAGCTTCTTCTCGCGCAGTTTTTCGCTGTAGTAGGCGATATCCCAGGGCGCCAGTGGGGTCTGGGCGCCAAGCCCGGCGGCAAACTCGTTGAGCTCGTCGAGCTGGTCCTGCGCCTGCGGCCGGGCGCGTCCGGCCAGGTCGCGGAGGAAGTCTTCCACCTGCTGTGCGCTGTCGGCCATGCGCGTGGCAAGCCGCATGGCGCCATGATGCTCGAAATCCAGCAGCTTCGCCTGTTCGTCTCGCAGAGCGAGCATCTCGCGCATGATCGGGCCGTTGTCGAACTCGCCGGCGTTGGGGCCGGCATCGGACGCGCGCGTGGCGAAGGCGCGGTGGAAGCGCTCGCGCAGCTCGCGGTCGTCGGCAAAGGTGATGATGGCGCGAAAGGCCGGAAAGCTCAGGTTGGCCATCCAGCCGCTTTTACCCGCGTCTTTGGCCATGCCGGCGAGCAGGTCCAGTTCCGCCTGTGGGAGGCCGGCCAGCTGCCGGGTATCGTCGAAGGTCTCGCTGTAGGCCTCGGTGGCGTCGAGCACGTGGTTGCCAAAGCGGTTGCCCAGCTCCGACAGCGCCAGGCTGATGTCGCCAAAGCGCTTGCGCTGATCGGTGGGCAGGTCGACGCCGGCCAGATGGAAGTCGCGCAGCTCGTGCTCGATGGTCGCCCTCAGCCCGGCTTCCTGTTCGGCAAAGTCCGGGCGCTCGGCCAGCGCCTTGTAGGCGGCCCACAATTGGCGGTTGTGGCCACGCTCGGTTGAAAAGCGCGTCATCGGCTCGATGCAGGACTCGTATGCCCGGCGCCATTCGCCGGTATTGATCACCGAATGCAGATGCGAGATGGTCGAGAAGGTGTTGGCCAGGGCGTTGTCGGCCAGCGTCTCGGCCTCGACCACGCTGGCGTAGTCGACCGCATCGCCCAGCGCTTCGATCTTCTCGATGACGGCGCGATACTCGACCAGGCGCTGCTCGACGGCGGGCAGGGCGTGCTCGGGGCGAATGGCGGAAAAGGGCGGCAGGCCGCTGGCCAGCAGGGGATTGTCCATGATCTCTCTTGTTCTTTCGGGGGTTAGTTGATGGCCCGGATCCGCTGCGGCTCGTCGGCCAGTTCTTCAAGCAGATCTTCGATGCGCTCGAAGGCGTCGCCGAGCTGCTCGGCTTCGGGCAGCAGGGTGATCCGGAAATGATTGCGTTCGGGAATGTTGAAGCTCGATCCGGGCACGATCAGGATGTGCTTGTGCTCGAGCAGTTCGGCGGCGAAACGATGGTCGTCGAACTGGCCGAAGATATCGCTGCGCACCGAAGGGAAAGCGTACATGGCCCCCATCGGCGTGACCAGGTCGAGAAAGCGGCTGTTTTCGCAGGCGGTGATCACCGCCTGGCGGGACTCGAACAGCCGACCGCCGCGGCCGATCAGATCGGCAATCGACTGGTAGCCGCCGAGCGCGGTCTGCACCGCCCACTGGCCCGGCACGTTGGCCGAGAGCCGGAGCGCGGCCAGCTTTTCGACCGCCAGTCGATAGTCTTCGGCGCGCTCGATGGCGCCGGTGAAGACCGCCCAGCCCACGCGCCAGCCGCAGGCGCGATAGACCTTTGACAGGCCACCGAAGCTCACGCACAGGGTGTCGGGCGCAAGCGGCGCCATCGGCACGAAGCGGGCGTCATCAAAGCAGATGCTGTCGTAGATCTCGTCGGCAAAGATGATCAGATCGTGCCGCGTGGCCAGTTCGGCCAGCGCCACGAGCGTTTCTTCCGGGTAGACCGCGCCGGTGGGGTTGTTGGGGTTGATCACCACGATGGCGCGCGTTCTCGGCGTGATCAGCTTCTCGATGCTGGCCACGTCGGGCAGGAAGCCGTCGGATTGTCGACAAAGATAGTGCACCGCCTTGCCGCCGTTGAGCACGACCGCGGCCGTCCACAGGGGGTAGTCCGGTGCCGGCACCAGAACCTCGTCGCCGTCTTCGAGCAGCGAGCGCAGCGTCAGGTCGACCAGCTCGGACACGCCGTTGCCGATCTGCACCTGATCGTGGCGCGTCTCGGTCAGCCCGCGCGCCTGGAATTGCATGGCTACCGCCTCGCGCGCCGGAAAGATACCGGCCTGGTGGCCGTAGCCCTCGGAGTAGGGCAGATTGCGGATCACCGCCCGGCGCATCGACTCGGGCGTGCGAAAGCCGAACGCGCCGGGGTTGCCGATGTTCAGGTGCAGGATATCGTTGCCCTGCTGCTCGAGCTCGCGGGCGCGCCGGGCCAGAGCGCCGCGAATCTCGTAGCGTACGGCCCCGAGCCTGCTGGCGGTCTGGAACGGCGGTTTCATGCCCGTCATCATACCTTTTTCAAGGCTTGAGTCGCGGGCGTATCGAGGCATTCGGCCGCTACCCGAGGCGCCGACTGAAAAATGAAGCCTTGCGCCTGTTCCCCAAGGGGTTTGGCGGCGGCCACCCGCGGGGCAACCGCTGCCGCCGGCTGAGGCTCGCCCGGCTCTTCGCAGGCATCTCGGCCCATCGTCGCAACTTCGGTTTGGAGATGCAGTTAACACAACCGCGCGCAAAAAAAGAATCGCGCCGCGGTGTCCGGGGCATTCCGCTATCTGGCGACAGGCCGGTGTGAATCCTGGCTGCGCATATGCGTTAATCTCACGGGTTGGATCCATTCGAATGCCCCCGAAAAAGGAAGATTCATGTCCCGATTTTCTCTGATTTTCACCTTGCTGGTGCCGCTGGCGCTGGCGCAGGCCGCGACACCTTACCCCGAACCCAAGCCCTCAGCGCTGGCGGGCCTTGAGTACCCGCACTCGCTGTTCCCCGAAGGCGCTGATCATGACTCGGCCATCCCGCGGCCCGAAACCGTGCTCGGTTTCGAGGTCGGCGAACAAGTCGCCACCTCCGAGCAGATTGTGGAGTACGCCCGGAAGGTTGCCGAAGCGTCGGATCGCGTCGAGCTGGTGGAATACGGCCGGACTTTCGAGGGCCGACCGCTGGTCTATCTGATCGTGTCGACGCCGGAGAATGTGGCACGGCGTGACGAGATCCAGGCCGGCATGGCGGCGCTGGGTGATGCCCGCGAATCTTCCTCGGCCGAGCGTGAGCGCCTGGTCAAGGAGCTGCCCGCCGTCGGCTGGTTCGGCTACTCGATCCACGGCAATGAAAGCTCGGGGTCGGATGCGGCACTGGCCGTTCTCTATCACCTGGCCGCCGACCGTTCGCAGGCCACCGCTGACCTGCTCGAAGACGTGGTCATGATCATCGACCCCAACCAGAATCCGGACGGGCGCATGCGCTTTGTCAACGGCGTTCACCAGGGTCGCGGTGCGCAGCCCAATGTCGACGATCAGTCGCTGGTGCACACCGGCTACTGGCCCTTCGGCCGCGGCAATCACTATCTGTTCGACCTCAACCGCGACTGGCTGTACGCGCGCCACCCCGAAACCCGCGGCCGTGTTCCGCACGTCATCGACTGGAAGCCGCTGCTGTTTGTCGACATCCACGAGATGGGTTCGCAGGACAGCTACCTGTTCTCGCCGCCGCGCGAGCCCTACAATCCGCATCTGCCGCACCAGGGCAGTGACATGGGCAACCGCTTTGCCGACGATCAGGCTGCCGCCTTTGATGAGTATGGCTACCCGTATTACTCGGGTGAGTGGAACGAGAACTGGTTTCCCGGTTATTCCGACGCCTGGGCGTCGCTGCGCGGTGCGCACGGCATCCTCTACGAGCAGGCCCGCATTGCCGATGACGCTGTACAGCGCCCCACCAACCTTCTCAGCTATCGTCAATCAGTGCACCATCAGGTGCTCTCGACCTTTGCCAACCTGAACACCCTGCGCAACAATCGGGGTGAGATGCTCGCAGCCTTTGCCGAAGACAAGGCCTCGCTGGTGACATCCGGCGAGCCCTACGGCGATCGCAGCTTCGTCATTCCGTCCGGCGACAACCAGGGGCGGATGAATGATCTGCTCGAGCTGCTCGCCATCCAGGCGGTCGAGACCCACCGCCTGACCGAAAGCGTGCGCGTCTCACGCGCCACCAATCGCCTCGGTCAGGAGCGTCGTAACGTGACCCTGCCGGCGGGCAGCATTGTCGTGCGCAATCGCCAGCCCGAAGCACGGCTGGTGGCGGCGATGTTCGAGTTCGACCCGCATATCAGCGAATCGGCGCTCAAGGCCGAGCGTGAGAGCGTGCTCAAGGACGGCAGCAGCACGCTCTACGACACCACCGGCTGGAACCTGCCGATGATGTTCGACCTGGAAGCCTTCAGCGTGCCCGAACATCTGACCCGTTCGCTCGAGCTCATCGAGCCGGCGGCCCAGAATGGTTCGGTACAAACGCGTGCCGATGCCATTGCCCTGATTGCCTCAGGTCACGACGACCGTACCGTGGCCCTGGCAGCCCGGGCCATGGAGCGCGGCCTGCACGTGCGTGCCAACACTCGCGAATCTCAGCTGGACGGCATTTCGCTGCCGGTGGGCTCGATTGCAATTACCCGCGACGACAACCGCCAGGTCAAGGACTGGCAAAAGACCGTTGCCGCAGCCGCCAACGAGCTGGGCCTGACGGTACAGGCCATCGGGCACGGCCGCGCGCCGGGCGAAAAGGCTGATCTGGGCGGCGGTTACTGGCAGCTGCTCAAGCAGCCCAGCATTGCGCTGATGAGCCGCGGCAGCACCAATATGCTCGATTTCGGGGCGGTCTGGTACCTGCTCGACCACCGTATTGGCATTCGCCACAGCCATCTGGACGAAAACCGGGCCGCGCAAACCGACCTGCGTCGCTACAACGTTATTTACCTGCCGGATCGCTGGGGCGGCAAGCTGCCCGAGGGCCTGCAAGACAAGCTGGCTGACTGGGTGGAAGCTGGCGGCACGCTGATCGCTGCCGGCAGCGCCGTGCGGTCGCTCACCGACGGCGAGGATCCGCTGGTTTCGACCCGCACGCTCTCGCAGATAGCCGGCGACGATCTTTCCGGCTACCAGGACGCTCTGCATCGCGAGTGGCTGGCAGCCAACAACCCCCTGCCGAAAGATATCTGGGGTTACGGTGCCGGTGACGGCAGCGACTATCCTTGGGCAGGACTTGCCGACACGCTGCCGTCAACCGAGGAGCGTGAGCGCCGCGATGCCTGGCAGAAGCTGTTCATGCCTTCCGGTGCGCTGATTGCCGCGCGAGCGGACGCTGAACATTGGCTGGCAGCGGGCACGGGTGATTATCTGATGGCGCTGTTTTCCAACTCGCCGGTGCTCATGAGCAAGCCGCCGGTGCAGGCCCCGCTGCGGGTTGGTGTGCACACCGATGCCGATACCGAGGCCGGCCTGGTTGGCTGGGGCGCAGTGCCTGCAGGCAAGGCGCTTCGTATCCGTGCCGGCGGCCTGCTGTGGCCCGAAGCGCGTGAGCGCATTGCCAACGGTGCCTGGCTCACGCGTGAGTCGGTGGGGCAGGGGCAGGTGATCCTGTTCGCGCATCCGCCGGCCTTCCGTGCGGTACAGCTTGGCGCCATGCGGATTCTGGAAAATGCGCTGATCATGGGCCCCGGTCTGGGTGCGAATCAGGCCGTCGAGTTGCCCTGAGCACGCCGTCTGATGACTGGTTCTGGAGCCGCAGATTGCGCCGCCTGACGCTCGCCGCAGCCGGCAGGCTGGGCGGAAGCGCTGCGCTGATCTGCGGCTCCAAGAACTATTTGTTATTGGCCTTGCCGAAAAGACATGAGCGACGCTATGGCACTATACTGGGATAACTGTTCAGTCCACAACATCCATGGAGTCGAATCGTGCAGGTAAAAGGCGTCTACACAGCTCTGATCACGCCCTTCGATGAGTCGGGCGAAGTTGATTACAACGTGCTCGGCGAGCTGCTGGAAAAACAGGTTGCCGCCGGCGTCAGCGGCGTGGTGCCGATGGGCACCACCGGCGAGTCGCCAACGATGTTCAATGCCGAACACGACGAAGTGGTTCGCTACATCGTCGAGAAAGTGGCTGGACGCGTGCAGGTCTGGGCCGGCACGGGGTCGAACAATACCGAGCAGGCCATTCGCACCACCCGCCAGGCCGAGGCCTCGGGCGCTGACGGTGCACTGCTGGTCACGCCCTACTACAGCAAGCCTTCCCAGGCCGGTCTGCAGCGGTACTTTTGCGAAATTGCCGAATCCACCGATCTGCCGCTCATCGTCTACAACATCAAGGGCCGCACGGCGGTCAACGTGGAAACCGACACGCTGGTCGAGATCGCGAAGATTCCCAACGTCATCGCCGTCAAGGAGGCGTCGGGCGATATCGGCCAGATGGGCGAGGTGATCGAATCGATCTGCCGCCGCGCCGACGATCCTTTCTGGGTGCTCTCCGGCGACGACGCCCTGACGCTGCCGCTGATGAGCATCGGCGGGCACGGCGTGATTTCCGTTGTCGGCAACCTGGTGCCCGACCGCATGGTGGCGCTGGTCAATGCGGTTCAGGCGGGTGATTTCGAAACCGCGCGCGATATCCACTTCGAGCTGCTGCCGCTGTTCAGAGCGAGCTTCATCGAGTCCAATCCAGCGCCGATCAAGGCAGCGATGAACCTGTGTGGCTTGAGCGTGGGCGGCGTGCGCAGCCCGCTGGCGCCGCTGACCGAGCGCAGCCAGCAGCAACTGACAGAAACGCTCAAGACGATGCGGCTGATTGACTGAAATGCCCGAAACGGTTGCCGCCTGAGACGGCAGCCACCGTTTTTTCGCAAAGGGCGCTATAGTCTGCGCAGACCATCTCGACAAGGGCGCCCTGTGAGCCTGCCGATTCGTAATACCGAGAGTGCTTACGGCCTCGTCAGTCAGCTGTTCCACTGGCTGGTTGCGGCTTTGATCATCGTCCAGTTCATCTGGGCCTGGCGCATCGACCAGGCCGATGGGCTGCGTGCTCGGTTCGATCTGGTGACGCAGCACAAGACCTTCGGTATAAGCATTCTGATTCTGGCCGCCTTGCGCCTGATCTGGCGTCTGTTCAACCGGCCGCCGCCGCTGCCTGCGCAGATGCCTCGCTGGGAACAAAACCTGGCCCGCGCGGGTCACTGGATGCTGTACGGGCTGATCCTGATCATTCCGCTGTCGGGCTGGGCCTACTCCTCGGCTGCCGGTTTTGGCGACTATTGGTGGGGGCCTGTCGATTTCCCCGCCATCGTCTCCGACAGCGAGCAGCTGGAGAGCCTGTTCGGAAAAACACACGAATGGTTGACCACGACCCTGGCTCTGGTTGCCGGCGGCCACGCGCTGGCTGCACTGCGCCACCACTTCTGGCTGAAAGACAACATACTGAAAAGGATGCTGCCGACATGGCAAAAGAACTGAATATTGCGGCGCTGGCGCTACTGGTGTTGCCGGGCCTGGCGCTGGCCGACTGTTTCCGTGCCGACGGGAATGACGGCCAGATCGGGTTTACCGGCGTGGCCGAAGGCCGCGCCTTCAGCGGCCATTTCGGCCAGTTCGAGGTTTCGGTCTGCATGGACGGCCGTGACCTGGCAACCGCCGGCATCGAGGTCGCAATCGAGACCGGCTCGGCCGATACCGGCAGCCGTCAGCGCGACAGCGAAATGCTCGGCCCGCACTTCTTTGACGTCGAGAACCATCCGCGGGCCGTCTGGGAGAGCACGGATGTCCGCGCAAGCGATGATGGATTCGTGGCGGACGGCAAGCTGACCCTTCGCGGCGTTACCGCAGCGCAGCCGGTTCGCCTGAGCCTGAGCAACGGCGAGACGCCCGTGCTCTCGGGCAGCGCCGAAATCATGCGTCTGGACTGGAACGTGGGCAGCAACGATCCGGACTTCGAAGACACCGACTTCATCCGCAACCGCGTCGATCTGGAGTTCGAGCTCCAGCTGCAGCCTTATTCCGAAGGCTAGTCGTCGGCCACCCCCAGGCGCTTGTGCATGATCGGCGAGGTGGTGGTGTACTGCACGAACTGTCGCGCATCGGGGTAGATGTATTTCTGCACGCCGAAAGCCGCCAGCGCGGACTCGTGGAAGCCCGACAGGATGAACTTCTTCTTGCCGGGGTAGGTGTTGACGTCGCCGATGGCGAACACACCCTCGATGGATGTCTGAAATTTTTCGGTATCGACCGGAATCTGCTTTTTCTCCAGCTCCAGGCCCCAGTCGGCGATCGGACCCAGATCCGGCGCCAGGCCCCAGAAGACCAGCACTTCGTCGCCCTCGACGGTGAACTTGTTGCGCTCCAGGTCCACCATGTCAAAGCTGACGAAACGACCTTCCTTGCTGTTGACCTGCGTGACGATGCCCTGGCGCTCGCGCACCTTGCCCTCACCGGCCAGGGCGCGGACCTTCTCCACGGATGCGGCCGCGCCGCGGTATTCATGGCGGCGGTGGATCAGCTCGACCGAGCTGGCGATGTCGGCCAGGTCCATGCACCAGTCCAGCGCCGAGTCGCCGCCGCCGAGAATCAGCAGGCGCTTGTCGCGAAAGCGTTCGCGGTTGGTGACCTTGTAGTGAATCTGGTCGCTGGTAATCTCGTCGATGCCTTTTGCCCTGAGCTTTCGGGCCTGGAAGGCGCCCAGTCCGGCGGCAATGATGACGGTGCCGGCGTCGAATTCCGTGCCGGCAGAGGTCACCACCGTGAAGCGGCCGTCTTCGCGCTTTTCGAACTTTTCCACCCTCTGGCCCAGATGAATGCCGGCGTTGAAGGGCTTGATCTGCTGCATCAGTTTGTCGATCAACTCCTGGGCGCCGATCACCGGCCAGGCAGGAATGTCGTAGATCGGCTTTTCGGGATACAGTTCGGCGCACTGGCCGCCCACCTGGGGCAGGCTGTCGACCAGCTCGGCTTTCAGGCCCAGCAGCCCGAGCTCGAAAACCTGAAACAGGCCGACGGGCCCGGCGCCGACGATGACCGCATCGGTCTGGATGGACATGGGTGACTCCGGAGGTGTAGCGGTGGGTT
Source organism: Wenzhouxiangella sp. YN1 (assembly GCF_056324145.1). Taxonomy (NCBI): domain Bacteria; kingdom Pseudomonadati; phylum Pseudomonadota; class Gammaproteobacteria; order Chromatiales; family Wenzhouxiangellaceae; genus Wenzhouxiangella; species Wenzhouxiangella sp. YN1. The sequence goes on from NZ_JBJNIO010000152.1 coordinate 9,878, forward strand.
CAGACGAGTGTTGTCTTATGATAACCGGGTCGAGGTGTTGACTGGTTAGCTGGTTTGCTGGTTAGCTAGTTGCACCCACCAGCCAACCAACCCCATGTCAGACCAACGCGACATCCAGCTCCACCCCGAATGGCTCGAAGTCCTCGGCGGCGAATTCGAGCGCGACTACATGCAGCGCCTGCGCGCCTTTCTGCTCGAGCGCAGTCGCGCCGGTGCCACGATCTATCCGCCGGGCCCGCAGATTTTCAGTGCCCTGGATTCCACACCGCTGTCCGCGGTCAAGGCCGTGATCCTCGGCCAGGATCCCTACCACGGGCCCGGGCAGGCGCACGGCCTTTGCTTTTCGGTGCAAAAGGGCGTGCGCACGCCGCCGTCGCTGGTCAATATCTTCAAGGAAATCGAGTCCGACCTGGGTGCTCCGGCACCCGATCACGGCTATCTGCAGGCCTGGGCACAGCGCGGCGTGCTGCTGCTCAACGCGGTGCTCACCGTCGAGCGCGGCCAAGCCGGTGCCCATCAAGGCAAGGGCTGGGAGCAGTTTACCGACGCGGTCATCCGCGCCGTCAATGCACAGCGCGAAAACGTTGTTTTTCTACTCTGGGGCGCTCCGGCCAGAAAAAAAGGCGCCGGAATTGACCGCCAGCGTCACCTGGTGCTCGAAGCCCCGCACCCGTCGCCCTTGTCCGCCTATCGCGGCTTCTTCGGCTGCCGGCACTTCTCGAAAGCCAATGCGTGGCTCCAGAGTCGGGGCGTGGCGCCGATCGACTGGAGCCTTTGAGGGGCAGGCTGCCTTTGCGAACTCTGCTTGTCTGCGGTTTCACTTGCGATAAGGGAATCGCCCCAGTCGCTTGCTAACTCAGCTTCCGCCGCGATGCCGCACGCAGACCCAGATAGATGCCGACCAGGGCCAGAGCGATGCCGGTGAGCTGCCAGGCGTCCAGGCGCAGGCCGAAGATGATGTAGTCCCACAGCACCGATGAGGCCGGCTGGATGAGCAGCAGCAGGCCGACCAGCCCGGCCGGCAGAAACGGCATGCCGCGGGTGATCGACAGCCAGCCCAGCACCTGGCAGATCAGGCCCAGACTGATGAGTGCGGCCAGCGCCTGCCAGCTGGGAATGTCGAAACCGTTGCCTTCGACGAGATTGGCCGCGCCCAGAATCAGGCCGCAGAAGAAGGTTGATTGCAACAGTCTGGCTTCGGGCCGGATGTGCCCGTGACGGATCTGCAGGCCGCGCAGGCTGAGCAGATAGAGAGCGTAGGCCAGGGCGGTGAGCAGGCCGAGGATCACGCCCATTCGATAGTCCGCCGACAGATTGGCCCAGTCGCGGCCGAACAGCAGCCACAGGCCGGCCATGGCCAGGCCCAGGCCGGAGGCGAAGCGCCAGCCGACGCGTTCACGCATCCAGAGCACGCCGATTGCGGTCAGCAGAAAGACCTGGAAGTTACCCAGCAGGGTTGCCAGCCCGGGGCCGATGTAGTCGATGGCGCGGTGCCAGAACCAGATATCAGCGGCGAAGAAGGCCCCGATCACGAAGGAGCCGGCCCAGTTGTCGCGCCAGCCGACGCGCATTTCCGGCCGCAGCGCCAGCAGGCCGGCGAAGGCGAGCGTGCCGAAGACCATGCGGTAGAAGCCCGAGGTGGTCGGCGGCATGCCCGTCAGGCGCGCAAAAATCGCGGCAAAGCTGAGCATGATGGCGCCGGCCAGCACCAGCAGTGCGGCCTTGAGGGGGGTGGTGGGCTGGTTCATTGGGTCAGGCGTGCGTTGCGGGCCAGTTTCGGGCTGTCGCTGTCGAGGCCACAGGCGCGCTCGACGAATGCCTCGCGCAGCGGCCACAGGCGGGCGGCCAGCGCAAAGCCCAGCCCCGCCAGCGAGCGCGCGGCCCCGGCGCGCGTGAGCTCGTTGATGGCGTGGTTGCCGCCGGCCAGCAGGCTGCCGCTGCTCAAGCGCCAGCGTTCGTAATGCCCCAGCGCACGCGTCGGGTTGTCGCCTGCACGCCAGCTGCTCAGTGCTTCGGCCAGGGCTGCGGCATCCATCAGCCCCAGATTGAGGCCCTGACCGGCCAGCGGGTGCACGTTGCGGGCAGCATCGCCCAGCAGGGCCAGGCGACCGGAAACGAGGCTTTTCGCCTGCCGCCGGATCAAGGGGAAAGCGTAGCGGTCTGTTGCCGCGGTGGCCTGGCCGAAGGGGCTGTCCTGGCAGGCGTTGAGCTCGGTCAGGAATTCCTCCTCATCGAGCGCCTTCAACGCCTGTACGCGACCGTCGGGCTGCGACCATACGATCGAGGAGCGCCCGTCGGCCAGCGGCAGCAGCGCGAGCGGGCCGTGTTCGGTAAAGCGCTGCCAGGCCAGGCCGTCGTTGGGCTTTTCTGTGGTCACGTGCGTGACCAGCGCCTGCTGGTTGTAGTGCCACAGATCGGTGGTGATGCCAGCCAGCTGTCGCAGACGGCTGCGCGCGCCATCGGCGGCGATCACGAGGCGGCTGCGAAGGGTCCGGCCGTCTTCGAGCTGCAGGCGGATATGGGTCTCGCGCTGCTCGATCGTGGTCACGCTGGCGGGGGCCATCAGGTCGGCATTTTCAAGGGTCTCCAGCACCTGCCAGCAGCAGGCCTGCAGCCGGGGCACTTCGACGATCCAGCCCAATTTGGTCAGGCCGTGCTCGGAGGCGCGGAAGTGGATCTGGCCGCCGTCGGCGTGGACCTGCATGCGGTCATAGGGGCCGATGCGGTCATCGGGCAGGTGGTTCCAGACGCCGGCGGCGGCGAGCACGGCGGCCGAGCCGGGTGCAATGGCGACCACGCGCGGATTGATGTCGGCGGACGGCTCGGGCATTGGCGGTCGGCGCAGATCGATCAGGGCGACGCGATGACCTGCCCGGGCCAGCAGGGCCGCGGCCGTAGCGCCGGCCACGCCGCCGCCGGTGACGACGATGTCGTGGTCGACCTTCATCGTGCGCGCTCTGCGGCCAGCGAACTGACCGGCTCGCGAAAGCCCATGGCAGCGCGCACCAGCCGCCGCGACAGCGACGGCACGGCGGCATGAGCGAAAAGGCCCAGGCCGGTGCCCAGCCGCATGAGGGTCGACGGGTTGGAAAAAGCGCGCGCCAGGGTGTCGGTGTAGCGCACCGTGGCCGCCTGATCAGCGCTGCGGTCGTTGAACCAGGCGTTGAGGACTCCGGGCCGACCGCAGTCTTCGGCTTTGCCGACGTGGTCGATCAGGCTGGCGACGTCGCGCAGACCCAGGTTGAAGCCCTGCGCCGAGACCGGGTGCACGGTGTTGGCGGCGTTGCCCACAACAACAACGCGTCGGGAAAAGGGCCGCGGCGTTCGGGTCAGTGCCAGCGGATAGCTCACGCGCTTGCCCGGTGAGGCAAAGTCGCCGGGCCGGCCGCCGCTGCGCGCTGCCAGTTGGTCGACGAGTTCGGCGTCGCTCAGGTTCAGTGCGGCATCGATGGCCTCGCCGCGATCGATCCAGACCACGCCCAGGCGCTCGTCGGGCTGCGGCAGGAAAGCCAGGGGGCCGACCGGCGTGAAGCGCTCTCGGGCGGTGTCGACGGGGCGTTCGGGGCAGCGGATGTTGAACACCATGGCGGACTGCCCGTAGTCATGACGGTGGCTGTCGATGCCGGCCTGGCGGCGGACGGTGGAGCTGCTGCCGTCGGCACCCACCAGCAGCCGGCCGTTCAGCCGGGTCCCGCTTTCGAGCTCGACGGCGACACCCTCGTCGGTCACATCCAGCGACGCCAGCCGCTCCGGGCAGAAGGTGTCGATGCCGGCGGTGTTTTCGAGCCGGCGCAACATTGCCGCGCCCAGCTCGCGGGCGACGATGACTGCGCCGAAGTGGTCGACGCCGTGCTCGGCCGCGCGCAGCGAAAGGTGTCCGGGTGCGCCGGCACGGCTGATCTCGATACGCCGCAACGGGCAGGTGGTCAGGGTGTCGTCGAGGATGCCCAGGCGGGCCAGAACGTTGAGCGAGGCGGCGTTGACCACCAGCGTGCGGTCGTCGAAGCTCGGCCGCGAGTCTGTGCGCGGGGCGAAGGCTTCGATCAGGGCGATGCGCTTGCCGGCCTGCGCCAGCCCGACGGCCAGCGCTGATCCGGCCAGGCCGCCGCCGACGATGATGGCGTCGAAATCGCTCATGATTGCATCAATGCCTCGATCTCGTCAGGGTCGCTGGGCACGGCCCGGGTCAGGTTCTCGGGCGCGTCGTCGGTGACGCGAATATCGTCTTCGATGCGAATTCCGATGTTGCGAAAGTGCGCCGGGATATCGTCGCCATCGTCGATGTAGAGCCCGGGCTCGACGGTGGTGACCATGTTCTTTTCGAGCACGCGTGACTGTTCGTCGATGCGGTAGTCGCCGACATCGTGCACATCCAGGCCAAGCCAGTGGCCGGTCTTGTGCATGTAGAAGCGGCGATAATGACCCTGTTCCAGGTTCTCGTCAAGACTGCCGCCAAGCAGGCCCAGGTCGATCAGGCCGCGGGTGAGCGTCTTTGCCGCGGCATCGTGAAATGCCTCGAAGGCGCGGCCCGGCCGTACCTGGTCGATCGCCGCTCGCTGGGCGGCAAGCACCACGTCGTAGAGGTCGCGCTGAGCACTGGAGAAACGACCGCTGACCGGGAAGGTGCGCGAGATGTCGGCCGCATAGCCGTGGAATTCGCAGCCGGCGTCGATCAACAGCAGACCGTCGTCGGGCAGCGGCTGGTTGTTCTGGATGTAGTGCAGAATGCAGGCGTTGGCGCCGCCGGCGACAATGGGCAGATACGCTGCGGGACAGCCGTTGCGAGTGTATTCGTAGTGCAGCTCGGCCATGATTTCGGTTTCGTTCATGCCCGGCCGGCAGGCCTGCATCGCGCGCGTGATCGCCGTGGCCGAGATCCTTGCCGCGCGCTGCATGCAGCGGATCTCGTCGCGCGATTTGATCAGGCGCTGCTCGTGCAACACCGGCTCGAGGGCGACGATTTCGCCGCTGCCGTGCTGTTCAGCGCGCAGGCGGTTGCGCCAGTCGATGATGCGCTGATCGAGCTGCGCGTCCTTGCCGACCAGGTGGTAGATGCGCTCACAGCCCTCCATCATGCCGGGCAGAATGTCGTCGAGATCGCTGATCGGAAAGGCATCGTCCACGCCCAGCTGCTCGACCGCCCCGTTCAGGCCCAGGCGCGGGCCGTCCCAGCGTTCACGCTCAGGGTCACGCTGGCGCAAGAACAGCACCTGCTCCGCGCTGTCTCTGCCCGGGCGCAGTGCCAGTACCGCATCGGGCTCGCTCAGGCCGGTCAGGTAGAGAAAATCGCTGTCCTGGCGATAGGGATGAAAGGCATCGCCGTTGCGCAGGCGCTCCGGTGCAGCCGCGAGAATCACCACAGCCTCGCGGCCGACTTCTTCCATCAGCCGCTGTCGGCGGCGCAAGAATTCCGCATTTCGGATCATCGATCGAGAAGGTCCCTGGTCAGTGTTTGGTCGCGCCGACCCGGCATTCCTCGCGCAGCATCAGGATGGCCATGCGCACGAACTCGACCAGCTCGGTATAGGCGCCCTCTTCTGCTTCCTGGTCGGATTCCGGGTCGGTGGCCGCCCGCGCGATCTGTTCGATCATGCGCAGCGCGTCGCCGGCATCGTCGGAGCGAATCGTCGGGCCGGCGGCCCCAAAGCCGGTCAGAAAACCCGAGCACCAGTGCGCCAGGCAGCGCGTGCGCTCGGCCAGCGGTCGGTCCTCGGTCGGCAACAGCAGCTGAAAATCCATGTTTTCGGAGGCCAGCTCGTTGCGCAGCTGGTTCAGCGCCGGACCCAGCTGGTCGAGAATGCGCTCGGAGGTCCAGTCGCCCACCTGCAGGGCGGCCAGGTGCGTGGCCAGCTCGTTCTCGTCCTGGTCAGGCTTGCCGCATAAAAGCCCGGCGACCACGGCATGAGTTTCCGCGACGGTTTCGGGCGCGCTGTCGGCGGCCACGGCCAGAAGCCAGGCCAGCCTTGATTCCTGTTCGCTCGTCATCGATTGAAATGCCTGAAAACGGATTTTCAAGTTTATCATCGGGGCGTGGGCCTGACCGGGCAGTTGTGAAGCCGCTTGACAGGTTCTATGATTAAGCCTTTGATAGATTTCGGAATGGATGGCCACCCATGGATTCGCTGGAACACACCGCTCGCAACGTCGACAGGCTCGAACAGCGTTTTTCCGAGCTGTTCGAGCGTCTGGAGCGTCTGGAGGACGAGAACAGCTCATTGCTTGCACGTCAGGAGTCGCTGGTCGCCGAGCGCGCCACGCTGGTGCAGCGCAATGAAGAGGCCCGTACGCGGGTCGAGGCCATGATCGAGCGTCTCAAGGCGCTGGAAAGCACGGGGTAGAGCGCATGAGTCAGTCTCCCGATCCGGTCACGGTACGCATCGTCGACCGGGAATATCGCGTCATGTGCACGCCGGATCAGCGCCGCACGCTGATGGAGTCCGCCCTGTTTCTGGATCAGAAAATGCGTGACATTCGCGACTCCGGAAAGGTGTCGTCGATGGACAAGATTGCGGTGATGGCGGCACTCAACCTGGCTGAGGAAGTGCTGAGACTGCGACAGCACAACGACGATCGACACGAGCGAATCGACGCCCGGGTGGACGATTTGGCGGATCGGCTTGATCGTGCCCTGGAGCGGGACTAGACTGTGAGTCAGGCGCTCTCTGCGGTGTTCGCCAGCAGGAACGTAATATACCTTGTCCCTGCTTATCGACCTCGGGATGGCGACTTTTCAGCTGGTGTGCAGTCCGCTCGACGCGAATTGCCTGAAGGCTGAAGGAGCCAACCCACCTGAACCTCTGGTTCAAGGTCACGGCCCTGCAGCGGCATGGGCGGAGAGCGCCGCTCTTTGAATGATTTCCCCACCCGGTTTGCAACCGCCATGACCATCAGTGAGCGTAAGAGCAAGCAGCGCCGTGAGTTGATCCGGCGCCGTCTGGAGCTCGACGCCGGCCCACGCCAGCGGGCCAATACCGCGATTGCCAACGCCTTGCGCGAGCTGGTCGAGCAGACCCGAGCCCGCAGCGTGGCCGCTTTCATGGCCCACCGGGGAGAACCCGACCTGATGCCCGTGCTCGAATGGCTCGCAGCCAACGAGCGGATCGTGCTGCTGCCGGTGGTGCGTGATCGTGCCATGCATTTTCGTCGCTGGCGGCCGGAGGCGGCCATGCAAGCCAATCGTTTCGGCATTCTCGAGCCCGTGGGCCCGGAAGAACTCGCGCCTGCACAGATCGATCTGGTGTTGATGCCGCTGGTCGGCTTTGCTGCCGACGGTGCGCGCCTGGGCATGGGAGCCGGGTTTTACGATCGCGTGTTCGAGTATCGCCACGACCGCCCCGATGCCGCACCGCACCTGGTGGGCGTGGCCTACTCGGTGCAAGAGGTGGAATCGCTTTCGGTGGACAGATGGGATGTGCCGCTCGATGGCGTTGTTACCGAGAATGGTTTGCGATGGTTTTCCCGAAGCCGGGAAGCCGGCCCCGGACCTGCGCTGGGCAGGGACTGAATCGCACGGCTGAATATCACCCTGGAGAATTGTGAGGCGCAATGAATTACTGGCTGATGAAAACCGAGCCCAACGAGTTCGGGATCGACGATCTCGAGCGCGTCGGCACTGAGCCCTGGGACGGCGTGCGCAACTACCAGGCGCGCAACTTCATGCGCGACGACATGAAGATCGGGGATGCGGTGTTCTTCTATCATTCCAACTGCAAGGTGCCGGGCATTGTCGGCATTGCTGAAGTCGCCAGCAAACCTTACCCGGACCCGACGCAGTTCGATCCGGATTCGAATTACTACGATCCCAAAAGCGATCCGGACGACCCGCGCTGGATGCTGGTCGATGTGCGCTACAAGCGCCACACTCAACGCACGATTTCGCTGCGCGAGATCAAGCAGCACGCCGATGCGCTCGAGGGCCTGCAGCTGATCAAGCGTGGCAATCGCCTGTCGGTGATGCCCATCGACCGGCAACACTGGGACTACATCATGGGAATGGAAAAGCAATGAGCCAGCAGCGACTCAAGATCGAAGTGGCGCGCGCCGCACTGAAGCAGGTCGAGGACGGCATGACTCTGGGCGTGGGTTCGGGCAGCACCGTCAACGCCTTCATCGACGAGCTGGCCGCTTCGGGCATCCGGCTCGACGGTGCGGTGTCGTCGTCGGAGGAAACAACGCAGCGTCTGCAGGCAGCCGGGGTGAACGTGGTCGATCTCAATCAGGCCGGCTCTCTCGAGCTCTATATCGACGGCGCCGACGAGGTGGACGAACACAAACGTTTGATCAAGGGCGGCGGTGGTGCGCTCACGCGCGAAAAAATCATCGCCGCGGCCAGCCGTCGCTTCATTTGCATCGTCGATGCTTCCAAGTGCGTTGACGTGCTCGGCGAGTTTCCCCTGCCAATCGAGGTGATCCCGATGGCGCGCGCGATGATCGCGCGCAAACTCGTTGGCATGGGGGGGCGTCCCGAGCTGCGCGCGGACTTCATCACCGATAATGGCAACCCGATCCTGGACGTGCGCCATCTCGACCTGGTCGATCCGGTCCGGGTCGAAAATGAAATCAACCAGATTCCGGGGGTCGTGACCTGCGGACTGTTTGCCGCGCGCGGCGCCGATACCGTTCTGGTGGCCACGGAAAGCGGAATCGAGCAGAAATAGACCCCTGTTCGCTCAGGCGATGATCAAGCGATTGCGTCCGTTACGCTTGGCTTCGTAAAGCGCCTGATCGGCTCGCGCCAGCCATTGCGACCAGTTTTCCCCTTCTCTGAGTATCGCCGCGCCGGCCGAGAAGTGCAGGGGGCTGCCCGGGCACTGCACCTTGCCGCTCAAGCGCCCGTGCAGCTGGTTCAGGCTGGGCGCGGTGGTTTCAACTTCGATATTGCGCAGCAGGACGACAAACTCCTCGCCGCCCAGGCGATACAGGCCATCCTCGGTTCGCAGCGCATCACGCAACATGGTCACGAATCGTTCCAGGACCTTGTCACCGGCTTCGTGGCCGAATTCGTCGTTGATGTTCTTGAAGTGATCAAGATCGAGTACGACCAGGACTGCAGGCCGGCGACTGCGCTTGTGCTCGGCAGTGACTTGCTCCAGATCGTGCTGCATCAGTCGGCGGTTTCCCGCGCCGGTCAGGGGGTCGAGCGTGGCCAGCTTGGACAGCATTCGCCGCTGCTCACGCATGCGGTTGGTGAACACCAGGCCGGAACCGGAGATCAGCACCGCAACGGTCGCCCAGCTGATCTGGTGCAGCGGGGAGCTGAACAGGGCAAGGTGGGTTGCCAGGGTGACGATAATGACCAGATTGCAGAGAATCGCGAGATGGCGCGGCAGCACCAGAAAGTTGATCCACAGCACCAGGTAGGCCCACAGCAGACCGTTGGGGCTCACCAGCGTGGCGCTGAGCAGGCACGACAGGCTGATGATGAAGCCGAAGACGATCAGGGCCCGTCGCCGGAAGCCGGGCACGCGCCCGAGCAGCAGGGTCAGGGCAAGCATCAGTACGATGATGGCGTTGACCAGCGCGCCGCTGAGATCGTGGCTGAGATAGCGGTAGACGACAAAGCCCGACACGATCAGGATGGTCGTGACGCCGCAATAGTTCATCACCGTGATCTCGATGCTGCGCCGCGCCATTCCCGCCGGCCAGTCGAGCGTCGGCCGGGGCTCGTCGTTGGACTCCTGTGCGGAACCCTTGCGGAACAGCATGGCTACCCCCGAGATGGTCGATTCAGGCGCCGACCATCAAGCTATGGTGCCGTCGAATATGCCACAGGATCATGGTTTGCAGCAAGCAGACCGCCGCCATGGCTCGGCCTGCCCGGTTAGAATATCGGGAGTTTTCAGCAGGTCCCTGGTGGCGTGTTTTCCCTTCCGAATGAAACGCTGAGCGTCGCTCCGATGATGGACTGGACCGATCGTCATTGTCGGTACTTTCATCGTCTGCTGGCGCCGCGGGCGGTGCTCTACACCGAAATGGTGACCACCGGCGCCGTCATCCATGGTGACCGCGAGCGACTGCTGGGCTTCGACCCGGCCGAGCACCCCGTCGTGCTCCAGCTGGGCGGGAGCGATCCCGGAGAACTGGCGCAGGCCGCTCGAATTGGTGCCGACTGCGGTTACGACGCCATCAATCTCAACGTCGGCTGCCCGTCCGATCGCGTTCAGAAAGGACGCTTCGGCGCCTGCTTGATGAAAGAGCCGGAGTTGGTGCGTGACTGTCTGAGCGCAATGCGCGAGTCGGTGCAGGTGCCGGTGACAGTCAAGACGCGCGTCGGCGTCGACGAATTTGATGACCAGGACTTTCTCTTTGATTTCGTCGAGGAGGTGCTGGCCAGTGGCATCGAGACCGTTGTTGTTCACGCGCGCAAGGCCTGGCTTTCGGGGCTAAGCCCCAGGGAGAACCGGGAAGTGCCGCCGCTGCGCTACGAGCGCGTGTACGCCCTCAAGCGCCGGTTTCCGGAGCTGCTGGTTACGCTCAATGGCGGGGTGGTCGATATTGCCTCGGCGCGCGAGCACCTGAAACGAACTGACGGCGTGATGCTCGGCCGCGCCGCCTATCAGAATCCCTGGATTCTCGCCGAACTCAGCCGCGAACTCGGTTGGCCGGCTGCACCCTCACGTCGCGATGTGGTCGACCACATGGTTACCTACGCCCGGCGCCATATTGATTCAGGCGGGCGCCTGCATCACGTTGCTCGCCACATGCTGGGGCTGTTTCACGGCCAGCCGCGTGGTCGTCAATGGCGGCGTTTCCTGAGTGAGAACATGCATCAGCCCGGTGCCAGCGCCGAGCTGCTGCTCCAGGCCTTGCCTGCCGCGCCGCGTTCGGCCGTTGCCGCGCCCTGACGCCCCCATGCTTCGCCCGCGAGTCCGGAGACGATGAAGTATCTGCGTCTGCTCTTCGACCGCTTCACGCTGGGCCTGCTGGCCGTGGTCGCCGTGGCCATTGTCCTGCCGGCGCGCGGCGCGGCCGCGCCGCTTTTCGACGGCCTGGCGGTGGGTGCCGTGGCTCTGCTGTTCTTCCTCCACGGCGCCAAACTCTCACGCCAGGCGATCATTGCCGGCCTCGGCCACTGGCGGCTGCACGCCGTGGTCTTTGCCTGCACCTTTCTCCTGTTTCCGCTTCTGGGACTGGTGCTGCAACCGGTGTTGCAGCCGCTGACCGGGGCGACGCTGTATGCCGGCGTCATCTATCTGTGTCTGCTGCCGGCGACCGTACAGTCGGCCATTGCCTTTACCTCGCTGGCGCGCGGCAACGTGCCGGCGGCGGTGTGCAGTGCCGCGGCCTCGAGCCTGATCGGCATTGTCGTCACCCCGCTTCTGGTCATGCTGATCATGGACATCGGGGGCAGCGAGCTGATCGACCTGGGCAGCGCCGGGCGCATTGTCATGCAGCTGCTGGTGCCGTTTCTGGCCGGGCAGTTGGCGCGTCGCTGGATCGGCGTGTGGATCGCCCTGCGGCCGCGCCTGGTGCGAGCCGTCGATCAGGGCTCCATTCTGCTGGTCGTCTACGCGGCCTTCAGCGCCTCGGTCATCGGAGGTCTGTGGCAGACCGTACCGGTCACTGACCTGCTGGGCTTGACCATCGTGTGCTGCCTGCTGCTGGCGGTCGTCCTGTTGCTGGTCTGGTGGCTGGCAAGGCGCCTGGGCTTCAATATGGAAGACCGCATCACGATCCTGTTTGCCGGCTCCAAGAAGAGCCTGGCCACCGGCGTGCCCATGGCCCAGATCCTGTTTTCTGCCGCCACCGTGGGCGCCATGATCCTGCCGCTGATGATCTTCCACCAGATCCAGCTCATGGTTTGTGCAGTGCTGGCGCGGCGGTTCTCGGAGCGCCCCTGAGCGTCGGCAAGCCGCGGGCCATCAGTTTGCAGCGTCGCCGGGGCCGGGGGGCGGCCGCAGGTCGGGCAGCAGCGCCGCGACCGCGCCCAGCAGCGGCAGAAAGGCGCATACCTGGTAGACGAAGATGATGCTGGTGTGGTCAGCCAGCAGGCCCAGCGCGCCGGCGCCAATGCCGCCGAGGCCGAACGACAGGCCGTAAAGCATGCCGGAGATGGCGCCGATGCGATGGGGCACCAGATCCTGGGCGTAGACGATGATCGCAGGAAAGGCCGACGCCAGAATGATGCCGATGATCACGCTGAGCACCGCGGTGGCGGTCAGGCCAACGTGCGGCATCAGCAGGGTGAATGGAGCAACGCCCAGAATGGAGATCCAGATGACCGTCTTGCGGCCGATTCGATCGCTGATCGGGCCGCCGATCAGCGTGCCGACGGCCACGGCCGCCAGAAACAGGAACAGATGGATCTGAGCGCTGAACACCGACACATCAAAGCGCTCGATCAGATAGAACTGCAGATAGGTGCTGATGCTGGCCAGATACAGGTGCTTGGAAAAAATCAGCACCATGAGCACGGCAATGATGCGATAGACGGCGGCCTTCGATTCGATCGGTGGCCTTGTGGCAGCGCTCGGGCGTCTGCGGTGTTCGGCAACCTGCTGTGCATACCAGCGCCCGACCTGCAGCAGAACGACAATGGCCAGCAGGGCCGCCAGCGCGAACCAGCTCACGCTGATGCGCCCGTTGGGCAGCACCACCCAGGCTGCCAGCAGCGGTCCGAGTGAGGTGCCGGCGTTGCCGCCGATCTGGAATATCGACTGCGCCATTCCGAAGCGCCCGCCGGCGGCCATGCGCGCCACCCGTGCCGACTCCGGGTGAAAGATGGATGACCCGGTGCCTACCAGCGAAGCCGCCAGCAACAGCAGCGGATAGCTTGGCGCGGTTGCCAGCAGCAGCAGTCCGCTCAGCGTAAAGCTCATGCCCACCGGCAGCGAGTAGGGCAGCGCGCGCCGGTCGGCCAACAGCCCGACTGCGGGCTGCAGCAGCGAGGCGGTCAGTTGATAGGTCAGCGTGATCAGCCCGATCTGTAGAAAGCTCAGATCGAAGTCGGCCTTGAGCAGCGGGTAGAGGGCGAGTATCAACGACTGGATCATGTCGTTGAGCAGGTGCGTGAAGCTGATTGCTCCGAGCACGCCGAAAACCGGCCCGTGCCCGCTCTTGCCTTGCGGTGCCGGTCTCTCAGTGCTGCCGTCGACGGCAACGTGATGCATGGTTGTGCGCATGAGCGAGGATTGTGGCAGAAATCATGTGTGACAGGCCCGGTTCATCGGTTGCAGCCGTGGTCGAGCCGGCCGCCGGTTGGCGACCGGCTGGCTCAAGCGCAGCTCGGGCAGGCGTTTCTGGTCATGATGGCCAGACTCCAGCCGCCTTGAGCAGCGGCTGAATCAGGAGCCACCAGACAAACACCACGATCAGCAGGTACTTCCCGGTGTAGTAAATGGTTCGATTCCAGGCCTTGATGCGGGCAAACATCTGACCGAGCACATCGACGCCGGCGAAGATGCGATTGAGGAAACCGACCTTTTCGCTCGGCACGTTGCGCGTTGCCGAGGCCTTGACCACGTGGTTGATCATGAAGCGGTTGATGGCACGTACGACCGGGTTGCGAATGGGGCGCTCGACGTCGCAGAACAGGATGATGCGGTACTCGTCGGTGTCATTTTCGACGCTGTGGATGTAGGTCTCGTCAAAAAGCAGGTCCTCGCCATCGCGCCAGGCGTAGCGCTGATCATCGACGTAGATGCGGCAGTCGTCGGAGTTGGGCGTGTCGAGTCCCAGGTGGTAGCGCAGCGCGCCGCCGAAGGGATCGCGATGAGCGCCCAGCCGACCGCGCGGCGGCAGAACGGCAAACATGGCCGCATGAACGGTCGGGATTTGATGCACCAGTTCGACCGTCTTCGGGCACAGCTTTTCGGCCGACGGATAGCCATCGTTGTACCACTTGAGGTAGAAGCGCGTCCAGCCGCGCTTGAAAAAGCTGTTGAAGGCCAGGTCGTTACGCCCGTCAGCGGCCCGGATGTCGCCGTCTTCGTAGAGCCTGCGCGCCTCGTCGCGAATGGTCTCCCAGTTGTCTTTCAGAAGATCGAGCTCGGGAAAGTCACGACGGTCCAGAATCGGCTGTGCCGGCGCCTGTGAGAACAGATACATGAGCGCGTTGTAGGGCGCGATGAAGGTCGAGTGATCGGTGAGCTGGCGCAGGAAGCGGTGCCTTACTTGGCCGCGAAAGTGAACAAAGGTTGCCGATGCCACCAGTATGTAGGCCAGAACGAACCTGACCGAAACCAGCTGAGCCAGCAAGGGTGAGTGCCTCCAGACAGGAATGAGCCGACCTTACAGCCTAGGCGCAGTCACCGATGCGTTGCAACCGACGGCCTTGCAGGGCGGCTGTTGATCCGCGCAGCGATCATCCGCATATTGAACTTTCATTCATGGCCATCAACAGGGCATATCTGACAGTGATTGTAAAAACTCCGGCTGAATTTCGTCAGCAGCTTCAGGACGGCTGGCTCAACAGCGACGGCCCGGCGGTTCCGCGGGCGGTTTTTCTGGTGGAACCCAGTGCTTTTCGACTCTCGAAACAGTCGGCGCGCGATAACGAGTACATGGATCTGGGCGTGGATGTCGACCCCGGCCGCGCGCTTGATCAGCATCGTGCGCTGAGCGAAGCCATCAGCGCCTGCGGTATTCCGGTGGTGCGTTTTCCGGGCAAGCCCGAGACGCCTGATGACGTCTTTCCCAACAACGTCTTCGCGACCGCGCCGGGGCGCCTGATCGTGGGCGCCATGCTGCACCCCGAGCGCCAGCGCGAGGCCGAGCGGGCCGACATTCGCGGCTTTTTCAGTGACCTGATGCAATACGAGACGCTCGATCTGTCCGGTCAGGACCTGGTTGCCGAACTGACCGGTGTTCTGGTGCTCGACCGCGCCCGTCGTATCGGCTTTTGCGGGCTCACGCAGCGTGTTGACGAAGCCGGCTGCGAGGCCATGCATGAACCCTTCGGCCTGGATCTGACGTTCCAGTTCGATCTCGCCGAAGGCGAATACCACACCAACGTGGTCATGGCCGTGCTCGCCTCGCGTGCGCTCATCATCTGCCCGGAGGCCTTCGCCGACCCGGAAGTGCCCGCGGCCATTGCCGAGGCCTTTCCGGACCGGGTGCTCGAGATCAGCAGCGAGGAGAAGGACGCTTTCGCCGGCAACGTCATTGCCTTGAGCTTCGAGGATCTGTTCATGAGCCAGACCGCCATCGATGCTCTGGCGCCGGAAAAGCTCGCCCGTCTGGAAGAGTGGGGTTTCACCATCCACGGCGTCGAGCTCGACGAGATCGAAAAGGCCGGCGGCAGCCTGCGCTGCTGCGTTGCCGAGATTTACTGACGCTCCGGACCGAGCCCCGCGCGGTTGCGATGACCGCTGTCGCGCGGGCTTCCTTGAGCCTGTGGCGGCGGGTTCAGCAATGATTAATCGCGCCGCGCTAGAATCGTCCCGTCCACTGACCGAAGCGCCGCCATGTCCCGACTGTTTCGCCAACTCCTGATTGCCACTATCCTGGCTGCCGCGCTGGTGACGTCGGTCTGGGCGATCACGCTCGAGGAGGCCGCGCGGCAGGTGGCCAACGAATACGACGCCCGCGTGGTCTCGGCCCATACCGTCGAACGCGACGGGCGTCGCCTGCACGTTATCCGCATTGTCACTGGCGACGGCGTGGTGCGCACGGTGCGCGTACCCGCCGACGAGGACTGAAATCATGCGTATTCTGGTAGTCGAGGACGAAACCGAGCTGCGCGAACTGCTCGGCCGCGCGCTCAAACGGCAGGGGCACGCGGTTGATCTGGCCGCCGACGGTATCGACGGCTTGCACTATGCCACCGAATATCCGGTTGATCTCGCCATCATCGACCTTGGTCTGCCGGGCGAGAGCGGCATGGAGATCGTGCGTCGGGTGCGCGAACGCGAGCTCAGATATCCCATTCTCATTCTGACCGCTCGTTCAGACTGGCAGGACAAGGTCGAGGCGCTCGAGATCGGCGCCGATGACTACGTCACCAAGCCCTTCCGTATCGAAGAGCTGATGGCGCGCGTCAACGCGCTGCTGCGCCGCTCGGCCGGCCACGCGGCGCCGGAAGTGCGCATCGGGCCGCTGCAGGTCAATCTATCCAGCCAGGATGTGCACCTCGACGGTGAGCCGATGGAGCTGACGACCTTCGAGTACAAGGTACTGGAGTACTTCGTGCTGCATCCGGATCGGGTCGTGTCCAAGATGGAACTCAACGAGCATCTCTACGACGAGGACGCCGATCCCGACAGCAACGTCATCGAGGTGATCATCGGCCGCCTGCGCCGGAAGCTCGATCCGGAAAGCGAATGGCAGCCGATCGAAACGCTGCGCGGGCGCGGCTACCGTTTTCGCCAGGACACAGACTGAGCGCTGGCCATGGCCGCGCGCAACGCTGCCTCGCCCTCGCTGCTGGTGCGCCTGCTGGTCGGTGCCGGGCTGGCCCTGCTGATCGCTCTGGCCGCCGTTGGCGGCGCCATTGACCGGGTATTCACCAATGCCGCCGAGGCCAACATGCACGAGCGCCTCGAAGCGGTGGTCTATCTGATCCTGTCAACAATCGAAGTGGATCGGAGCGGGCAGCCGAGCATGCCCGAATCACTGGCCGAGCCACGTCTCAATCGACCGGGATCGAGCCTGCACGGCGGCGCCATGACGCCGCAGGGCGAGTGGCGTTCACCGTCGCTTGTGGGCGTGGTGCCGCAACCCAGGGCGCGCCGTATCGAGCGCGGCAGCGAGCTGTTCCGCGGCCTGGAGGCTGACGGCAACTGGAACGTGTTCGCCCTTGGCCTGGGCTGGGAGCTGCCCGATGGTCGCGTCATCGACCTCACGATCTGGGCGGCCGAAGACCCCAACCGCCTGCGCATGGAGCTGGCCGGGTTCCGCGAGGATCTGTGGCGCTGGCTGGGTCTGGCGGCGGTGCTCATCATCGCCGGCCAGGCCGGGTTGCTGCTGATCATTCTCAGGCCGTTGCGGCGCGTGGCCGCCGAAGTGGCCGCCATCGAAACGGGACGGCGCGAGGGCATCGAGGGAGCCTATCCACGCGAACTGCGGCCGCTGACCGACAACCTCAACGCGCTGCTGGCCGCCGAGCGCGACAATGCCCGACGTTATTCCGAAGCGCTGGCCGACCTGGCCCACGCGCTGAAAACGCCGGTGGCCGTGCTGCGCGCCCGCCTGGAGTCGAGTGAGTCGGTTCAGCCCAGGGATCTCTCGCGACAGCTCGATGACATGGAGCAGACCATCCGCCGCCAGCTCGAGCGCGCCCAGCGCTCCACTCGGCGGACGCTGCCCGGTGCCGTTGCAGCGCGCCCCATTCTAGAGCGCATGGCCGATTCGCTGGAGCGCCTGTACGTGGATGCCGGCCTGCGCGCCGAAGTCGCCGGCGACGCACAACTGGTTGCGCGCATGGACGAGCGCGACTTCTGGGAAGTGTGCGGCAACCTGATGGAAAACGCCGCCAAGTACGGCAACGGCCGGCTGCGCGCGACCGTGCGCTCGGGCGAGCCGGGTGCAAGGCACGACGGCTTGATCGTCGAGATAGAGGATGACGGGCCGGGCATCGCCGGCCTCGAGATCAAGCGCCTGTTCGAGCGCGGCCAGCGTGGTGATGAGCAAGCGCAGCGCGAAGGGCAGGGGCTGGGTCTGTCGATCGTGCGCGAGCTGGTCGAGGCCAACGGTGGTCGGCTGGAAGTCGACCGCGGGGCACTCGGCGGGGCACGCTTTCGGGTTATCCTGCCGCCACGATGAGCAAACCGGTTTCCAGCGACGATGACGCCATCCAGCGGCTGATCGCCATCATGGCGCAACTGCGCGATCCAGATCGCGGCTGCCCCTGGGACCGTGAGCAGACCTTTCGCAGCATCGCGCCCTACACCATCGAAGAAGCACATGAAGTGGCCGACGCCATCGAGCGCGAGGATGTCGACGACCTGCGCGACGAGCTCGGCGACCTGCTCTTTCAGGTGGTTTTTCACGCCCGCATGGCTGAAGAACAGTCCCTGTTCGACTTCAGCGATGTGGCTGCCAGCATCTCTGACAAGATGGTGCGCCGCCACCCGCATGTGTTTAGCGACGCATCCTTCGACAGCGCCGCGCAGCAGGTCGCCAGCTGGGAAGAGATCAAGGCGGCCGAGCGCGCCGAAAAGGGGCAGGCCGATGCCGGCCTGCTCGACGGCGTTGCACGCGGGCTGCCGGCGCTCCGGCGTGCCGTCAAGCTCCAAAAGCGCGCTGCGCGCGTTGGTTTTGACTGGCCGGATATCGAGCCCATCTTCGACAAGCTGCGCGAAGAGACCGATGAACTGCGCGCTGCGCTCGCCAACGAGGACGCGGACAATATCGAAGAAGAAGTTGGCGACCTGCTGTTTGTGATCACCAACCTGGCGCGCAAGCTCGACGTTGATCCCGGCGCGGCACTTCGGCGCTGCAACCACAAGTTCGAGCGGCGTTTTCGGACCATGGAATCGCTGGCGCACGAGCGCGCGCTCGACCTGGCTGATCTTGACCACCCCGAACTCGAGGCGGTCTACAAGGCGGCCAAGGCGAGGCTCAACGAGCGGGATTGAGCCTGCAGCCGCTGCGCCGCCCCCGGCGGCGACCGTGCTAACCTGCCCCCGATACAACCAATCCTCCCAGGGAGCCGGGCATGTCCATTCGCCATCTCGACCGCATGTTCCAACCGCGCTCGATCGCGGTCTTCGGTGCCTCGGATCGGTCCGGCAGCGTCGGTCAGGCGGTGTTTTCCAATCTGCTTGATGGTGGCTTCAAGGGCGCACTTTATCCGCTCAATCTGAATCATCGCGAGGTGGCCGGTCGGCGTGCTTTTCGCAGCAGCCGCGACCTGCCTGAGGCGCCCGACCTGGGCGTGATCTGTACGCCGCCGCCGACTGTCCCCGGCATCATTGACGAGCTGGGCATGCTGGGTACGCGGGCTGCGGTCGTCATAACCGCCGGCTTCAGCGAAGCCAGTCAGGCCGTCGGCCGTGATCTCGAGTCGGAAATGCTCGCGCATGCCGGTCGCCACGGGCTGCGTTTTCTCGGCCCCAACTGCGTCGGGTTGATGGTGCCGGGCAGCGGCCTGAACGCCAGCTTCGCACCGGGTCGGCCCGCGCCCGGACGCGTTGCCTTTGTCACCCAGTCCGGCGCGCTGGCCACCACGGTGCTCGACTGGGCGGCCGAGCGTGATATCGGCTTCTCGTCGTTCGTCTCGATGGGCAACTGCCTGGATGTCGACATCGGCGACGTCATTGACTACCTGGGCTCGGATGTCCGCACGCGCTCGATCCTGCTGTACATGGAAGCACTGACCGACGGGCGCAAGTTCATGTCCGCCTCGCGGGCCGCTTCGCGCAACAAGCCGCTGGTGGTGGTCAAGTCCGGGCGCGCGCCCGAAGGCGCCAAAGCCGCGGCCTCGCACACCGGCGCGCTGGCCGGCCGCGACGAGGTCTACGCCGCGGCCATCCGCCGCGCCGGTGCGCTGCGCGTCGACGGCATCGAGGACCTTTTTCGTGCCGCCGAGTTTCTTGGCCGCGTGCGTCCGCACCGGGGCGGGCGCCTGGCGATTCTGACCAACGGCGGGGGGCCGGGCATTCTGGCCACGGACGAGCTGGTGCTTGGCGGCGGGCAGCTGGCTGAACTGGATGCCGGTACGCTCGAAGAGCTCGACGCGGTGTTGCCGCACAACTGGTCGCGCGGCAATCCGGTTGACATCATCGGTGACGCATCGGCACAGCGTTACGTCAAGGCGCTGGAAATTCTGCTGGCGGCGGATGAGATCGATGCCGTGCTGGTGGTGCATGCGCCCACGGCCCTGGCCGGCAGCCGCGAGATCGCTGAAGGGCTGGCGCCAATCGCTGCGGCCGCGTCGAGGCCGGTTTTCGGCTGCTGGCTGGGCGGCGCCTCGGCCCGCGAGGCCTATGAGGCCTTTGCCGCCGCCGGCCTGCCGGGGTTTCTGTCGCCGACCGACGCGGTGGCTGCCTTTCTGGCCTTGCAGGAGTATCGCGCCAACCAGGTCGCGCTGATGGAAACACCGTCGGAAATGCCCACCTCCGAGCGAATGGATCCCGACTCGGTCGCGGTGGTGCTTGAGCGCGCACGTGACGAGGAGCGCACCTGGCTGAGTGAAATCGAGGCCAAACGCGTACTGTCGGCCTATGGGATTCCGGTTGTGGAAACGCGCAGGGCAAGTCCGACCCCGGACGATGCGGCGCGGCTGGCCGCGGAGATCGGTTTTCCGGTGGCGCTGAAGCTGATTTCCGCCGATATTACCCACAAGTCGGATGTCGGTGGCGTGGTGCTCGACCTGGCCTCCGAGCAGGCCGTGCGCGAGGCCGCCGAGGGTATCGCCCGCCGCGTGGCCGACCACGACAACGCCGAGCTGGAGGGCTTCTCGGTCCAGCAGATGGTTCGCCGCGCCCACAGCGTGGAATTGATCATCGGCGCCAGCACCGATCCCGTTTTCGGGCCGGTCATGCTGTTCGGCAGCGGCGGTACCTCGGTGGAGGTGGTCGCCGACACCGTCGTCGGTCTGCCGCCGCTGAACATGAGCCTGGCCCGGCAGATGATCGATCGCACGCGGGTGGCGAAACTGCTGGCCGGCTATCGTCATCGGCCGGCCGCGCGCGCTGACCTGGTCTGCGACGTACTGGTTCGCGCCGCGCGCCTGATGACCGATCTGGACATGGTCGAGTCGCTCGA
The DNA here is from genome assembly GCF_056324145.1 of Wenzhouxiangella sp. YN1. Lineage (NCBI taxonomy): Bacteria > Pseudomonadati > Pseudomonadota > Gammaproteobacteria > Chromatiales > Wenzhouxiangellaceae > Wenzhouxiangella > Wenzhouxiangella sp. YN1. The sequence goes on from NZ_JBJNIO010000152.1 coordinate 30,524, forward strand.
TATCAACCCGCTGCTGGCCGATGATGAGGGCGTGGTCGCCCTCGACGCCCGTATCGAACTCCGGGCCCCTGAAGCCGGCCCGCGACCGCAGCCGGCGATCGCACCCTATCCCACGCATCTGGTCGAGCGCGTACCTTTCGCCGGCGGTGAAATCACGATCCGGCCAATTCGTCCCGAGGACGAGCCGGCCCACCGTGATTTCTTCAACAGTCTCGAGGCCGACGACGTCCGCTTTCGCTTCTTCGGCGTGATTCGCGAGCCTGAACACTCGCAGCTGGCGCGTTTTACCCAGATTGACTACGAGCGCGAGATGGCGTTCATTGCCGCCGACGACGACAAGCGCACGCAGGGCGTGGCGCGTATCGCCAAGGACTCCACTGGCCACCGCGCCGAGTTCGCCGTGGTCGTGCGCTCGCGCATCAAGCGCCGCGGTCTCGGGCGCATCCTGCTGAAAAAGCTCATCGAGCACTGCCGGGAAACCGGCGTGCGTGAAGTGGTCGGCCAGGTGCAGCAGCAGAATGTGCGCATGCTCGGCCTGGCCGAGGACCTGGGCTTCAGGCTCGGGTCCGTGGATGAAGACGGCGTCCGCGAGGTTGTTCTGGAGCTGGCGAAAGAAAATGATTAATGCGGCTTGAGCACAGGCCGTGCCCGGGGTATTATATGCGGCTCGGTTTTCACGGGCCGTTAGCTCAATGGTAGAGCAGTAGGCTTTTAACCTATTGGTTGAAGGTTCGAGTCCTTCACGGCCCACCATCTCTTGTTCCTGCCTTCAGGCCACCTAGGTCATTCCCGTGGCTGATTCACGCATTCCGCAGACCTCGCAGACCGGCCCGCACCGGCGGCTCGAGGAGACCGTGCTGCGCCATCTTCGTCACCAGTGGCGGTCACCGATCCGTGATTACAGCCGCCGCGCCTTCAACGAGCTGGCTGTATCCATTGATCCCAACCTCCCGCTGGTGCTGGACTCGGGCTGCGGTACCGGGGCTTCGACCGCTCTGCTGGCGTCCAGGCATCCTGACAGTCTGATCATCGGTGTCGACAAGAGCGCCGCTCGCCTGGCCCGGCCGGTTGAGTTGCCAACCAATGCCTGTCTGATTCGCGCCGAACTCGCCGATTTCTGGCGCCTGGCCGTTCAGGCCGGCTGGCAGCTTGCGTATCACTATCTGCTCTATCCCAACCCCTGGCCCAAGCCCGGGCACCTCAAGCGGCGCTGGCATGGCCACCCGGCTTTCCCCGATCTGCTCGCATTGGCGGGTCGCCTGGAGCTGCGCAGCAACTTCCAGCTCTACGTCGACGAGTTTGCCCGGGCGCTGGCGCTGGCCGGAGTGGCAGACGTGAACGTGGTATCTTTTCTGCCTGACGAGCCGATCAGCCCGTTCGAGCGCAAATACGCGCGTAGCGGGCATCGCTTGTTCCAACTCACCGCCAACGTACAGAGGAAACATCATGAAAGCACTGCAGGCAGGTAGTTTTGCGATTTCGGCGCTGTTACTGACTGCTTCGGCGCTGGCCGACGACAAGCTCGAGGGCGTGATCGAAAGTTCGGAGCGTCCGTCTTCGGAAGCCGAGCGGGATCAGTATCGCCATCCCTACGAGACGCTGATGTTCTTCGGCATCGAGCCGGATATGACCGTGGTGGAAATCTCGCCCGGCGGCGGCTGGTATACCGAAATACTCGGCCCCTACCTGGCCGATGAAGGCGAGCTGATCGCCGCGCACTGGAACATGGACCAGGAAGACCTGCCCGGCTATTACGAGCCCGGCATGGCGACTTTCAAGAAGCGCATTGCGGCCGAGCGCTTCGGCGATATCGAGATCATCGCTTTTGATCCGCCGGCAATGACCGACCTGGGTGAGCCTGAATCTGCCGACATGGTGCTCACGTTCCGCAACGTGCACAGCTATGCCGGCGACGGCGGGTTTCGCGCCATGGCCAAAGCTGCTTATCAGGTGCTCAAGCCCGGCGGCATCTTCGGTATCGTCGAGCACCGCCTGCCCGAAGACCGCGCCGGCAACCAGCACATGGCCGGCGGCTACGTCAAGCAGGACTGGGTCGTGGGCGTGGTCGAGTCCGAAGGCTTCGTGCTCGATGAGGCCAGCGAGATCAATGCCAACCCCGCCGACAGCGCCGACCACCCCAACGGCGTGTGGACTCTGCCGCCAAGCCTGAACGTGCCCGAGGGTGAAGACGAAGAAAAATATCTTCAGATCGGCGAAAGCGACCGCTTCACTCTGAGGTTCATCAAGCGCTGATTGGCTCGCTCGCGAGCCAATCAGCGTCCCGGCCGCAGCAAAGCGAAGAGCCGGGACCTTCCCAATGAGGCAGAGCGCCCGATCGGAGTCACTCAAAACAACGCGAAGTACCGGGACCTGCCCGACAACGCCGAGCGCGCAATCTTCAGGCGCTGAAGGCGAAGCCAGGCGCCGCACCTGTCAAGGAGCGGCGCCATGGTCACTGCGCCAGCCTCGCTGCCCACTGCCGGGCGCTTGAGCCTGGCAGGATGGACACGGCGGGCGCATGACTGTGACAAGACGGCCCGTCATCGGCGACAATTCCCCGCCATGAGCGACATCAAACCTGTTTCCGGCGATTTTGAACAGCAACCCTTGCGCACCTACGCCGAGCGCGCCTATCTCGACTACGCCATGTACGTGGTGCTCGACCGCGCCCTGCCGCACGTCGGCGATGGTCTCAAGCCCGTGCAGCGGCGCATCGTCTATGCCATGAGCGAGCTGGGGCTTTCCGCGGCCTCCAAGCACAAGAAGTCCGCGCGCACGGTCGGCGATGTGATCGGCAAGTTCCACCCGCACGGCGATTCGGCCTGTTACGAGGCCATGGTGCTGATGGCTCAGCCGTTTTCGTACCGCTATCCGCTGGTCGACGGGCAGGGCAACTTCGGTTCGGCCGACGACCCCAAGTCGTTTGCCGCCATGCGCTATACCGAGTCGCGGCTGGCACCGTATGCCAGAACCCTGCTGGCCGAGCTGGGGCAGGGCACGGTCGAGTGGGCGCCCAACTTCGACGGCACGCTCAAGGAGCCGACGCTGCTGCCGGCCAGATTGCCCAACGTGCTGCTCAACGGCGGGCAGGGCATTGCCGTGGGCATGGCCACCGACATCCCGCCGCACAACCTCAACGAGGTTGTATCGGCCTGTATCCGCCTGCTGGAGGCGCCGAAGAAAACGACGGTCGCCGAGCTATGCGAGCACATTCCCGCGCCGGACTTTCCCGGCGGGCCCGAGATCGTCAGCTCGCGCGAGGATCTGCTGGCGCTCTACGAGAGCGGCTCGGGCGGCATTCGCCAGCGCGCGAAGTGGGAGAAGGAAGGCGAGGAGATCATCATCACCGCGCTGCCCCACCAGGTTTCGCCGGCCAAGGTGCTCGAGCAGATTGCCGGGCAGATGCAGGCCAAAAAACTGCCCTGGGTTACCGACTTGCGCGACGAATCCGACCACGAGCACCCCACCCGCCTGGTGATCGTGCCGCGCTCCAACCGCGTCGATATCGAGCAGCTGATGGACCACCTGTTCGCGACCACCGATCTGGAAAAGAGTGCGCGCATGAACCTCAACGTCATCGGTCTCGACGGTCGGCCGGGCGTGCGCAACCTCAAGGATCTGCTCATCGAGTGGCTGGCCTTCCGCCGCCAGACGGTGACCCGGCGGCTTGAATTCCGCCTCGATCAGGTTGTCGATCGTCTGCATATTCTTGACGGCCTGCTGATCGCCTATCTCAATATCGACGAGGTGATCCAGATCATCCGCACCGAAGACGAGCCCAAACCGGTGCTGATGACGCGCTTCGAGCTGACCGGGACGCAGGCGGAAGCCATTCTCGAGCTGAAACTGCGCCATCTGGCGAAGCTCGAGGAGATGAAGATCAACGGCGAGAAGGACGAGCTCGAGGCCGAGCGCCAGCAGATCGAGGCCATTCTCGGCTCGCCGAGGAGGCTCACCCGCCTGATCCGCGACGAGCTGCTTGAAGATGCGGAAAAATACGGCGACGAGCGCCGCTCACAGCTGGTCGAGCGCGCCGCCGCCCAGGCGCTGAAGGAAACCGACCTGGTGCCGTCCGAGCCGGTGACCGTGGTGTTGAGTGAAAACGGCTGGGTACGCGCGGCCAAGGGCCATGACATCAAGCCCGAGGAGCTCAACTACCGCGCCGGCGACGCCTGCCTGGCCGCTGCCCGCGGCCGCAGCACGCAAACGGCCTGTTTCCTCGATTCCAGTGGCCGCAGCTATTCCCTGATCGCGCACGAGCTGCCGTCGGCGCGCAGCCTGGGCGAGCCGCTGACCGGGCGATTCAGCCCGAAACCGGATGCCGTTTTCAAGAGCGTGGCCCTGGGCGCGCCGGAAGATCGCGTGCTGCTGGCCTCGGACGCCGGCTACGGCTTCATCACCCGGCTTGAGAACCTGCACACCCGCCAGAAGGCCGGCAAGCAGATGCTCACCGTGCCGGCCGGCTCTGGCGTGTTGCCGATTGCGCCGTTTACCGAAGATGATGAAGCCGTCATCGTCTGCGCTACCAACGAAGGCTATCTGCTGGCTTATTACCTCACCGAGCTGCCCGAGCTGAGCAAGGGCAAGGGCAACAAGCTCATCAATATTCCGGCGAAGGCGAGCAAGGCTGGCGAAAAAATGGCCGGCGCGATCGTCATCGCCGCCGGCGAGGACTGTCTGGTCTGGGCGGGGCAGCGCTACCTGCGCATGAGCTGGGCCGACACCGAAAACTACTGGGGCGAGCGCGCCCAGCGCGGCAGAAAGCTGCCCAGAGGCTTTCAGAAGATCAGCCGGCTGACTCTCGCTGAGTGATACCGGCGCCTATGTGCCGGGCGTGCTTTCCGTGATGCTGGTCTTGAACTCTCGCAGCCAGCGTTTGATCGTTGCGGCGTGTCGCGGCCCCGTGCGGATCAGAAGCTTTCGCCCCCAGGACTGATCCTGCAGCGATTGATCAGCAAAGCGCAGATGGCCCTCCCAGGGTACGACCTCGATCGGCAGCTCGACTTCCGGCGTGGCCAGCAGGTGGTCGATGATATCGATCAGCCGATCGTTGAAATAGGGTTCGGTCTCGCCCAGCTCCTGCCAGGCCTGCTGGAAGAGCGGGTGGTAGCGGGCGTAAACGGCCGCGGCCTGTGCCGGCGGCACCGACCCGAGTGCGGCAACATGGTCGGCATAGCGTTGGGCGTTGGCCTCCGTCCAGAGCCGCGTTTTGCTGTCCTTGCGCTTGTTGACCACGGGCGCTGTGGTCACCGGGCTGACGGGCCAGCTTTCGAGTGCTGGTGCCTGGCCATCGAGGCTGTTGACCATAGCCACGGTTCGGGGAATGACGAATTCCGGCTTGATCCACTGGCGCGCAAGCGAGCCGTCAAACAGGTTGGCAATGGCCTCGAGTGCGCTGGCGTCGCTGTCGTCCAGTTCCGGAAGCGGGGGCAGTGGCTCGTGGTCCGGTTCGAGCTTGTCGGCCGGCAGCGCGGGTTGCTCCTGCGCTGGTTGTCGGGGCGTCTTGTCGGCAGTGCCGGCCGACGACGGCGGCGCTCCGGGCTGTGGATAGCGCGGCTCTGGCGGTGCGGTTCGGGGCAGGGAGCTCGCGTCGGGTTGCGGCGCGAGCTCCGCCTGACGCCGTTGCTCCATCCACCACAGTCCGCCGACCAGTATCAGTACGATGATGACGCTGACGATCCACCGCATGGAAAATTCCCGATCCGAGCCTACAGCTTCAGACCGTCTGGTCGGCGTCGGGTTCGCGGCCTGGCGCCCGCTGGGAAGAGCGCGGCCCTGGCCGTGGCCGCCTCAGCGTCGCAACAGCCGCGCCACTCGCTCGCGCAATGTCGGGCGTTGCCGGAGCCATTTGCGGTTGTAGCCCTGCTTCCACCAGTCGTCGCCGAGCGGGTTGAACATCTCGTGCCGAGTGCGCTGGAAGAAAGCGGTGTTGCCCACACAGCGCTGCAGATCGAACATGTCGTCTGCGCACAGGAAGTCGTGCAGCCAGCGAACGGTGGGGATGTGGATGTCGTCGACGACCAGCAGCCCGCCGGCGGCCATCTGCGGATAGAAGTAGTAGTACTCCATCTGCGGAAACGGAAAGCCGTGCGGGCCATCGATGATGACCAGATCGAGCGGGTGCCTGAACTCATGGCGCGGCAGCGTCGACTGCGTCGGGCCCGGCTGGAAGGACACGACGTCGGGCTTGAGCAGCTCGCTGTCGCGAACGTTTATGTAGCTCCGGCAGGGTGTCTTCTCACCGTAGTGCGAGAGGGTAAAGACGCTGTGATCCGAGCTCAGCCAGGACATCGCCAGCGTCGAGACGCCGCATCCGGTCTCGGCCGAGTGGCGGATCGGGCGTGCTTTCGCCTGATCGATCAGGTAATCGAGCGCGTCTGGATCGAAGATGCCCGCCTCGTGAAAGTCGTCGTCCAGCGCACGGATGCGCTGGAGTGCTTCGGATCGTGTCATCGGGTTGTCGTTCCGGCTTCTGGTCTTGTGTCGATTCAGACAGCTGCATGAATAACACGAAGGGCAGGAGAGGGCACGAAGATCGCGCATGATTCGCTCTTTTCCTTGTCCGCTTCGTACCCTGCCTCGCGACTTTCGTGTTGCGCTATTGTTTTGGGCAGGCGCTACTCGTCGTCGACGTTCCAGTGAATCGTGACCTCGCGCTGGCCCCAGTTTCTGGCTCGTTTGACGTCGGTGCCCATGAAGATATCGATCTTCTTGCGCCAGCGCTTGTTCATCTTGTCGCGCACGATGTAGGTGCCCTCCAGGCCTTCGATGCGCACTTCGGTGCCGTGGTCGAGGCCGCGTCTGATCAGATCTCGCGAGACGGCAATTGCCTTCATGCCCGGCTCGAGCTGATCGCCCCAGGCAGCCAGCCCGATGTTGCCCTTCTTGGTTTCAATCTCGCGCAGGGTATAGGCGCTGGCAGATACTTCCATCGAGTGCTCCGCCTGGCAGGCGGCGGGCAGGGTCAGCAACCATGCCACGCTGGCGAGCGCGAACTTGTGCATGCCGATCTCTCTCTACTTTCGCGAGCCTCGAGAACCCGGTGTCCTCAGGCCCTGGCAAAGCCGCGCCAAGACGGGCTAGGAGTCCGTCGCCGGGTCGATGGCGAGCAGCAAAGTGTCGGCTTCGACAATATCTTCTGCTGCCACAGCCATGGCGGCGATTTCGCCGTTTATCGGTGCCTTGATGGTCAGTTCCATCTTCATCGCTTCCATGATCATCAGGGTGTCGCCCGCGGCGACTGTCTGACCGGCTTTGGCGCGGATTTCGAGGATCTTGCCCGGCATCGGCGCCAGCAGACGACCGTCGCTGGCGCTGCTGTCGACAGCCGCCTCGAAGCGCGCATGGCGGCTGACCGGCCAGCGACGGTTGTCGAGACAGACTTCCAGCCCGTGGTCACCGACAAGGTGTAACTGCAAGCGGCGCCCCTGCCCGTTGAGCGTGAGGTTGAACTCGCTGGCGGTGAGCTGGCGCACGCGCGTGGGCGTAATCTCGCCGTCGATATGCAGTTGGTAGTCGCCGCCAAAGCCGGTGGCCTCCACGGTCATGCGCTGGCCGGCAGCCTCGATGTCCAGCGTGCGCGTGGCGGTGTCACCCAGGCGCCAGCTGTCGCAGGTGTCCCAGGGCGTCTGCCCGGTCGCGGCCGCTTCCTGCTGCAGCAGCCAGTATCCGGCGGCCGCGGCGAAGACCTCGCGCGGTGGCTCGCCGGCCGCCAGGATCGATGCCAGATCGCGGTCAAGCAGGCCGGTGTCGACGGCGGCATCCGCAAAGACCCTGGAGCCGGCCAGAGCCTGCAGAAAGCCGAGATTGGTCGTGGGGCCGGCGACAAAGCTGGCGGCCAGCGCCTGGTTGAGCCGTGCCAGGCAGGCTTCGCGGCTGGCGTCATGAACAACGAGCTTGGCGATCATCGGGTCGTAGTGCATGCTGACCTCGTCGCCGGTTTCCACGCCCGAATCGATGCGCACCCAGCCGGATTCGGGCAGCGCCAGCGCCTCGATGCGTCCGGTCGAGGGCACGAAGCCCTGATCGGGGTCCTCGGCATAGATGCGCGCTTCCATGGCGTGGCCCTGCGCGCTTATGTCGTCTTGCGCCAGCGGCAGCGCCTGACCGGCGGCGACGCGCAGCTGCCACTCAACCAGATCGAGGCCGGTGATGCATTCGGTGACCGGATGCTCGACCTGCAGGCGGGTATTCATCTCCAGAAAGAAGAAGTCGTCGCCGTCGACCAGAAATTCCACCGTGCCGGCGCCGACGTAGTCGACCGCCTCGGCGGCGCGAACCGCAGCTTGCAGCAGGTTCCGGCGAACCTTGTCGCTGAGGTCGGCGGCCGGGGCCTCCTCGATGATTTTCTGGTGCCGACGCTGGCTGGAACAATCGCGCTCGAACAGGTGGACGGTGTTGCCGTGCGCGTCGGCAAAGATCTGCGCTTCGATATGACGCGGCCTGGGCAGATAGCGTTCGAGGATCATGCGCTCGTCACCGAAGGCCCCCGAGGCCTCGCGCCGGGCGGCCGTCAGCGCCTCGGCGAAGTCATCGGCCGAATGCACCACGCGCATGCCCTTGCCGCCGCCGCCGGCTGCAGCCTTGAGCATCAGTGGATAGCCGACGCGCTCGGCTTCGGAGGCGAGCGTGTCGTCGCTCTGATCTTCGTCGTGATAGCCGGGGATCAGCGGCACGCCGGCGGCCGCCATCTTTTCCTTGGCCGCGGCCTTGGAGCCCATCAGCTCCATGGTTTCGGGCGAGGGGCCGATCAGCGTCAGGCCGGCCTGGCCCACAGCGCGGGCGAAGTCCGCGTTTTCAGCCAGAAAGCCGTAGCCGGGGTGAATGGCTTGTGCACCCGCATCCCTGGCGGCGGCGATGATGCGCTCACCATCGAGATACGACTCGCGCGCCGGCGCCGCGCCAATATGCACGGCCCGGTCGGCCAGCCGCACGTGGCGGGCACCGGCGTCGGCGTCGGAATGGACGGCCACGGTTTCCACGCCAAGACGGCGGCAGGTGGCGATGATGCGGCAGGCAATTTCGCCGCGGTTGGCAATGAGGATGGTCTTGAACATGATCAATTAAACCCTGTAACCACGGGAGGGCCGGGAAGACGCGGAAAAATGGATACAGCCTTTTGAATATCGGCGTCCGAGGGAAGTCGGAGGCCTCGATTCGAGTGCGTCAGGCGCTGTTGTTGTTCATTCCGTGTCATTCCGTGATTTCCGTGGTCCTTTGTTTTTCAGGAGTCGCCCGTTACCCAGGACGGCTTGCGTTTTTCGAGGAAGGCGCTGAGGCCTTCCTGGCCTTCGGCGGAGACGCGTAGGGCGGCGATCAGTTCGGAGGTGCGGCGATCGGTCTCGGGCGCCTCAAGGCGGCCGCCTGCGAGCGCCTGAATCAGCTCTTTGCAGTGGGCCTGGGCGTGCGGGCCACCGGCCAGCAGCAGGGCGACCAGGTCGTTGATGTGGCCATCAAGCTGCCCGGGGGGCACGGTGTCGCTGACCAGGCCGATATGTACCGCGCGTTCGGCGTCGATACGCTCGCCGGTGAGCATGTAATGGCGGGCGTTGTTGACACCGATGCGCGGGAGGACAAACGGTGCGATAGTGGCCGGCGCCAGGCCGAGCCTGACCTCGGTGAGCCCGAATTTCGCGGTCTCCAATGCCACGGCCAGATCGCAGCAGGCGATCAGCCCGACGCCGCCACCGAAGGCATGGCCGTTGACCCGCGCGATGGTCGGGCAGGGCATCCGGTCGAGCTTGCGCAGCATCGCGGCCAGACGCCTGGCGTCGTCGCGGTTTTCCGACTCGGTAGCCTCGGCCATGGCGCGCATCCAGTTGAGGTCCGCGCCGGCGGAAAAGCTGTGGCCCTCGCCGGTCAGAATCATCACCCTGGCATCCTTGCCGGCGACCTTGTCGAACGTCTCCGACAGCCCGGCAACGAGCTCGGCGTTGAAGGCGTTGTGCACCTCCGGTCGGTTGAGCGTCACTGTGGCGACGCCGCGGTTGTCAATATCGAGTTTCAGTAGTTCAGTCATGGCAGAAATTCAAAGTCAAGATCGAAAGTGTTCATCTGTGGAGAGAATTGCTTTTTTACATCCTGAATACGCCGAAGCGCTCGCGCTCGATCGGGGCGTTGGCCGAGGCGGCGATGGCCAGTCCAAGCACGCGACGGGTGTCGATGGGATCGATGATGCCGTCGTCCCACAGGCGCGCGCTGGCGTAGTAGGGGTGGCCCTGTTGTTCATACTCGTCGCGGATGGGAGCCTTGAACTGCTCTTCCTCATCCTCTGGCCAGGTTTCGCCGCGTGCCTCCAGTGAGTCGCGCTTGATCGTGGCCAGTACGCTGGCGGCCTGTTCACCGCCCATCACCGAGATGCGCGCGTTGGGCCACATCCACAAAAAGCGCGGCTGGTAGGCGCGGCCGCACATGGCGTAGTTGCCGGCACCGAAGGATCCGCCGATGACAACCGTGAACTTGGGCACGTGCGAGCAGGCCACGGCGGTCACCATCTTGGCGCCGTCGCGGGCGATACCCGATTGCTCGTATTTCTTGCCGACCATGAAGCCGGTGATGTTCTGCAGGAACACCAGCGGGATGTTGCGCTGATTGCAAAGCTGAATGAAGTGCGCGCCCTTCTGGGCCGATTCTGAAAACAGGATGCCGTTGTTGGCGACGATGCCGATGGTGTAGCCGTGAATGCGCGCGAAGCCGCAGACCAGGGTGGTGCCGTAGCGCGCCTTGAATTCGTCGAACACCGAACCGTCGACGATGCGGGCGATGATTTCGCGGACATCGAAAGGGTGGCGCGTGTCGTCGGGCAGAATGCCGTAGATGTCCGCGGCCGGCCACGCCGGTTCTTGCGGCGTCGTGCTCGGCCCAAAGGCCGGGGCCGGGCGATTGAGGTTGCCGACCAGGTCGCGGGCGATGGCCAGGGCGTGGGTGTCGTTTTCGGCAAAGTGGTCGGCCACCCCCGACAGGCGCGTGTGCACGTCGGCGCCGCCCAGGGTCTCGGCGTCGACTTCTTCGCCGGTAGCGGCCTTGACCAGGGGTGGCCCGCCGAGAAAGATCGTGCCTTGTTCCCTGACGATCACTGCCTCGTCGCACATGGCCGGCACGTAGGCGCCGCCGGCGGTGCACGATCCCATGACCACCGCGATCTGCGGAATGTTCTTCGCCGACAGTCGGGCCTGGTTGTAGAAAATGCGGCCAAAGTGGTCGCGGTCGGGAAAGACCTCGTCCTGCAGCGGCAGGAAGGCGCCGCCGGAGTCGACCAGGTAGATGCACGCCAGGTGGTTTTCCAGCGCGATTTCCTGGGCCCGCAGGTGCTTTTTGACCGTCATCGGATAGTAGGTGCCGCCTTTTACGGTGGCGTCGTTGGCCACGATCATGCATTCGCTGCCGTTGACTCGACCGATCCCGGCGATCATGCCGGCGCCCGGCGCGGCATCTTCGTACAGGCCGTCGGCAGCCAGCGGGGCCACTTCCAGAAACGGGCTGCCCGGATCGAGCAGCGTGCGAACGCGCTCACGCGGCAGCAGCTTGCCCCGGTCTTCATGCCTCTGGCGCGATCTTTCAGGCCCGCCCAGGGCGGTGCGCTCCAGTTTCTTGCGCAGCTCGTCGGCCAGCTGACGGTGGTGCCGGTCGCGCTCGACAAAGTCGGCGTCCTTGCGGTTGACTTGACTGTCCAGACGGGACATGTGGGCTCCGTTTTGTCAAAGCGTTTTATTGTAGCCTGCTGGTTGGCTGGTTGGCTGGTTGGCTGGTTGGCTGGTTGGCTGGTTGGCTGGTTGGCTGGTTGGCTGGTTGGCTGGTTGGCTGGTTGGCTGGTTGGCTGGTTGGCTGGTTGGCTGGTTGGCTGGTTGGCTGGTTG
>NZ_JBJNIO010000153.1:0-416 GCF_056324145.1 Wenzhouxiangella sp. YN1
GTAAGAAGCCAGCAACGGCTCCAGCGCCGGTTCGCGACCCCTGAAAGCCAGCCAGGATTCCTGAATCGGACGGCTTGAGCCGACTTCCAGGATTTCGCGCGCCAGCCGGCCGCCGGTTTCGGTATTGAACAGCCCGGTTTCACAGAACAGATCGAAGGTGTCGCGGTTATTACGGGAGTGCACGGTGTCCTGGATCTCCCTTGGGAATTTTCCGTTGGCCAGCCTAGCGTGGGCGTTGCTGGCTGCTTATTAGGATCAGAGCCAACACCTGCTTTAGCCCAGCTTATTCATCAGACTGCCTCTTTCACGCTGAGTCAAGCCGGCTTTGATGGATTTTGGTCACCCAGCTTGCAGGTTCGGCTCGATGGTGGGTCTGGATGGCATTGATTCGCCAGGATTTGGCATTTTTGAGGCTT
>NZ_JBJNIO010000154.1:0-307226 GCF_056324145.1 Wenzhouxiangella sp. YN1
GTGCTCCAGCGCGTAGGTCAGCACCCGGCCAGCAAAGTCGAGCAGCTCACGCCCAGGCTGTGGAAAGAGCACTTCGCCAGCAAGCCGCTTGTATCAGACGTGCAGTGGATCGACCAGTAACGGTCGGGAATGAACGCTTACTTCCGCTCGCGGTTCGAGCCGGGCAAGCGTCGTACTTGAGGACATCATGACGATCATAGTCATCGGCGCGACCAATGCCCGAGCCGAGGGCTTCAACACCATGATCCAGAAGACCCAGCGCGACGCCCGCGGGTGCAGAAACAAGGAACGATTTATGGCTGCGATCTGCTTCTACCTGCGTGACCTCGATCTCTAATCCAGAGGCGGTCTGGAAATAACTGTTACCCATACGAATCAGTGAAAAGCCAGTTTCATTTTGGATGCCAAAGTTGATTATTAAAGAAAACAGTTTGTATAGGTGGATCGCAGCTGCGTGTTTTTTGTTGCTGTTATCACATTATTACACTTATGTCTTTTTCATGGGGCAGCCACTCCCTGTAATAAGTATCCTTGCCCCTTTTGCGCTCCTAGTGTTTATGCCTCTAGAGTTCAAGCGGCCTACTGTGGGCCACTTGGGTGTTCTTTGTTATGGGGTAGTTGGAGCCGTATACGTTCTTCTTTCTGTGATGTGGTTCGGAAACGTACGGTGGTTAGGTGGCCTGCCAGCGTTCGTCTTTGTGCCGATCCTCTTCTTTTCTCTAGGTAAATATACAGACGAGAGAATAACAAGAAGTGCGATAGCGATTCTTCTCATTTTGACTGCGTTATTCTCGTTCTTTCACATGAACAAGCAAATTAATTTTTTGGGTCTTAGTGAGATATCAAGCCTTGTTTCACGAAATACCCAAGACCTCTGGGCTGGACGAGTTCTGTATGGTCGGCCAGTAGGCGTGTGGCCAGACCCGAATATTAACAGCTTTTATGCAGCCTTATGCTTTTGGTATGTTCTAACTTTTCGTGAGAGTTACGGTCGACTTCTGTCCGCTATTCTTATAACAATTTCTCTTTACGTTATGAGTGTGGCGGGAAGCCGCGCAAGCTTGTTGGCTCTTGCGATTTCGATCGGGGTGTACATTGCTGCTAACGGCTGGCACCTATTGGCACGCTGGCAGGTGGTGGGCGCTGTTACTCCGTTCGCTTTTCTGTTTATCTGGCTTATGGTTTCGTCGCCTCACCTAGAAACTAGATTTTTATCTATGGTAGACCCGGGTATGTTTATTGCTGACAGTAGTGTTACCGAAAGGTTAGCCGCTTGGAAAGAGAGCATTGCTGTGTTTGTGGAGCACCCCGCAGGAGTAGTTATCCCGCCGCAGTTTGTTTCATCGGTGACGCCCGATAATCAGTTCATCTACTTTTTAGTTCGGGGTGGTTTAATTTACGCATCTATATATATCTTCATGTTTCTGGCAGTTTGCTACACGTTTTTTCAAAAACGAAATGAGGCGCGTTCTATAGGGCTAGCTGTTACTGCGTTCGTGTTTATTAATTCAATGAGTATAGTTGTGTTCAATTTGCTTATTTCCGGGTTATACTTTTCTTTGATAGGGTATCTGATAACGACTGAGAGATATGTGCGGTGATTGCGCTTAGGTTGAGATACTTATAATGGCATTGGTAGTGGATTTCTTCTATGAACTTAGTCTAGCCATTTGTGGTGTTCCAGCCCCTCGCTGCGGCGCAGTGGGTGGCGACCTTGCTGGGCGATTGGCCACTGCTTTACTTACCTTTCGAACGGCAGGAGAGAACCTCACCCCATGTCCCGAATAATGACCATCCTCGGCGCCCGCCCCCAGTTCATCAAGGCGGCTCCCGTTAGCCGCGCCTTCGCAGAGGCCGGAATTGACGAGGCGATCGTCCATACAGGCCAGCACTTCGATGAGGATATGTCCGATGTCTTCTTCGCGGAATTGGAGATCCCTAGGCCCGCATTCCACCTGGGTATCCATGGTGGCGGTCACGGGGTCATGACCGGCGCTATGCTACAGGCGCTTGAGCCACTAATGGAGTCGGAGCGACCGACTTGGGTGCTGGTGTACGGCGATACGAACTCCACCCTGGCCGGGGCACTGGCGGCCAGCAAGCTGCATTTCCCAGTGGCACACGTCGAGGCAGGCTTGCGCTCCTTCAACCGCCGTATGCCTGAGGAGCAAAACCGGATCGTGACCGATCATCTCGCGGATCTGCTGTTTACTCCTACCGACACAGCGACTGTTCGACTTCGGGAGGAAGGCATACCGGACATCCGTATTCGTCAGGTCGGCGACGTGATGTACGACGCCGCGCTTTACTATGGTCGTCTGGCGGACGAGCGTAGCGACGTCCTTGACCGACACAGACTTGATCGCGGGGGATATGTGCTTGCTACCGTCCACCGCCAAGAAAACACCGATGATCGCCAGCGGCTCGCGGCCATCTTCCGCGGCCTGCTTGGGGTGTTATCGGATTGGCCGGTTGTCCTGCCCCTGCATCCCCGGACTCGCTCTCGGCTGGAAGCCTTCGGGCTCACCCACCTGCTGCATGGGCTTACGGTTATCCCGCCCGTCGGCTACCTCGACATGGTCATGCTCGAACGCTATGCTCATGTCATCGCGACCGATTCCGGCGGTGTGCAGAAAGAGGCATACTTCCACGGCGTGCCGTGCGTGACTCTGCGGGATGAGACCGAATGGGTGGAGCTGGTAGAGTTGGGTTGGAACCATCTAGCTCCGCCGTGCTCAGCCGATATTGCACAGGCGTTGGCACATGCCAGTGTCGGAGTTAAGGAAGCGCGTTCCCCGTATGGCGAGGGGGATGCTGCTCACCAAATTGTCCGACAACTGGGTTTGTGACAGTGCGTGTATTGCATCTTTCAGTGATCCGCATGTCTCCAGGGCAGCGGCAGCAACTTGAAGCTGAACGGCGGGAGTCTCAAAGTTTAGATAGTGCGGCATGGCATACGGTGGCCCTGACGGTGCAAGCGAATGATGCTTGTTTTGCCAAACAACTTCCTTTCGGGTTTCGGGGCGTGTTTTCTAGAAAGCTCTATGCTTGGGTGTGGCTTCTCAAACATGCTACGGATTATGATGTGGTTCTCGTCAGGCATATGTCATTCGATCCGTTCGCGTTTCTTTTTGCGCGCTGGGTTCGCAATCGAGTCACGGTACACCACTCCAAGGAGATGGAGGAGTTGAGGCAGATACGTCGAAACTGGAAGGGGCTTGCAGCTTCATGGCTTGAGCGCATCACGGGTCGTGCCGCGGTGCGGACTGCGCGAGGCTTGCTTGGCGTGACAGACGAGATCCGGAGATACCAGCTTGCCAACCGGGGTGTCGATCCTAGGTTACCTTCGGGTGTGTATCCCAACGGGATTTGTGTTGCCGATGTAAATATCGTTGCTGACCAGCGATCAAAAGATCGCGTCGAGCTTGCTTTCCTTTGTGGTCGGTTCTCTCCTTGGCATGGTCTCGATATTCTGCTTGAGCGATTCGAACGTGAGTCGGCGAACGGAGAGCGCACTAAGCCGATAACGCTCCACCTGATTGGCCATCTTTCCGAAGTGCTCAAAGCGCAAGTGGAGCGCGCTTCTAGAAAGCTGGTGCGTCACAGACTAATAGTGCATGGCCTTATATCTGCCGATGAATATCGAGCGATATTCCTGCGCTGCCATATTGGATTAGGCTCCTTGGCCATGTACCGAGGCGGGCTTGAAGAGGGTGCGACTCTCAAAGTCAGGGAAATGCTTGCGATGGGAGTGCCGGTTTTCTCAGGACACCGGGATGCTGCCATCCCCGATGGCTTTTCTTATTATCGATATGGGCGTGTCGAGCTAAGTGAGATTGTTGAATTTGCAAATCAGGTTGCAAACGTGCCGAGAAGCGAGGTGAGGGCTGAGGCACAGCAGTACATCGACAAGCGCTCTTGTATGCAAAACGTGGTTGACATGCTCACTGGCAGCGCTGTTGTGCGATGTGGGAATTGACGGATTCATGAGGCATGCCAAACAGCCCGGGTCGTCGGCTTTGACTATGGCCCAGACGATAGCGAGGTCTGGATCGGCGACGTAGCTGGCCTGGCGTTGGCGTGTCGGCGTCTCCTGATTCTCGTTTCCCCGCCGCCAGGCGCCACCATCTATATTGAACTGGTTTCCCAAGCTAAAGGGGCGGCAGAGATCCATTCAGCGCAACACCAAGCCGGATACCAGTCTCTCAATCCGAGCGGTTGCCGGAGTGTCCACTTCCCCTAAAATCGGTCCACCAGATAACTGGAATTACGGCATGATGACGGTCCTGACCAGGAGGTCATCATGCGAAAGAGCAAGTACAGCGAGGATCAGATCATCGGCGCCCTTAAGCGAGCCGAACAGGGTCCCGCTGGTGGATCATCGGGTGGTGAGGTTTGCCTGCCTTGTGCCTACCGAGTACAAGGTTCGCGATGGGCAGGGCAAGTGGCTGCTCCGCCAGGTGCTGTACCGCTACGTGCCGCAACGGCTTATGGATCGTCCGAAAATGGGGTTTGGTGTGCCGATCGAGCATTGGCTGCGCGGGCCCTTGCGTGAATGGGCCGAGGAGCTTCTCGATGAAAGGCGCCTGCGTGAGGAGGGTTTCTTTGATCCCAAGCCTATTCGACGAATGTGGCAAGAGCACGCCTTGGGCAAGCGACGCTGGCATTATTACTTGTGGGGTGTGTTGATGTTTCAGGCCTGGAAAGAACACTGGAAGGTGACATGACAGGCAAGGTCTTGATCGCAGCCAATACGGCTTGGTATCTGGCCAATTTCCGCCTGAATCTGATACGGGCCTTGCAGGAAGCGGGGTACGAGGTTGTAGCGGTAGCGCCTTGGGGCGATGATGCAGCGCGGCTGGAGGCTGCCGGGGCGAGTTTCATGCCGGTGGACATGGACAATAGCGGCACCAATCCCTTGAAGGATTCAGCGCTGTTTCTGCGGCTTCTGCGCGTGTTGCGTCGGGAGCGGCCTGCTGCGTATCTTGGATATACGGCAAAACCCAACATTTATGGCGGGCTGGCCTGCCGTGTGCTCGGAATAGCGTCGATTCACAATATCGCAGGCCTTGGTACCGCGTTTATCCATGACACGTGGCTTACCCGTCTGGTGCGGCGTTTGTATGCCAGCGGCCTGGCCGGCGCGGCCAGAGTGTTCTTTCAGAACCCTGACGACATGGCGATGTTTCTGGATCGTGGGCTGGCGCCGGCGGATAAAGCCGAGCAATTGCCGGGCTCGGGAGTGGATACGAAGCGATTCATGCCGGTCAGCAATGAAAGAGCCGCGGGCTCTTTCCGTTTTCTTCTGTCCGCCCGGCTGCTTTGGGACAAGGGGATTGGCGAGTATGTGGAGGCATGTCGCCAGCTGCGTGCCGAGGGGAGAGAAGTCGAGTGCCGGCTGCTGGGCTTTCTTGGTGCGGACAATCGCACGGCAATTGACAAGACCACGGTCGAACAGTGGGAAGCCGAAGGCGTTGCCCAATACCTGGGGAGTACCGATGACGTGCGGCCCGTGATTACAGAAGCGGATTGTGTGGTGCTGCCAAGCTATTATCGTGAAGGCACGCCACGATCCTTGCTGGAGGCAGCCAGCATGGCACGGCCGTTGATTACCACCGATGCTGTTGGCTGCCGCGAGGTGGTAGACGATTGTGTAAATGGTTATTTATGTCGCCCCAGGGATGCGGACGATCTTGCGGACAAGATGCGTATGATGATGGATTTGTCTGCCGACGACAGGGTGAAAATGGGATTGAAGGGCCGAGAGAAGATGCTCAGGGAGTTCGATGAGCGAATCGTGATTGACCGCTATCTGGAAGTGGTCGAAGAGGTTTTACGCTAACTTCGGGGTGGCGCGGCATGATTGGCCGTGTTGTTCCTTGGCAATTGCGTGGTCGGGGCGGCCTTGGCGTGGATGAATCGCGACCTGGAGGTCGCTCCTACAGCGGGAGTTGGATGTAGGAGCGGTCTTCAGACCGCGACGGGCTTCGGTCGGGTTTTATCGCGACCTGGAGGTCGCTCCTACGGTAGGAGTTGGATGCAGGAGCGGTCTTCAGACCGCGATGGGCTTCGGTCAGGTTTTATCGCGACCTGGAGGTCGCTCCTACAGGTGAATTCTAGTTTTTGAGCGAGATTTTATGATCAGCAGGCATTTGCAAGCGCTGGAGGCGGAGTCCATCCACATCATCCGTGAGGTGGCAGCGGAATTCGAGCACCCGGTGATGCTGTATTCCATCGGCAAGGACTCGTCGGTGATGCTGCACCTGGCGCGCAAGGCGTTTTATCCCTCACCGCCGCCGTTTCCATTGCTGCACGTCGATACCACCTGGAAGTTCCGGGAGATGTACGAGTTTCGCGACCGGATGGTGAGCGAGGTGGGCATGGAGCTGTTGGTCCACGCCAATCAGGAAGGCGTTGATCAGGGGGTGGGGCCGTTTACGCATGGCTCGAAGGTGCATACCGATATCATGAAGACTCAGGCGCTCAAGCAGGCGCTGGACAAGCATGGTTTCGATGCCGCTTTTGGCGGGGCGCGGCGTGATGAGGAAAGCTCGCGCGCGAAGGAGCGGGTGTTTTCATTTCGTGACCGGAATCACCGGTGGGACCCGAAGAACCAGCGTCCGGAGCTGTGGAATATCTATAACGGACGCGTTCACAAGGGCGAGTCGATCCGGGTGTTTCCGCTGTCGAACTGGACCGAGCTGGATATCTGGCAGTACATCTACGCCGAAAATATCCCGATGGTGCCGCTGTACTTTGCCGCCGAGCGGCCGGTGGTCGAGCGCGACGGGCTGCTGCTGATGGTCGATGACGAGGCGCGTTTCCCGTTCGCGCCCGGCGAAAAGCCGGAAATGCGGATGGTGCGCTTCCGGACGCTCGGCTGCTGGCCGCTGACCGGGGCGGTCGAGTCCAGCGCGACCACTTTGCTGGAGGTGATCGAGGAGACGATTTCGGTGCGCAACTCCGAGCGGCAAGGGCGGGCCATCGATCAGGATGCCGGGGCCTCGATGGAGCAGAAGAAGATCGAGGGGTATTTTTAAGAAAGTGTGAAGTGTGAAGTGTGAAGTGTGAAGTGTGAAGTGGAGGTTGCGGATGAGCTATTTTTCTTTTGAGGATCTGGAGGTCTGGAAGAAGGGGTGTCGGGTGGCGGTGGAAGTTTGTTCGTTGCTTCGTGGCTCGCGGGAGTGGGGCTTGCGGGATCAGATGATGCGGGCGGCAGTTTCGATTTCTTCAAATATTGCTGAAGGGGCTGAGCGGAGTGCGCCTCGGGATTTTGCTCGGTTTCTGGATATTGCGCGTGGCTCGGCAGCGGAGTTGCGAACTCAGCTTTACATTGCGGCTCGAGCAGAAATGGTGCCTGGCGACAGCGCTCATGAACTAATCATGGAATTAAAGGAAATATCTTCAATGCTGCACAGCCTTGCTCAACAGCAACGTGCCAAGGTGAAGGACGACACTTCACACTTCACACTGAACACTTCACACTGTTCTGACACTTCACACTCTCACCAAGAGCTCTACTGATGGCTGTTTCCGATATAGAGACGATTCTCGCCGAAGACTCCCGAAAGGATCTTCTGCGCTTCATCACTTGTGGCTCGGTCGATGATGGCAAGTCAACCCTGATCGGGCGGCTTCTGTTTGACTCCAAGCAGGTCTACGAGGATCAGTTGGCATCGGTTGGTCGCGACTCGAAGAAATGGGGCACGCAGGGGGATGCGGCGGATCTGGCGCTGCTGGTCGACGGCTTGCAGTCCGAGCGTGAGCAGGGCATCACGATCGACGTGGCCTACCGCTATTTCGCGACCGCCCGGCGCAAGTTCATCATTGCCGATACGCCGGGGCATGAGCAGTACACGCGGAATATGGCCACCGGGGCGTCCACGGCCGAGCTGGCGATCATTCTTGTGGATGCCCGCAAGGGATTGCAGGCGCAAACGCGGCGGCATTCGTTCATCGTTTCGCTGCTGGGAATTCGGCAGGTGATTCTGGCGGTGAACAAGATGGATCTGGTGGATTTCGACCGCAATCGATTCGAGTCCATTTGTGCTGAATACCGACAGTTTGCCGGCAAGCTGGCGCTGGATGAGGTGCTGTGCCTGCCGGTGGCGGCTCTTGGCGGTGACAATGTGATTGCCCGTGGCGACAATCTGGCCTGGTTTGATGGGCCGACGGTGATCGAGGCGCTGGAGGAGGCGGATTCCGGGTTGGGCGTATCGCGATCTGGAGATCGCTCCTACGGCGATGAATTGGAGGGTAGGAGCCGTCTCCAGACTGCGATGGGCTCCAATCCGGCTGAGGGATCGCGATCTGGAGATCGCTCCTACGGCGATGAATTGGAGGGTAGGAGCGGTCTCCAGACCGCGATGGGCTCCGATCCGGCTGGGGGATCGCGATCTGGAGATCGCTCCTACAGTGAAATTCTGGAGGGTGGGAGCGGCCTCCAGGCCGCGGATGTTTCGGGTGAGGCTTCACAATCCGGAGATCGCGCCGACGGTGAGGCGTTGGGCGAGTTTCGTCTGCCGGTGCAGTACGTGAATCGCCCGAGTTCTGATTTTCGCGGCTTTGCCGGCACGATTTCGGGCGGCGCGATTGCCGTTGGCGATCCGGTGATGGTGGTGCCGTCGGGGCGCCAGAGCGCGGTCGAGCGCATCGTGACCTTTGACGGTGACCTGGATTCTGCCCGCGTGGGGCAGGCGGTGACCATCACGCTGGCCGACGAGATCGATATCAGCCGCGGCGATTTGCTGGTGCATCCGCAGGAGCGGCCGCGGGTGGCCGAAGCCCTGGATGCGCGCGTGGTCTGGATGGCCGATGCGCCGCTGCTGCCCGGGCGCCAGTACGACATCAAGATGGGGCCGAAGACGCAGTCGGCCATTCCCGAGAGCGTGCACCACCGAATCGACGTCAACAGCCTGGAGCATGATCACGTTGACCGCCTCGAGCTGAACGGGATTGGTCTGGTGCGCTGGCGCTTGAGCGGCCAGGCGGCTTTCGACAGCTATCAGCGCAACCGCCATACCGGCGCTTTCATCATCATTGATCGCGTCACCAACCTGACGGTGGGCGCCGGCATGATCGTGCGGCCGGTTACCGACACCCTGGCCGACAAGTCGCAGAATGTCGTGTGGCACGAGCACAAGGTGACCAAGGCGCAGCGCTCGGGCCAGAAGGGCCAGCATCCGGCCGTGCTCTGGTTTACCGGCCTTTCGGGCGCCGGCAAGTCGTCGGTGGCCAACGCGCTGGAGCAGGCGCTGTTCCGGCGCGGGCACCACAGTTATCTGCTCGATGGCGACAACGTTCGTCACGGGCTCAATAGCGACCTCGGATTTACCGACGAAGATCGGGTCGAGAACATCCGGCGCATCGGCGAGGTGGCGCGGCTGATGGCCGACGCGGGTCTGGTGGTGGTTACTGCCTTCATCTCGCCGTTTCGATCGGATCGTGCGCTGGTGCGCGAGCTGATGGAGCCGGGTGAATTCATCGAGGTGTTCGTCAGCGCCAGCCTGGAAGCCTGCGAGCAGCGGGACCCCAAGGGCTTGTATGCCAAGGCCCGGGCCGGGGCGATCAAGCACTTTACCGGTATCGACTCGCCCTATGAGCCGCCGGAGCAGCCTGAGCTGACCCTGGATACCGAAAAGCTGTCGGTGGAAGAGTCGGTGGATGAGATCCTGGAGTTCATGCAACACAAGGGTATACTGCACTGACTTCCCCGGTTTGATTCGCGATGTTGGCAGACACGGCGAAAATCTTGTTTGCGCTGGGGCTCCCGTTTGTGACGGGGGCCCTTTTTGTTTGTGCCTGCTGGCAGACGCCACGGCCGGGCTATCGCCTGGCCGTGATCGGCATGGCCTTTCCCCTGGGGATGGTGGGCGTGGTGGCCGGCTATATCGGCCTGGACCGCCTGGGTCTAGGCCTGCACTTTGGCTGGAATGCAGCCACTCAGGCGCTGCTGGCGGCGGGCTTTGGTCTGGTGGCTTGGCGACGCCGGCTGCCCCTGGCGCTCGCTGATGCTCATCGCCACGGTGGCGACTGGCCCGGCACAGGGTATGCCGCCCGCTGGCTGATTGCCGGCCTGCTCATCTGGCTTGGCATCCGCTGGCTCGGGGTGGTGGTCGAGGTGGTTCAGCGCCCGCTGTTTCCGTGGGATGCCTGGTATGCCTATGGCAACCATGCCAAGGTCTGGTTCTTTCACCCTGAGCTGGATGTGTTTGCCAGCGGCGGGCGCTGGTTTCAGTCCGCCGCGTCTGCCTGGAGCTCTGGTGGGCTGCGCCATCCACCCGGAATCGGCTTGACCCAGCTGTGGCAGGCGCAGGCGCTGGGGCGCTGGGACGATGCCTTGATGAACGTCGGCTGGCCGCTTGCTGGTGCCTCGGCCGGGTTTGTCTTGGCCGGTTCGCTGCGGCTGGCGGGCGGCAGTTTGTTACTGGCTGTTCTGGCCGCAGCCGCTTTGTTGACCCTGCCGATATTGAATGTCCAGATGGTGCTGGCAGGCTACGGCGACCTGTGGATCGGGGTGCTGGTGTTGATTGCGCTGGCCACTGCCGGGCTGGCCAGAGAGCGGAACCAGCCGCTGCTGCTGATCGTTGTTCTGAGCGCGATGGCCGGCACGCTGATGTTCAAGGAGACCAGCCTGCTGTGGGCGCCGCTGATCGTGCTGGGTATGCTTTGTGCCTGGGTCCGGCTGCGCTGGGTGGTGCTGGCCGGCGCCTTGCTCGGCCTTGCCGCGGTGCTGTTTCTGTGGTGGCAGCAGATGACGGTCAGACTGAGCACGCTTGGAAAGTTCGGATTCGACGCGGACGGTCTGGTCTGGCCCCACCGGATCACCATGGCGGCCTGGCAAGAGGTGGTGATGTGGCCCGATCTTCTGCGACATCTGTTCGTTTACGACAATTGGCACTTTTTCTGGTACCTGATGCCGCCAGCGGCGGTGCTGGGGCTCTGGCTGGGCTGGCGTGATGGTCGCCAACGAGCGCTGTTGGGCATCTGGATGGCGGTGGCCCTGTGTTTTACGGCGCTTGTGGGCATGTTTGCCGTCACCACGCTTGGCGATGCGGTGATTGGCGGCAGCAGCGTCAATCGGCTGCTGCTTCATCTGGTGCCAGCCATGGCGCTTCTGGCCGGGCTGGTTGCGGTCCGGCTGGAACGGGCCGGCGGGTCGCTGCGAGAAGCGCTGCCATGAGTTCACGGCAGCTGTTGATTCGCCTGTTTCTGGCCGCCGCGGGCTCGGCCATCTTGCTTTGGGGAGCATTCTGCCTGTGGTTCATGTACGGGCAGAACTACCGGCAGGTGATGACGCCCGTCGAGATACCCGGCGAAGCCTGGTGGATGGTCACCGGCGAGGGGCAAGCGACTGACCATGGTTTTGCGATGACCGGGCCGGGCTACCGGACCCAGGCGATAGCCGCCGCCAGGCTGCCCGTGGTTGTTTCCGCTGATGACATTGAGTCGGTCACGGTGCACTTGGCCAGTTTGGGTGGTTTTCACTCCTTGAGCCTCGGTCTGGGGCAGGGCAGCAGCCCGGCCCGGGCCGAAACGCTGCCGGTCGAGTGGGCTGATGAGCAGGTGGCCCACGTCAGCGTCAAGCGGCTGCGGCTGCATGAGGGCCGGGTTGAGCATGTGGTTGCGCGCGCTACTGGCGGGCTGGAGCCGGGGCTGGAAATCGAGTCCACCGTTCTGCACCAGGCCCGGCCGGCATTTCTGGAGCTGCAGGGGCTGCTGCTGCGCAGCCTGGTCAGTACTGGCGAATGGACGCAGCGCAGCATCAATCATAATCGCCCCGATTTCCGCCCCTTGCGAGTGGCGCCGGTGGTCGTTGCCGGGCTCTGGGCCATCTTGATATTGGGGCTGCTGATGCTCTGGCCCGAGCTGCGCCGGGGCACACGGCCGCTGACGGCTGCTGGCGGCGCCTTTTTGCTGGCCTGGCTGGTGCTGGATCTGGGTTGGCAGATCACGCTCTGGCAGCGGCACGCGGCGGCAGTGGCACAGTTCAGCGGATTGAGTCCCGGCGAAAAACGCCGCACCGAGATGGACGGTGCGGTGTTCGCGTTTGTCGATGATCTGAAAACCAGGCTGGACGATCCCTGGCGGCGGGTGGTCATCTTTGGGGATTCGGAATTTACGCACTACCGCGCAAGGTATTTTGCGCTGCCGCAGCCGGTCATCAGCCGCGAGCGCGTCAGTAAGCGCTGGCTTCGCCGGCTTCGCTCCAATGATGTGCTGGCGCTGGTTCATCTGGATGAGGCGCTGAAGGAAAGACCCGTTCGGGTGCAGTCGGCACCGCAGCGCGCGACGCGCACGCTTGATCTGGCCGCAGTCGCCGGGCGCCATGCCGAGCTCGCGCCCTGCAGCGAACTGGCCGTTGAAGGGCCTTGTGATCAAGGCTTTCTGCGTCTGCGCGAAGGCGAAAAGCCGTGGCTGGTCGAGCTGCCGTATACCCGGCAACTTGCCTCGGGCATCTGGCGGATGCGGCTTGATCTGGTCGGCGGGCGCCGGGGCGGTTGGGTGCGGTTGGAAGTCTATCGGCGCAGCGAGGACGATTCCGCGCGCCGCTGGGCGTGGCGCGAGGCGTATGTTCCGGTAGATGAGGCCGGCCATATCGACGTGGCGTTTCGTGTCGACGAGGCCGGTCAGTATCTGGTTCGGCTTCGCCCGCTCGATGCCCGGGGTGTGGGTGTCACCTCGGCCCGGCTGCTGCCCGTGAAAGCCGACGAGGGTCTGGTAGAATTGAGCCTCGATGGCTCGCCGCCCTTCTTTCTGGCGCGGCGGCTGCTCGAGCAAGAGGGGCATGCAGCGTGGGAGATGCTTTGAACATGGGGGCGTTGACCTGGAATATCGTGGCGGCAATGGGGGCCGCTTTTTTCATTGTGCTGCTGGCGGTGCCGATTCTGCGCGCGCCGGCGCATCAGATCAACCTGGTGGATCATCCGGGCGGGCGCAAGCGCCATGCCTGCGCCGTGCCGATGATCGGCGGGCTGGCCATGTTTGCCGGCTTCGGCATTGCCCTGATGCTGGTCGAGGCCTCGTTGCGGCCCTTTGCCAGCCTGTTGGCCGGCATGGGGCTGCTGCTGATGGTCGGGGTGATCGACGATCTCATCGACATCAAGCCCGGCGCCAAGCTGTTCGCGCAGATCATCGCAGCGCTGTTGATGACCTCCTGGGGCGTGGTGCAGGTCGGGTCGCTGGGTGACCTGGTTGGCATCAAGCCGATCGAGCTGGGCGAGTGGGCCATTCCGTTTACCGTGTTTTGTACGGTGCTTTTGATCAATGCCGTCAACATGGCCGACGGCAGCGACGGCCTGGCGGGCGGTTTGACGGCGGTTGCACTGGCCATGCTGCTGGCCGCCGGCATTCTGGGCGGCGCGAGTCGATCTTTCCTTGGCGTGACTGGCGTGCTTCTGGCAGCTGTGGTGGCGTTTCTGTGCTTCAACCTGCGCCTGCCCGGCCGAAAACACGCCACCGTTTTCATGGGGGACTCGGGCAGCATGATGCTGGGTTTTGCCCTGGCCTGGCTGTCGGTATATCTCGGCCAGGTAGAGCAGGTGGATATCTATCCGATCTCAATCGCCTGGATTCTGGTGCTGCCGGTGCTGGATGTGGTCACGCTGTATGTTCGCCGCATCATGAAGGGGCGCAGTCCGTTCACCGCCGACCGCGAGCATCTGCACCATGTGCTGCTGCGCTCCGGCGTTTCGGTCACGACCACGGTCTGGATTCTGATCGGCGTGATGGCCGCCTTCGGGTTGATCGGCGTTGTGGGCTGGCAGCAGGGCTGGTCCGAGCACTGGCTGTTTGTGGGCCTGGTGCCGGTGTTTGTCGGCCAGTATCTGTGTTCCATTCGGGCCTGGCGAATCATGAAGCTGCTGCGCCGGCGGCGCCGGTAGTACCGCAGGAGCAGCCTCCAGATCGGGATTGGCTCCGTTCGGGTGTTGGCTTCGCGACCTGGAGGTCGCTCCTACGGTTCCGGTGGCGATTGTTGTTGTAGGAGCGATCTCCAGATCGCGAAAGCTCTGCTCGGGCGCTGGCTTCGCGACCTGGAGGTCGCTCCTACGGCTCGGGTGGCGGTTGTTGATGTGGGAGCGGTCTCCAGACCGCGATCAGCTCCGTTCGGGTGTTGGCTTCGCGACCTGGAGGTCGCTCCTACGGTTCCGGTGGCGGTTGTTGTTGTAGGAGCGATCTCCAGATCGCGAAAGCTCTGCTCGGGCGCTGGCTTCGCGACCTGGAGGTCGCTCCTACGGTTCCGGTGGGGATTGTCTTTGGGGGGGGGTATTATGGTGCCCAGGGGGAGACGCTGAGTTGGAACTCCGCAAGCGCTTCTTCACGCTGCGCGTGAAACCGCACTCGCTCCGTGATTGAAATCGGTTCCGTACCGAGTTGGTTCGTCAAGCGGGAGTGTAGAACTGGTGCCCAGGGGGAGACTCGAACTCCCACATCCTTTCGGACACTAGCGGCTGATGTGCTTCGCGCGCGCTTCTTTGCGTTTCACGCAAAACCGCACCCGCTATGCGATTGGTCTGAATCGCTTCAGGTGCACGAGGCGGATGAATTAGGGGGAAGTAAGTGGTGCCCAGGGGGAGACTCGAACTCCCACATCCTTTCGGACACTAGCACCTGAAGCTAGCGCGTCTACCAATTCCGCCACCTGGGCAGGTGGAAGCGCGGCATTATAGGACAAGCCGCGGGATTTTCCAAATTTTTCTGTCTTGCTGCTCTGAAGCCAAGAGGCTCCGGAATAAAAAGGCGGCCGGAGTTTCGGCTCCGGCCGCCGGAATAGGTGTGGCCCAGGCAAGGGGGGAACCTGGGCCACGATCCGGATGGGGAAGGGGGGAACCCCGGTCCGGAAGTTGTGATTCTACGAAACCCGCCGACACTGTCAAGCAACATTTGGACATATTGTGAGGTTGTTCACATCTTTGGCGCCGGCGGTCGTCAATATCTTGACGGCCGGTTCTCCGGCGACGCTTTGTCCATCAGCTTTTCAGCGGGTTGTCGGCCTGTCTTCGGTGTTCGGGCGGAGTATAATCGGAACTGCTGAATTTCACTTGTCAGGACACGACTTCCATGGATTTTCAACTGACCGACGAGCAGCAGATGATTCAGGCTGCTGCGCGCGATTTTGCGCGCGACGAAATTGCCCCGATCGCATCCGAGTTCGATGCCTCGGGTGAGTTTCCCCTCAAGACCATTCAGGGCATGGGCGCGCTGGGGCTGATGGGCATCGAGGTGCCCGAGGCCTACGGTGGCTCCGAGCTGGATACGATTGGCTATGTGCTGGCGATGATGGAGGTCTCCGCCGTGGATGCGGCGCACGGCACGATCATGTCGGTCAACAACTCGCTTTTTTGCAACGGTATTCTCCAGCACGGCACCGAGGAGCAGAAGCAGAAATATGTGCGTGCCATCGCTTCCGGTGACGAGATCGGCGCCTATGCGCTGACCGAGCCGCAGTCGGGTTCGGATGCGGCCAACATGAAGGCGCGGGCGGTGCTCAGCGACGACGGCAGTCATTACGTGATCAATGCCCGCAAGTCCTGGATCACTTCCGGGCCGGTGGCGCGCTATCTGGTCTTGTTTGCCAACACTGATCCGGACGCTGGCTCGCGCGGGGTGTCGGCTTTCATCATTGACGCCGAGCGCGAAGGCTTTCATCGCGGCAAGCTCGAGCCCAAGCTGGGAATTCGCGCCTCGGCGACCTGTGAAATCGAACTGACCGATTACAAATGCCCGGTCGAAGACCGACTGGGCGATGAAGGCCAGGGCTTCAAGATTGCCATGGGCGTGCTCGATGCCGGGCGTATCGGCATTGCCGCGCAGGCGGTGGGCATTGCCCAGGCCGCCTACGAGGCCAGCGTGGACTATGCCCGCGAGCGCAAGGCTTTCGGCGCCGAAATCGGCACGTTCCAGATGATTCAGTCCAAGCTCGCCGATATGAAAACCCGCCTGGAGGCCGCGCGCCTGCTGACCTTGCGGGCAGCCTGGGCCAAGATGAAGGCCAGCGAGACCGGGGCCCGCTTTACCCTCGATGGCTCGATGGCCAAGCTGTTTGCTTCGGAAACGGCCATGTGGGTTGCCCATCAGGCGGTGCAGATTCACGGCGGTATGGGCTACAGCAAGGAGATGGCGGTGGAGCGGTACTTCCGCGACGCCAAGATTACCGAGATTTACGAAGGCACCAGTGAGATCCAGCGTATGGTGATTGCAAGAACCGAAACCGGGTTGCGGTAACGGCCACTGCGGACGCTGGCGGTGAATGAACCACAAGTATTATCAGGAAGGATTGAATGAGTCACAGTAGCGACAGGAAGGCGGATATCCTCGAGAGCGTCAATCGGGTCGTGGCCCGGGACGAAGGGCGTGAATTGGGGCCGGAGTTCGTCCGGCGTTTTCTTCGCCGCGTGCCGGTTGACGAGCTTGAAACGCTGTCGACCGAAGAGCTGGCGTCCATGGCCACCGACTTTCTCGAGTTTGCCCGCCAGCGTGCGCGCGCCGAGGTTCGCCTGCGCGTTTTCAATCCGGATGCCGAGACCCACGGCTGGGAGTCCACGCATACCGTCATCGAGATCGTCAACGATGACATGCCGTTTCTGGTGGATTCGGTGGTGTTGGCACTGTCCGAGCTGGGCATTGCGGCCCATCTGATCATTCACCCCGTCATGCGCGTCAAGCGCGATGAGAGCGGTCAGCTCGTGACGCTGATCGAAGACGGCGAGGATGCCGGCCAGGCCGAGTCGGTAATGCAGCTGCAGATCGATCGGCAGAACTATCCGGAAATGCTGACCAGGATCGAACAGCGCATTCTGGCGGCGCTCGCCGATGTGCGCCGGGCGGTGGCGGACTGGAAGCCGATGCTGGCCCAGGCGCGCGAGATTGCCGCCGAGCTGCCGACCAAGCACACGCAGCTGTCGGAGCCGGCGCGCCAGGAGATTCGCGATTTCTTCGAGTGGCTGGCCAACGATCACTTCACTTTCCTGGGCTATCGTGAATACGTGATCGAGGAGCGTGACGAGGGCCGTGTGTTGACGGCCGTGGCCGACAGCGGTCTGGGCATCATGCACCCTGAGCATCGCGATGCGCCGGTACGCGCGCTCAGAGAGCTCAGCGGTGGCGGTCAGCACGTTTCACCCGACGATCCGGTCATCATCACCAAGACCAACGCTGCCTCTACCGTGCACCGTGGCGGTTATATGGATTACATCTCGGTGCTGTACTTCGATGAGCAGGGACAGGTCACCGGCGAGAAGCGCCTGATCGGGCTGTTTACCTCCGGCGCCTATATCCGTCGCTGCGAGGACACACCGCTGGTGCGCCGCAAGGTGGAAGAGGTGGTTCGGCTTTCGGGCCTGCAGTCGGGCAGCCATGCCGGCAAGGCCCTGATGCACATTCTCGAGACGCTGCCCCGCGACGAACTGTTTCAGGCTTCCAGTGACGAGCTGCTGGAGCTGGCCATGGGCGTTCTCGACCTGCAAGAGCGCAGTCAGACGCGTCTGTTCGTTCGCCGCGAGCGCTTCGGCCGCTTCTTCTCCTGCCTGGTGTTCATTCCGCGCGAGCGCTTCAATACCGAAAACCGCGAAAAGATCCAGAACATCCTCAAGCGTGCGCTCAACGGCGAGCGGCTGGATTTCGGCGTGCTGGTGGGCGAATCCAAGCTGGCGCGCGTGCACCTGGTGGTGCGCCCCACGGGCGATGCCAACGTGGACGTCGACATCGAGGCCATCGAGGACGAGATCAAGCAGGCCATCCGCTCCTGGGAAGACGATCTGACGGAAATCCTGATTCGCGAGCACGGCGAGGAGCACGGCCTGGATCTGGCGCGGCGTTTCGGCCGCGCATTTCCGGTGTCCTATGTCGATGATGTCTCGCCGCACGTGGCCAGCTATGACGTCGTCAATCTTTCCATGCTCAGCGAGCTTGACGACCTGCGGATGAGTCTTTACAAGCCGCGCAGCCGCGCCGCGGGCCTGCTGCGCTTCAAGATCTTCAAGCACGGCGATCCGCTGTCGCTGTCGGATGTGCTGCCGATGCTGGAAAATCTGGGCATGCGCATCGTTTCCGAGCGCCCCTACGAGCTCAATGTGGCCGGCGAGCACGAGGTCTGGATTCAGGATTTCGACATGCGCCCGCCGGGTGATGCCGACATCGATCTGGACCAGGTGCGCGACAAGTTTCAGGACGCCTTCGAGCAGGTCTGGCGGCAGCGCTGCGAGAACGATGGTTTCAATCGCCTGGTGATGCTGGCCGGCCTGGACTGGCGCCAGGTCAATCAGCTGCGTGCCTTCTGCAAGTACCTGCTGCAAACGGGCATGCCATTTTCACAGGCCTACATGGAGCAGACGCTGGCAGCCTGGCCGCTGGTGGCGCGCCTGTTGGTGGAGTACTTCGAGACGCGCTTTGATCCGGCGCGCCGCAACGAAGAAAAGTCGCAGCGCAGCAGCGCGCGTGAGCACCTCGAGGCGCAGTGTCGCGAACTGGCCGAAAGCTTTGACGACGAGGTGCTCTCCGAGTTTCTCGACGAGATCTGCCAGGCGCGCGAAGGTGAGCCGTCGGGCGATGTCGAGTCCTTGCTGCGCAAGACCATTCTGCGCGCGCTCGACTCGGTCAGCTCGGCCGACCAGGACCGCATTCTGCGCGGCTTCTGCGATTTGATCCGCGCCACGCTCCGCACCAGCGCCTTCCAGCGCGACGAGCAGGGTGAATATCGCGAGTACCTGGGCTTCAAGCTGGATTCCGCCCAGGTGCCGGACCTGCCGCTGCCCCGACCGTATCGTGAGATCTGGGTCTATTCGCCGCGCATGGAAGGCATTCACCTGCGCGACGGCAAGGTGGCCCGCGGCGGGCTGCGCTGGTCGGATCGACGCGAGGATTTCCGCACCGAGGTGCTGGGTCTTCTGCGCGCCCAGAGCGTCAAGAACACCATGATCGTGCCGGTGGGCGCCAAGGGCGGCTTTGTGGCCAAGCAGCTGCCCGAAGGCAACGCCCGTGACGCGGTGATGGCCGAGGTGGTTCACTGCTACCGCAGCTTCATCAATGGCATGCTCGACATCACCGACAACCTTGACGGCGACAAGGTGCTGCCGCCGCGGGATGTGCTGCGTCACGACGATGACGACCCCTATCTGGTGGTGGCAGCCGACAAGGGCACGGCGACATTCTCCGACATTGCCAATGCCATTTCTGCCGAACACGGCTTCTGGATGGGCGATGCCTTTGCCTCCGGCGGTTCCAACGGCTATGACCACAAGAAAATGGGCATTACCGCCCGCGGCGCCTGGGAATCGGTCAAGCGCCATTTCCGCGAGCTTGATCACGACACCCAGAGCGAGGACTTCACCGTTGTGGGTATCGGCGACATGGGTGGCGACGTGTTCGGCAACGGCATGTTGCGCTCGGAGCATATCCGTCTCAAGGCCGCCTTCAACCATATGCACATCTTTCTCGATCCGGATCCGGACGCGGCCAGCAGCTACGCCGAGCGCAAGCGTCTGTTCGAGCTGCCACGCTCGACCTGGGCTGATTACGACGACAAGCTGATCTCGGCCGGCGGCGGCGTGTTTTCGCGTCAGGCCAAGGCCATCGAACTGTCCGAACAGGTGCGCGAGTGGCTGGGCGTGAAGGAAACCTCGCTGGCGCCGCACGAGCTGATCAAGGCCATTCTCAAGGCGCCGGTCGATCTGCTGTGGAACGGCGGTATCGGCACTTATGTCAAGGGTGAGGCGGAGTCGCACGCCGAAGTCGGTGACCTGGCCAACAACCTGGTACGCATCAACGGTGGCGATATCGGCGCGCGCGTGGTCGGCGAGGGCGGCAACCTGGGCATGACCCAGCGCGGCCGCATCGAGTACGCCATGGCCGGCGGGCGCAACAACACCGACTTCATCGACAACTCTGCCGGCGTGGACTGCTCCGACCACGAGGTCAACATCAAGATCCTGCTCAACGATGCCGTCGAGCGCAACTTGATCGATCTTGACGAGCGCAACCAGCTGCTGGCCGATATGAGCGACGAGGTCAGGGATCTGGTGCTGCAGTCGAACTACCTGCAGAACCAGGCGCTGAGCATGATGGAGGCCATTACCAGCGATCGTCTGGGCGCCGAGGCGCACTTCATTGCCGTGCTCGAGCATCAGGGCGTCATCGACCGCGATCTCGAGGAGCTGCCCGACGAGGAGGAGCTGCGCGAACGCGTGGCCCGGGGCGAGGGCCTGACGCGCCCCGAGCTGGCGCTGTTGCTGTCCTACAGCAAGATCACGCTCTATCAGGATCTGCTCGAGACCGACGTGCCGGAGGATCCCTACCTCTCGGCTGAGCTCAAGAACTACTTCCCCACGCCGCTGCGCGAACGCTTTGGCGACTTGATGCCCGAGCATCGCCTCAAGCGCGAGATCATTGCCACCAAGGTGACCGACAGCATCGTCAACCGCATGGGTGCGCCGTTCGTGATGCGCATTCGCGAAGACACCGGTGCCAGCTCGGCGACGGTGGCCAAGGCCTATACCGTGGCCCGTGAGATCTTCTCGGCGCGCGAATTCTGGCAGCGCATCGAGTCGCTGGACAACAAGGTGCCGGCAAGGCTGCAGCTCAACGCCCAGCTGGAAATGTGGGACCTGCTGCGCCAGGTGACCCGGCGCCTGATCACCCTGCCGGGTGGCTATGACATCGATATCTCCAGCAAGGTCGACCGCTTTGCGCCGGGCATCCGGCGTTATCAGGAGGCCCTGCCGGAGATGCTGCAGGGCGAGCTCGAGGAGGCGCTGCACTCCCGCCAGGTCGAGCTGGTCGAGGCGGGCTTCAGCGAGGAGGTCGCGCATGAAGTGGCCGGGGTGCGTTTCGCCTACTCGGCGCTGGATATCGTCGATGAGGCGCGCAGGCAAGAGCGTGAAGTCGAGGAAGTGGCCGGCATCTACTTCCGACTGTTCGACTTCCTGAGCCTGAAGTGGCTGCGCATCCAGGTCGAGAGCCTGCCGGTCGAGCGCCAGTGGCACGCCCACGCCCGCGGTCATCTGCGCGATGATCTGTATCGCTATCATCGCGAACTGACCCGGCGCATTCTGCTGGAGGCCGCTGATGAAGAGCATTCGGTACAGGTCTGGATGGACCGGCATGAGGACGCGGTCAATCGGATCGGCCTGATGCTCGAGGAAATGCGCAACACCGCCTCGCCCGACTATCCGGCGCTGCAGGTGGCGGTCAACGGTCTGAAACAGCTGCTGCACGCGACCAACCGTGAAGCCGTTGACGCCTGATTGCCGCCCAGGAGAGTAGATACCGTGCAAGTGGCCATTCTCGCCAGCACTCATCCCGGCTCGCAGGACGCTGCGCGGGCCCTGCGTGAGCGCTACGGCGAGGTGGCCCTGGACGCCGCCGAGGTGCTGGTGGTGCTCGGCGGCGACGGTTTCATGCTGCACACCCTGCATGAGCACGTCGACCGCAACCTGCCGGTGTTCGGCATGCGCCTTGGCGAGGTCGGTTTTCTGATGAACCGCTTCGCCGAGGACGACTTGCTCGAACGCATTGCCGCCGCGCGCGAGGTGGTGCTCAATCCTTTGAAGATGACGGCCACCGACCAGAGCGGGCAAACGGCTCAGGCGGTGGCCATCAACGAGGTCGCCCTGCTCAGGCAGACCAATCAGGCCGCGCACATCCGCATTCTGGTCAACGGCCGTGAGCGCGTCGAGCGCCTGGTCGCAGACGGCGTGCTGCTGGCCACCGCCGCCGGCTCCACCGCCTACAACCTTTCCGCCCACGGCCCGATACTGCCCCTGGGTACCGAAGCGGTCGTGCTGACCCCCATCTCCCCTTTCCGCCCGCGCCGTTGGCAGGGCGCGATTCTGCCGGCTTCGGCTGAAGTTTCTTTCGAAGTACTGCAGCCCAGCTACCGCCCGGTCAGCGCCACCGCCGACTACGACGAATTCCGCGACGTCACCCGGGTGGACGTGCGCCAGCAGCACAACATCACCCACCGCCTGCTGTTCGATCCCGAGCATTCACTCGAAGAACGCATCCTCTCCGAACAGTTCCTCCAGTAACCACCCCCGCTTCGCCCGAACGCTGGCTTCGCGACCTGGAGGTCGCTCCCACGGTTCCGGTGGCGATTGTTGTTGTAGGAGCGATCTCCAGATCGCGATTGGCTTCGCCCGAACGCTGGCTTCGCGACCTTGAGGTCGCTCCCACGGTTCCGGTGGCGATTGTTGCTGTAGGAGCGATCTCCAGATCGCGAAAGCTCCGCTCGGGGGTCGGCTTCGCGACCTTGAGGTCGCTCCTACGGTTCCGGTGGCGGTTGTTTTTGTAGGAGCGATCTCCAGATCGCGATGGGCTCCGCCCGAACGCTGGCATCGCGACCTGGAGGTCGCTCCCACGGCTCGGGTGGCGATTGTTGTTGTAGGAGCGGTCTCCAGACCGCGATTGGCTCCGCTCGGGCGCTGGCTTCGCGACCTGGAGGTCGCTCCTACGGTTACGGTGGCGGTTGTTTTTGCTGTGTGCTTCGCCCCGGGGCTTGCAAACGGCATTCGGCTTTTCTAGTCTGAATCTGGCGTTGGTTATTGGGGTGGTCTTTATGGATCGAGGCGAATCCTTGCATCCCGGCAGCAGGGCGTTGCGTTTTGGGCGCTTTTCCCAGCCGGGCATGGCTTATCTGGTCACGGCGGTCACGAGCCGACGTGAGCCGCTGTTTGATCGACTGGACTTAGCGCGAGCCGTGATTCGATCGTTGCGGCACAACGATGCCTGCGGCTGGACGGCGACCGCTTGCTTCGTGCTGATGCCCGACCACCTTCACTGGCTGTTCCAGCTGGGCGATGAGAAGTCGCTTTCTGCGGTGATGCGGGATTTCAAGGCCTACACCGCCCGACAGGTCAATCAACAGCGCGGGCTGAAGGCTCGGCCGGTCTGGCAGAAGGGGTTTCACGACCACGCTCTGCGTGAGCACGAGGATCTCAGGCGGGTGTCGCGTTATGTGATCTGCAACCCGCTGCGTGCGGGGCTGGTGACCCATTTGCGTGACTATCCGCACTGGGATGCCTGGTGGTTCCGCCCCGAGCGCGGTGCGCCGATGGAGTCCGCGTTGCTGGGGCTGTGAAAGCGCGACCTGGAGGTCGCTCCTACAGCTCGGGTGGCGATTGTTGTTGTGGGAGCGATCTCCAGATCGCGAAAGCTCCGCTCGGGGGTCGGCTTCGCGACCTGGAGGTCGCTCCTACGGCTCGGGTGGCGGTTGTTGTTGTAGGAGCGGTCTCCAGACCGCGATCAGCTCCGCCTGGACGCCGGCTTCGCGACCTGGAGATCGCTCCTACGGCTCGGGTGGCGGTTGTTGTTGTAGGAGCGGTCTCCAGACCGCGATCAGCTCCGCCTGGACGCTGGCTTCGCGACCTGGAGGTCGCTCCTACGGCTCGGGTGGCGGTTGTTTTTGTGGGAGCGGTCTCCAGACCGCGATTGGCTCCGCTCGGGCGCTGGCTTCGCGACCTGGAGGTCGCTCCTACGGTTCCGGTGGCGGTTGTTTTTGTGGGAGCGGTCTCCAGACCGCGATCAGCTCCGCCTGGACGCCGGCTTCGCGACCTGGAGATCGCTCCTACGGCTCGGGTGGCGGTTGTTGTTGTAGGAGCGATCTCCAGATCGCGAAAGCTCCGCCCGAACGCTGGCTTCGCGACCTTGAGGTCGCTCCTGCGGCTTGAGAGGTATAATCGGGATTGGTGTGGGCGGCCGGGTGGCGTTGCGTAAGCGGAGGGTTGCATGGGCTGGTTCAGGCATGCTTCGCGCTTTCGTGGTCTTGTACACATTCAATGACGAGGAACAGGATAGATGTCATACAGATTGTTATTGCCCCTGCTTACACTTTTTCTGGCCATGCCACTGGCGGCCCAGGAAAACGGGCAGGTTGACGGTTCCGAGAAGGAAGCGCATGCAGAATGGTCGGTCAACGAGCCGCCGGGTGACTGGGAGACGATCAGCATCGACACCGATGAGGTGACCTGGTCGGATGTGGACGTGCACCCGGACGGCGAAAAGCTGGTGTTCCACATGCTTGGCGATATCTACACGGTGCCGGTGTCGGGCGGTGAAGCAACCGCGCTGACCGACGATCTGGCCTGGAATTTCCAGCCGCGCTACAGCCCGGACGGCAGCGAGATTGCCTTTGTTTCCGACCGCGAGGGCGCGGAAAACATCTGGATCATGAATGCCGACGGCTCGAATCTTCGGCAAGTGAGCAAGGAGCGCGATAATCTGCTGCACAACCCGGCCTGGTCGCCGGACGGCAACTACATTGCCGCGCGCAAGGGTTATTATTCGCAGCGCTCGATTCCGGCCGGTTCCATCTGGATGTACCATCGCGGCGGCGGCAAGGGCGTGATGCTCGTTGATCGTCTGCACGGCGAGCAGTCCCAGAAGAATATTGCCGAGCCGCATTTTTCGCCGGACGGCCGCTATGTCTACTTCAGCCAGGACATGACCCCCGGCGCGGTGTGGGAGTATAACCGCGACGCCAACAAGGGCATTTTTGCCATTCGCCGTTTCGATCGCGAAACCGGCGAGACCGAAACCGTGGTTTCAGGGCCTGGCGGCGCCATTCGTCCGGTGCTCTCGCCCGACGGCAAGCAGCTGGCTTTCGTGCGCCGCAATCCCACCGAGCTGACCTCGCGGCTGATGGTCAAGGACTTGAAGTCGGGCATTGAGCGCACGCTGTTTACCGAGCTCGAGCGTGACAAGCAGGAAACCTCCGGCGATATGGGCAATTTCCCCGGCTTTTCCTGGATGCCCGACGGTGAATCGATCGTGATCTGGACCGGCGGCAAGTTCCATCGCATCGGCACGGACGGTTCACACCAGCCGATCGAGGTGCATGTTGCGACTGAAAAGCAGATTCATCCGGCAATTCAGCGCACGGTCGAGGTCTCGCCCGATCGTTTCCCGATCCGCATGGCGCGCTGGACCCAGCGCAGTCCCGACGGGCGCCATGCCATCTATCAGGCCATGGGTTATCTGTGGCTGCACGACCTCGAAAAGGACAGCCACCGCCGCCTGACCAAACAGGACGAGCACTGGGAGTTCTACCCGCGCTTTTCGCCCGACAGCCGATCGGTGGTCTACACCACCTGGCACGACGAAGAGCTGGGCTCGGTGCGTATCGCGCCGATTGGCCGCGGTCGCAGCCGCACCCTCAGCGACGAGCCGGGGCACTACATCGAGCCGTCTTTCTCGCCCGATGGCAAGCAGGTGGTTTTCGTGCGCACGGCCGGCGGTTACCTGACCTCGCCCAACTGGTCCGAGCGTACCGGCTTGTACGTTGCCGAGGCCGATGGCGACGGCATGCGTCGCGTGCACGACAGCGGCAGCAATCCGCAGTTCACGGCTGACGGCCAGCGCCTGCTGTTCTCGCAGGGCAGCAGCGACGGGCTGGCGCTCAACAGCGTCAACCTGCAGGGCAATGACCTGCGCGAGCACCTGCAGGGCAAGTGGATAACCGAGTATCGGGTATCGCCCGATGGCCGCTGGGTGGCCTTTACCGAGCATTACAACGCTTATGTGGCGCCCTTCTTCGCGGCCGGCAGCAAACTCACCATCGGCGCGGATTCACAGGCCTATCCGGTACGGCAGGTTTCGGGCCGGGCCGGCAATCATCTGCACTTCGACGCCGACAGTTCGGCGATTGGCTGGGCCCATGGCGCCCGCCTGTACCGGCGTGAACTTCACGATGCCTTCGCCTTTCTCGAGGGCGCTCCGCAAGAGCTGCCCGAGCCGGAAACCGAGGGCGTTGAGCTCGGCTTCGAGGTGGAGTCCGACCGCCATGACGCGCGTATCGCTCTGGTGGGCGGCCGCGTCGTGACCATGCGTAACGCTCAGGAGCAGCAGGAAGTCATCGACGATGGCGTGGTGCTGATCGAAGGGCATCGTATCCGTGCCGTGGGCTCGCGCGACGAGGTCGAAATCCCCTCCGGGTTCGAGACCGTGGATGTCGCCGGCAAGACCGTGGTGCCCGGCCTGTTCGATTCGCACGCGCACGGCCCCATGAGCAGCCGGCAGCTCACGCCGCAGAAGAACTGGTCGCAGCTGGCCAACCTGGCGTTTGGCGTGACCTCCATTCATGACCCGTCCAACGACAACGCTGCCATCTTCTCGATGGCGGAGCTGCAGCGGGCCGGCGAGGTGGTGGCGCCGCGCATCTGGTCGACCGGCCGGATTCTCTACGGTGCCCTGGCGCGGGGCGCGACCGCGAGGGTCAATTCCTATGAAGACGCCGAGTTTCATGTTCGCCGGCAAAAGGAGCTGGGCGCGATTTCGGTCAAGAGCTACAACTACCTGCGACGTGATCAGCGCCAGCAGGTGCTGGAGGCTGCGCGCAATCTCGACATGCTGGTGGTGCCCGAAGGCGGCATGCGCCTGGAGCAGAACCTGACCCACGTGGTCGACGGCCACACCGGGATCGAGCACAGTCTGTCGATCAAGACCGCTTATGACGACATCCGGCAGCTGTGGAGCCAGACCGATGTGGTGTACTCACCGACCTTCGTGGTGGCCTACGGCGGCCTGATGGGTGAGGAGTACTTTTACGACCGCTACGACGTGTGGAAAAACGAGCACCTGCTGAGCTTCGTGCCCAAGTCGATCGTTTACCCGCGCTCCATCCGACGCCCCAAGGCGCCCGATGAGCATTACAACCACGTTTTCGTTGCCAAGCAGGCGAAAGCCTTCAACGAGTTGGGTGTGCCGGTGGTCATTGGTGCCCACGGCCAGCTGGCCGGGCTTGGCGCACACTGGGAGATGTGGGCGATGGTGCAGGGCGGCTTTTCGCCCTGGGAGGCGCTGCGTGGCGCCACCATCGACGGCGCCGAGTACTACGGCATGGGCGATGAAATCGGCTCGATCGAAGCCGGCAAACTCGCCGATCTGTTCGTGATCGACGGTAACGTGCTCGAAGATATCGAGCAGAGCCAGAATGTGGTCTACACCATGCTCAACGGTCGCCTCTATGATGCTGCGACGATGGACCAGCTGGCCCCTGAAAAGGTCGAGCGCAAGCCGTTCTTCTTCGAGAGCGAGGGCGGTGATGCCTGGGTGCCCGAAACGATGGACTGGGTCGAGAGCCTGGGCCGCGAGCACGGCTGGCACCACCACTGATTCGACCGCAAGGCCAACAAAAAACCCCGCCGGCACTGCCGGCGGGGTCAGATCGAAAAGCTGAGCCGGGTTTGCTCAGCGCACTGAATCAACGACCGCCGCGCTTTTCCTCACGCAGTTTACGCGCCCGTTCGATGATATCTTCGCCGGTCAGGCCGTCGAGCGATTTGTAAAGGCTGGGCAGGCCGGACCAGGCGGCGGTGTCGTAGGTGCCGAGAAAGCGCAGCGCCGAATCCAGCCTCTGGTATTGCGCCTTGGACGTATCCATCGCGATCAGCTCGAGGCTTTCCTGAAACGCCTGCGGGCTGCTGCCGTCGAGCACCATCGTCAAGCCATAACCTTCTTCCTGGGCTTCGCCTTCCACGCGCGGAATCTTCTTTTCAGGATCGACGCTGTCACGGCGCTGCAGGGATTCCGGTTCCCGGTCCTGGCGTTCGCCGCGGCGCACGATCTTGCGCCCGCTGTCGCTGGACTGGGTCTGCGCCTTTTCCTCGGGTTTTTCGGCCGGCGCCGGATCGTCCGCGCCGCAGCCGATGGCCAGAAAGGCCATGCTCATGATGAAGAGGGTCTTCTTCACGGTTTTCTCCATGGTTGAGTTGAGTGGGGTCTTGCCCGCTTAGATGGTCGGAGTCTCGCCGGGTTCCGGCTCGTCAACGACGCGGGCGTGCAGGTCGTATTCGTCAGCTCGGGTAATGCGCACCATCAGGCCGTCGCCGGGCTGCGGGTCTTCGGCGCCGGACACGATCACCTGGCCGTCGATCTCGGGCGCATCGCCGTAGCTTCTGGCAATGGCGGTGCTGCCTTCGACCGCGTCGACCAGCACCGGCTCGATGCCGCCGACCCGGCGCTCGAGGCGGGCCGCGCTGATGCCGGCCTGATGCTGCATGAAGCGGTGCCAGCGTTCTTCGGCCACTTCGTCGGGCACGGCATTGGCCAGCTGATTGGCCGCAGCGCCTTCGACCGGCGAGTACTTGAAGCAGCCCACACGGTCGAGCTGAGCCTCGTCGAGCCAGTCCAGCAGCTGCTGAAAATCGTCTTCGGTCTCGCCGGGAAAGCCGACGATGAAGGTCGAGCGAATGACCAGGTCGGGGCACTCCTGGCGCCAGTTGCGGATGCGCTCGAGCGTGTTTTCCGCCGCCGCGGGCCGGCGCATGGCTTTCAGCACCGAGCGACTGGCGTGCTGGAAGGGGATATCCAGATACGGCAGGATGCGCCCGGCGTTCATCAGCTCGATGATGCGGTCGACGTGCGGGTAGGGATAAACGTAGTGCAGCCGCACCCAGATGCCCAGCTCGCCGAGCGCGTGGCACAGATCGTAAAGCCGGGTTTCGTATTCGCGATCGCGCCAGTAATCGGTCTGGTACTTCAGGTCGACGCCGTAAGCGCTGGTGTCCTGGCTGATGATCAGC
The DNA here is from genome assembly GCF_056324145.1 of Wenzhouxiangella sp. YN1. Taxonomy (NCBI): domain Bacteria; kingdom Pseudomonadati; phylum Pseudomonadota; class Gammaproteobacteria; order Chromatiales; family Wenzhouxiangellaceae; genus Wenzhouxiangella; species Wenzhouxiangella sp. YN1. The sequence continues at coordinate 28,512 of NZ_JBJNIO010000154.1, forward strand.
AGCTCCTGCACGCCGCGCTCTGCCAGCTGTTCGGCCTCGCGCATCACCATGCCCAGCGGTCGGCTGGCCAGGCGACCGCGCATCGACGGGATGATGCAGAAACTGCACTTGTGGTTGCAGCCTTCTGAAATCTTGAGATAAGCGTAGTGCTGCGGCGTCAGTTTCAGCCCGCCCGGCGGTACGAGGTCGAAGCGCGGGTCGTGCGGCCGCGGCAGGTGGCGGTTGACCGACTGCACCACTGCCTCGCCTTGCTGGGGGCCGGTCACGCCAAGCACTTTCGGGTGAATGCGCGTGACTTCTTCAGGCTTGGCGCCCATGCAGCCTGTGACCAGCACCTTGCCGTTGGTCGACAGCGCTTCGCCGATGCTCTCGAGTGATTCGGCCTTCGCCGAGTCGATGAAGCCGCAGGTGTTGACCACGACCAGATCGGCGTCGGCGTAGCTGGGCACGATATCGTAGCCCTCGCTTTTCAGACGCGAGACGATGTCTTCGGAATCCACCAGGGCCTTGGGGCAGCCCAGGGAAACCAGGCCCACGGCGGGGCGGTTGTCGCGGTTATCGCGGTCGGGTTGTGTCATGGGTGGGTATTCTACCCTTGGCGGGGGATCTGGGGGTTGGGGTTTGAAGTGTTCGGTGTGAAGTGTTCAGTGTGAAGTGTGAAGTGTGAAGAAAAAGAAGGGTGTTGGGTGGCGCCTTGGGTCGGAGTGGCTACGGGCTTACGGCAAGCCGAAAAACCTCTAAAGCCCGCCCTTCACACTTCACACTTCACACTATCAACTTCCACACTTCAAACTCCCCGCCTCACGCGGTCGACGACTTGGCGCAGCTTTTCGATGCCGTCCAGCAGGCGTGGTCCGGGGCGGCCGAGCCAGGCTTCGCTGATCGGGAGGATGCGGTTGTGGGTGATGGCGGGGATGTTTTCCCATCCTTCACGGCGGCGGACGACGTGGGGGCGGTATTTGCTTTCGTCGACGCCGCACCAGCTCATCACCACGGCCTCGGGGGCGCCTGAGCGCGCCATTGCGCCGTCGATCTGCAGACTCTCGGCTTCACGGTCTTCCCAGGGGTTGATGCCGCCGGCCAGGCGGAGCATTTCGTTGACCCAGGAGTTGCGCCCCGGCACGATCACCGGCTTGGGCCACCACTCGACCAGAATCGGCACCGGCGGGCGCTCGGGCAGCGGCGCGGCGAGCGCGGTTTCGAAGTCTGCGGCCAGCTGCTCGGCGGCACTCCCGGCGTCGAGTGCGGCACCGATGCGCCGGATATCGGCGGCCACATCGGACAGGGTGTGTGGCTGGGTCACCAACAGCGGCAGCCCGGCGGCTTCCATGCGTTCCAGGCAGCGCTCGTGGCCCGGAACCGTCAGCGAGGTGATGACCAGGTCGGGCTCGAGCGCAAGGATCCGCTCGACGTCGACGTCCAGGTCCGCCCCGATGCGCGGCAGCCTGTCGACCACCTCCGGGGGGTGATCGGAATGGTCATCCACCCCCACCAGCCAGTCGGCCCGGCCCAGCGCGCAGATGATCTCGGTGTTTGAACAGGTGTGGCTGACGATGCGCATGGGGGTAATGTTAAGTGTGAAGTGTGAAGTGTGAAGTGTGAAGTGTGAAGTGTGAAGTGTGAAGTGTGAAGTGTGAAGTGTGAAGTGTGAAGTGTGGCGGGGCTTTTCTTGAGGCTTCACAGTTGGTTCTCTTTCCAGCTGTCGGCTGCGTGGTGGCCGCGGGTTTCGTTGATGGGCCAGGCGCAGACGATGGCGGCGGAAAACAGCAGCAGGCAGAAGACGATGGCCGTGGCCAGTCCCAGCCAGGCTTGCAGCAGGCCCAGACCAAGGATACCGAAAATGGCGGCCAGTTTGCCCGCTGTGCCCCAGAAGCCGAAGAACTCGGCGGCCTTGCCGCGCGGTGTCAGCGCGCCGACCAGGGCGCGCCCGGCCGATTGCGACGAACCCAGGCTCAGGCCCGCCAGCAGGCCGGCGCCGAGAAAGACGTGCTGGGCCTGCCAGCGCACGCCCAGCCAGTTGCGCGCCAGCTCGGCAACCGCCGGGGTCTGCCAGATGGCGGCAATGGCTGCCAGCCACAGCACCAGGGTGGTCAGATATGTGCGGCGCGCACCGATGCGCCCCTGAATCAGGCCGAAGCTGATTGCACCCAGCGCAGCGGTGATCTGCACGGTCACGAACATGGCGATGCGGATCGATTCGTCCCAGCCGATGACTTGCGCGCCGTAGATGAAGGCAAAGCTGATGACGATGTAGATACCGGCCATCTTGAAGAAGATGGAGGCCAGCAGCCAGCGCATGTCTTGAAAATGCCGGACGCGCCCGAAGGTGCGTCTCAGGCGCCTGAAGCCGACGTGTACCGCGCTGTCGCCGGGTCGGAGCGCGCGCCGTGCGCCTCTTTCCTTAAGCCACAGAAAGGTCGGCAGGGCGGTGATCAGAAAGAAGACCGCGGCGAAGGGGCCGACCCAGCGCACGCTGTCGTAGTTGGCCAGGCTCACCTCGCCGAGGAAGAGCAGGGCGAAGGCGGTCGAGACCAGCCCGCCGATGTAGCCCAGCGACCAGCCCAGGCCGGAAATCCAGCCCAGGTCCCGGCGCGGGCCCAGGCTCGGCAGAAAGCTGGCGATGAAGCCCTCGCCGATGGCGTAGGCAAAGTTCGAGACGATGACCAGCAGCATCGCGAACACGATCCAGCCCGGCTCGACAAACCACAACAGCGCGGTGGCGATCACGGTCAGAAGATAGCTGGCAAACAGAAAGGCCTTGCGCCGGCGGCCGTGATCCATGATCGCGCCACAGACCGGATTGGCAACCACCACCAGGGCGTAGGAAGCCGCCAGGGCAACGCTCCACAGCAGGTTGCCCAGGCGATAGTCGGGGCCGTCGCCGACGATCACCCGGGTAAACAGGTCGCCGAAGACTACCGTGATGATGAGCAGCGTATAGGCCTGGTTGGCGAAGTCGAACATCGCCCAACCGAGGATTTCCTTCGCTGGCGCCCGCTTGCGAGTGACCATCAGATGGCTCCGGACGCGGCGCTGCCGGCCGGAACGCCGGGATTCAGTCGATCACGCCCAGGCGTTTGCCCACCCGCGTGAAGGCTTCCACGGCCTGCTCCAGGTGCTCGCGGGTATGCGCGGCTGAAATCTGGGTGCGGATGCGCGCCTGACCCTTGGGCACAACCGGAAAGAAGAAGCCGATCACGTAGATGCCTTCGGCGAGCAGTTCGTCGGCCATTTTCTGCGCCAGCGGCGCGTCGTGCAGCATCACCGGAACGATCGGATGCTCGCCCGGCAGCAGCTCGAATCCGGCCGCGTCCATGGCCTGCCGGAAGAAGCGGGTGTTTTCGTCAACGCGGTCGCGCAGCGCGCTTGATTCGGTCAGCATCTCGAACACTTTCAGGCTGGCGGCCACCAACTGCGGCGCGAGCGAGTTCGAGAACAGATAGGGGCGCGAGCGCTGGCGCAGCATGTCGATGACTGGCTGGCTGGCGACGGTGAAGCCGCCCATGCCGCCGCCCAGGGCCTTGCCCAGGGTGGAGGTGAAGATATCGACCTTGTCGAGCACGCCGTGGTGCTCGGCCGAGCCGCGCCCGGTGGGCCCGAAAAAGCCGGTGGCGTGGGCGTCGTCAACGGCGACGAGCGCGTCGTATTTTTCTGCCAGGGCGGTGATCTCGTCGAGTTTGGCGACGTAGCCGTCCATGGAGAACACGCCGTCGGTGATGATCATGCGGGTGCGCTTGTCCTGCGTTTGCTTCAGGATGTCCTCGAGTGCCTCCATGTCCGAGTTCGGATAGCGGTGGCGCTCGGCCTTGCACAGGCGCACGCCGTCGATGATCGAGGCGTGGTTGAGCTGATCGGAAATGATCGCGTCTTCCGGGCCCAGCAGCGGCTCGAACAGGCCGCCGTTGGCGTCGAAGCAGGAGGCGTAGAGAATCGCATCGTCCTTGCCGAAGTATTCGGCAATGGTTCTTTCGAGCTTTTTGTGCAGATCCTGGGTGCCGCAGATGAAGCGCACCGAGGCCAGGCCGAATCCATAGTCGTCGAGCGCCTTCCGGGCGGCGTCAATGACCTCGGGGTTGTCGGCCAGGCCGAGGTAGTTGTTGGCGCAGAAGTTGAGCACCTTGCCGCCCTCGAGCGTCTCGATCTCGACGCGCTGCGGCGTGGTGATCTGACGCTCGCGCTTGTACAGCCCGTCGGCCTCGATCTGCGCCAGCTCGTCGCGGAGTCTTTGAAGAGTTGCTTTGTCGCTCATTGCCTGATTCCTTATAAAACCCGAAGCCTGTGTCCATCTGTGGACAACTGCATTTGATCTTTCACTCGATCTCGCCGGTCCAGTCGCACACGATCTTGCCGCACTGGCCCGAGGCCATCAGTTCGAAGCCGGTCTCGAAGTCGTCGATGGCGATCTGGTGGGTCAGCGCCTTGTGCAGCGGAAAGCCGGTGAGCACCATTTGGGTGATCTTGTACCAGGTTTCGTACATGCGCCGCCCGTAGATGCCGTGGACTTCCAGGCCCTTGAAGATGACCTGATCCCAGTCGACCCCGGCGTTCTTGGGCAGCAGGCCAAGCAGGGCGACCTTGCCGCCGTTGTACATCAGCTTGAGCAGGTCGCCGAAGGCGCGGGGATTGCCCGACATTTCCATGCCGACATCGAAGCCGTCGATGCCCAGTTCGGCGCGCACGTCGAGCAGGCTTTCTTCATTGACGTTGAGCGTGCGCGTGGCGCCCATGTCGCGGGCCAGCTGCAGGCGGTAATCGTTGACGTCGCTGATGACGATATGGCGTGCGCCGACGTGCTTGGCAATGCCGGCAGCGATGATACCGATCGGGCCGGCGCCGGTGATCAGCACGTCTTCGCCCACCAGGTCGAACTGCAGCGCGCAGTGGGCGGCGTTGCCGAAGGGGTCGAAGAAGGCGGCCAGCTCGGAAGGGATCTCGTCGGGAATTGGCCACAGATTGGTCACCGGTACGACCACGTATTCGGCAAATCCGCCGTCGCGGTTGACGCCGATGCCTTCGGTGTTGGGGCACAGATGCGGTTTGCCGGCGCGGCAGTTGCGGCACACGCCGCAGACCACGTGGCCCTCGGCCGAGACGCGCTGGCCTTCTTCGTAGCCGCGCACGCCTGATCCCAGCTCGACGATATGGCCGACAAATTCGTGACCCAGCACCAGCGGCGGGCGGATGGTGCGCTGTGCCCACTCGTCCCATTGGTAGATGTGCAGATCAGTGCCGCAAATAGAGGTCTTTTCGAGTTTGATCAGAACCTCGTTGGCTCCGGGCGCGGGTACGGGAACCTCGCGCAGTTCCAGGCCGGGAGCCGCGTCGGGCTTGACCAGCGCGCGCATGGTGCTCGTCATGGATGGTCTCCGGGGTTGGGCAAAGAGGCCCATTATAGGGCCTTGCGCCAAATCGGGTGGCCGGCTTGACAAGTTCGCCGCCAATGCGAACAATTCGCATTTCACGTGTCGTGACCCGTCACCTGCAGCCAGCGCGGCGCCCTGAGAAAGGGCAGTTCGTGCAAGCCAGCCGGGTTCCGTGCAGGCCCTGGTGGCGTGCATGGCAAGGGCCGGTTTGAACTCATTGCACCCTGGGAGCTGAATGCATGACGCATCGATTCGAGCCCGTGCTGGCCATTTTCCTGTTCTTTCTTGCCGCCGCGGCGAACGCTGACCCCGGCTATATCGTGCTGGCGCCCGATCGCGGCTTTGTCGGCAACAACCTGGCGCGGGCGGCCTTCGAGCCGTTGGCCGAAGCGCGCGATGCCCGCCTGGTTTTCGTGACCGACGAACGCGGCAAACCCTAATTCCACCGCGCCGTCGAATCGCTGCGCGCTGCCGGCGCCGAGCGCGTGGTGCTGCTGCCGCTCTATCTCACGGCCGCTCATCCTGATTTCGAACGCATCGAAGACTGGCGCCGCGACGTGGCGGCCCGCAGCGGGGAAATCGTGCTCGGGCGCCCCTTCGGTCAGAGCTATCTTGCAGTTCGCGCCGCGGGTGATCGACTGGCAAACGCCCGCACCCACGCCGGCCGCCTTGTGGCGGTGGGCCATGGTGCCAGCGATGCGGCCAACGCGGACGCCATGTCTCGCGCGCTGGAGAAGCTCGCCGTGGCTGCCGCCGGCGGCCGGCACTTCGATTCGGTGCAGGCGCGCGTGCCACTGCAGGACGACGACCTGTCCGCGGCGCTGGACGATCTGGGCGAGCAGGACCGAGTGCTGCCGCTGCAGGCCGGGCCGATGTTCAGCGAAATGATGGCTTATTCGAACTGGCTCGAGCGCTCGCTGCCCGACGGCGCCGAGCTGATCCATGGCGAGTTGTTTTCGCATCCGGCGGTAACGGCCTGGATGCAGCGCGAGGCGGCCCGCTATCAGCCCGTTGAGGACAAGCGCCTGGGCGTGATCGTGCACGCTCACGGCGCCGGCTTTCACTGGAACGAGACCATGCGCCAGGCCGCGGCCCCCCTGGCCGAGGACTACCTGCTGGATTTCGCCTTCTCGATGGGCGGAGCCGGCACGCTCACCCGCGCTATCGAGCGACTGCAGCAGCGCGGGGCCGAGGCGGTGGTGATCGTGCGCGTGTTCAGCATGGCCGACTCGTTCATCGGCGGTATCGAGCGCCTGATCGGCGCCGATTACGAATCCTGCCGGCCGGCCGATCTCGGGCCCATGCACGGCCACGGCGAGCCGGCACCCCGGGTGCTGACCTCGCTGCCGGTGGTTACCCGCGGCGGGCTCGAGGATCATTCGCTGTTTGCCCGGGCGCTGCTCGAGCGCGCGCGTGAGCTTTCCGAGGCGCCCGAGCGCGAAACCGTGCTGCTGGTCGCCCACGGCAAGGGCGATGATGAAGGCAACGCGCGCTGGCTGGCGCTGCTCGATTCGATGCGCCGGCAGATGCTCGCGCACGGCGGCGAGGAATTCCGCGCCATCGAGATCGGCACCTGGCGCGAAGACTGGCCGGACAAGCGCGAGCAGGCGGTCGACGACGTGCGCGCGAAGATCGAGGCCGCGCAGCAGAACGGCGGCCGCGCGCTGCTCGTGCCCGCCCGCACCACCGGCCAGGGCCCGGCGCGGGAGCTGATTGCGGATCTGGACTACGAGCTGGGCGAGGGTTTCGCGCCGCATCCGCTGTTTGTCGACTGGCTGCGCGAGCAGGTCGAGCAGGGCAGGCAATCAATCGTCTACGCCGGCCCGCAGGACTGGCGGTGCCAGTGGTCTGGCTCTCAGTGAGCCTGGAGTGATGCCGCCAGGGCCGGCAGCCAGGTGGCCGATGGCCCGGCCAGGTGCCAGCGCGCCAGGGCCGTCAGCTCGCTTTCCTGCGGGTTGATCTCGACGACCGTGGCGCCGTTGCGCGCGGCAATGGCCGGCAGGCTGGCGGCGGGCTGAACGGCGCCACTGGTGCCGGCCACCAGCATCAGATCGCAGTGCTCGGCGATCTCGAAGGCGGCCTGAAGAATGGCCTCATCGAGCGCTTCGCCGAACCAGATCACGTCGGGACGGGCGAGACCTTCGGGATGATGCGGCGAGGGCGGCGGCTTGTGGTCGGCGTGATCGCTCAGCCAGCCTGCGTCGATCTCGCGACGAGTGACCGAGCAGATGCTGCGCTGGATATTGCCGTGCAGCTCCAGCACCGGATCCGAGCCGGCCAGGCAATGAAAGCCGTCGACGTTCTGGGTGATCAAATCGAGCTGCGGCACTTGCGCGGCCAGCTTGACCAGAGCGTGGTGGCCGGCGTTCGGTTCGGTGCGGCCGATCAGCTCGCGGCGCCACTGATACCAGTCCCAGACGGTGGCCGGGTCGCTGGCAAAGCCGTCGGGCGAGGCCAGCTGCATCGGGTCGAAGCGCTCCCAGACGCCGGTCTGGGCGTCGCGAAAGGTCGGAATGCCCGACTCGGCCGATACGCCGGCGCCGGTCAGCACGGCCACTCGCCGGGCCTGGCGCAGGGTGTCGCTCAGATCGGCAGGCAGGCGCTCGGGGTCGCTGCAGGTTATTGTATTCATGCGTGTTTTACTTCCCATGGGGTGAGCCTATCGTGGCACACGCGGGCCGGTGAGTGGCTGCTGCAGGCTTCAGCTGTCGTCTTCGCCGGCATCGGGTCGGCGGCCGATACCGTGTTTGCGGACGATGCCGCGCAGCTGGTCGTAACTCAGGCCGAGCTTTTCGGCGGCGCGCGTCTGCTGGCCGCCAGCGGCCGCCAGGGCGGCTTCGGTCAGGCGCCGTTCCTGCTTGTCGAGCCAGGCGCGCAGGTCGATGTTGCCCTTTGCCGGATCCGGCAGGCGGTCGTCCTGGTCTGCGGCCTGCGGTCGCCAGGGCGAGGCAAAAGGGTCGAACTCGATCGTCTCGACCGCCGCTTGCGGTTCTGTGAGACGATAGACCGCCCGCTCGACCACGTTCTTGAGTTCACGCACGTTGCCCGGCCAGGGGTAGGCGAGCAGGGCGTCGATGACGGCAGACGAGAAGCCGGCGAAGAACGGCCGGTTCATCTCGCGGGTCATGCGCATGGCAAAATGTTCGGCCAGCGGCAGGATGTCCTCGCGCCGCTCCCGCAGCGGCGGCAGGGTGATGACATCGAAGGCCAGGCGGTCGAGAAGATCGGCGCGAAAGCGGCCCTCAGCGGCCAGTGACGGCAGGTCGACGTTGCTGGCGCCCACGATGCGCACGTCGACTTCCAGCGGCCGGGTCGAGCCCAGGCGCTCGAACTGACCGTACTCGATCACGCGCAGGATCTTCTCCTGTACCGCCAGCGAGGTGCTGGCCAGCTCGTCGAGAAACAGGGTGCCGCCGTCGGCGCGCTCGAAGCGCCCCGCGCGCTGTCTGGACGCGTCGGTAAAGGCGCCGGCCTCGTGGCCGAACAGTTCGGATTCAAGCAGCGATTCGCTGATTGCCGCGCAATTGAGTTTGACCAGCGGTTGATCCCAGCGTGGCGAGAGATAATGCAGCCGCTCGGCGACTACTTCCTTGCCGGTGCCGCGCTCGCCCACGATCAGCACCGGGCGATTCAGCGCCGCCGCCCGGGAGATGTCCTCGATCACGTCGAGGAACGCCGGGGATTGACCGATGACTGGCTGCTCAGTCGGGCTCATTGGGCTGCGGCCACACCGGTGCAATACCCTTTCGGCGGGCTGCCGGGTGAGCGCAAAATTCCGCATCCGAAGCAGCAAATCCGAAACCAGCGCTCCGGGCCGGAATTGGCAGACACGCTGAGTCGGCCCGGGTTTTCGGAGTTGTTTCGGATGTCGTATTTCGGATTGGGTGTTTGCAGTTCAATCACCAACATTGCCTTCCCGGTCGCCATCTCTGCCAGAATACGTGCATGGCCAGGCCCAAGTCAGTGTATACCTGCCGCGAGTGCGGCGCGAGCTCACCCAAGTGGTCGGGGCAGTGCCCCGACTGCCAGGCGTGGAACACCATGGAGGAAGGCGTGGCCGCGGTGCAGGCTGCGGTCAAGGGCCCGAAAGGCCGGGGCAACTGGACCGGCACGGCATCGGCCGCGGTCAGCAATCTGGCCGAGGTGCGGGCGGAGGCCGCCCGCGATCGTCTGTCTTCGGGCCTCAGCGAGCTCGATCGCGTGCTCGGCGGCGGCCTGGTGCCCGGCTCGGTGGTGCTGCTCGGCGGTGATCCGGGCATCGGCAAATCCACGCTGCTGCTGCAGGCCCAGGATGCGGTGGCCGCCGGCCACGGCAGCCTGTATATCACCGGCGAGGAGTCGGCCGCGCAGGTGGCGATGCGCGCGCGCCGGCTGAATCTCGATCCCGCCCGCCTGGACTGCCTGACCGAAACCAGCCTGGAAGTGATTCTGGCCACGGCGGCCGCGCGCAAACCGGCCTTCATGGTGGTGGATTCCATTCAGACGCTGTGGACCGAGGCGCTGCAGTCCGCGCCCGGTGCGGTGGCCCAGGTGCGCGAATGCGCCGCCCGCCTGGTGCAGTTTGCCAAGCAGACCGGCTGTGCCGTGGTGCTGGTGGGCCACGTTACCAAGGAAGGCGCGCTGGCCGGCCCGCGCGTGCTCGAGCACATGGTCGACGCGGTGCTGTATTTCGCCTCCGATTCCGGCAGCCGCTATCGCCTGGTTCGTGCGGTCAAGAACCGCTTCGGTGCGGCCAACGAGCTGGGCGTGTTCGCCATGACCGACAAGGGTCTCAAGGCGGTCGCCAATCCTTCGGCCATCTTTCTGTCGGGTCAGGAAGATCCGGCGCCGGGCAGCTGCGTGCTGGTCACGCGTGAGGGCACGCGGCCGATGATGGTCGAGGTGCAGGCCCTGGTGGCGCCGTCGAATCTGTCCAACCCGCGGCGGGTGGCGGTTGGTGTCGACCCCAACCGCCTGGCGATGCTTTTGGCGGTCATGAATCGCCACGCCGGCGTGGTCGTCGGCGACATGGACGTATTCGTCAGCGTCGCCGGCGGCATGCGGGTGACGGAAACCGCCAGCGACCTGGCCATTGCGCTGGCAATTCAGTCTTCACTGCGGGAAAAACCCCTGCCCCGAGGGCTGGTCGCTTTTGGTGAGGTGGGGCTGGCCGGGGAACTGCGCCCGGTCTACAACGGCGAGGAGCGCCTGCGTGAGGCGGCCGGGCAGGGCTTTGACACCGCGCTGGTGCCCGAAGCCAATCTCAAGGGCGTCAAGGCCCGCATCACCGCCCGCGGCTGCAAGCGCCTGAGTGACGCGCTGGCGGCAGCGCGCGATGTTTGATCAGCGGGCCGGTGCCCGTTCAGGCATAATTCAGGGCCTGCGTGTGAGATTGCCATTCAGGTTTCCTTGGAGAGTCCAGACATGAACCGATGCATTTCGCTTGCCGGTATTGCCAGCGTGCTGATACTGGCGGCCTGCGTGACGATCAACGTGTATTTTCCCGAGGCAGCGGCCGAGCGGGCGGCGGACCGTTTCATCCGCGACGTGCTCGGCGACGATGTGCCGGCGGCGCCTTCGGATGAGCCCCAGGCCGCGCGCACGCCCTGGTGGCACGCGCTCTCGCCGGTTGCCGCAGCGCATGCCCAGAGCCCGGACATCGATATCAACACCCCGCAGATCCAGTCGATCAAGCAGCGCATGGCTCAGCGCCAGCGCGAGCAGCTGGCGGCGTGGTTCGACGCCGGCGCCATCGGTTTTTCGCGCGACGGCCTGGTCGAAATTCGCGAGCGCTCGGCGGTCGGCCTGTCCGAACGCCGCAATCTCGAGCGCGTGGTCAACGAGGAGAACGCTGATCGCAACGCCGTCTATCGCGAAATCGCGATTGCTAATGGCCATCCCGAGTGGGAAGACGATATTCGCGAGACCTTCGCGCGCCAGTGGATCGCGAACGCGAAATCGGGCTGGTACTACCAGCAGGAAGACGGAAGCTGGACGCAGAAATAGGTGGGTTGGCTAGTTGGCTAGTTGCGCCGGGATAGGCTTTTCTAACCAGCCAACCAGCCAACCAGCCAACCAGCTAACCAGCTAACCAGCTAACCAGCTAACCAGCTAACCAGAAACAGGTATTCATGGGAAGAAGACGTCGTCGCCTGCCGACAGAGCCGATCACGGTTGAAATCAGCGATCTCTCGCACGACGGGCGCGGCGTGGGGCGGCACGGCGACAAGGCCGTGTTCGTGCACGGTGCGCTTCCGGGCGAGACCGTTTCGGCTCGGCTGATCGGGCGCAACCGGCGTTTTGACGAAGCGCTGTGTGAAGAAGTGATCGCGGCTTCGCCCGAGCGCGTCGAGCCTGATTGCCCGTGGTTCGATCGCTGCGGCGGCTGTGCGCTGCAGCATCTCGATCACGCCGCCCAGATCGAATGGAAGCACAAGCGCCTGGTCGACAACCTCGAGCGCATTGGCGAGGTGCGCCCCGACGAGTGGTGGCAGCCGATCGCGGCCGAGCCCTGGTATTACCGCCGCCGCAGCCGCTTGAGCGCGCGGCGGGTCAAGGGCAAGGGGCGCGTGCTGGTGGGGTTTCGTGAGCCGCAGGGCCGGTTCGTGGCCGATATCGGCGACTGCCGGGTACTGCATCCGGATTTCAGCGACCGCCTGCAGAGCCTGTCCGAGCTGATTGGCGAGCTTTCGGTGGACGACGCCGTGCCGCAGATCGAGACCGCCAGCGGTGATGACGCCTCGGCGATGGTCATCCGCCATATGCGCGAATTGACGGCCGACGATGTCATGGCGCTCAAGCGCTGGTCAGACGAAAATGGCATTGCGGTTTATCTCCAGCCCAAAGGGCCCGAGACCGTGCACAGGCTCTGGCCCGATGAACACGAGTTGAGCTATCGGCTCGACGATTTCGGTCTGGAGCTGGCTTTTCACCCGCAGCATTTCATTCAGGTCAACGCCGCGATCAATCGTGCGCTGGTTGCCCGGGCGCTGGAGCTGCTCGATCCGGGGCCGGAAGATCGCGTGCTTGACCTGTTCTGCGGCCTGGGCAATTTCACCCTGCCGCTGGCTACCCGCGCCGGTCACGTTACCGGCATCGAGGGCGCAGCCGAATTGATCGAGGCAGCCGGTGCCAACGCCCGACGCAACCAGCTTGATAACGTCGAGCTCGACGTGGCCGATCTCACCGCGGATGTGTCTTCCCGGCCCTGGTACCGCGCCGGCTTCGACGGCGTGCTGATCGATCCGCCGCGCAGCGGTGCGTTCGAGGTGCTGCCGATGATTGCCGGTTCAGGGGCGAAGCGGGTGGTTTATGTCTCCTGCAACCCCGGCACGCTGGCGCGCGATGCCGGTGAACTCACGCGGCAGCACGGCTTTCGCCTGGTCGGAGCGGGTATTGCCGACATGTTTCCGCATACTGCGCACGTTGAATCCATCGCCCTGTTCGAGCGCATATGAGTCGAACCTTGCCGCTGGGGCCGTTGATCGTGGGTATCGACGGCACCGAGCTTGACCAGGCCACCGCTGAGCGCCTTTGCCATCCGGCCGTGGGCGGTGTGATCCTGTTTGCCCGCAATTACGCGTCGCCCGATCAGCTGCGCGCGCTGACCGCTGCCATTGCCGCGCTGCGTTCGCCGCGCCTGCCGGTCACCGTTGATCAGGAGGGCGGGCGGGTGCAGCGCTTCCGGGCGGGGTTTACGCCGCTGCCGCCGCCGGCGGTGATCGGGCGCTGGTATCGTACGTATCCCGATCGCGCCCGCGATCTGGCCTACCGCCACGGCCGCGTGATGGCCGCCGAGCTGCTCGGTCACGGCGTCGATCTGAGTTTTGCTCCGGTGCTTGATCTGGATCGCGGCAGCACCGTCATTGGCGATCGCAGCATGAGCTCGGATCCCGAGGCCGTCGCCGATCTGGGTGCTTTCTACACTGCCGGAATGAAGGATGCGGGCATGCGTTGCTGCGCCAAGCATTTTCCGGGGCACGGCTCGGTGGCGGCCGACTCTCATCATGAAGTCGTGGTCGACAACCGCGACCTCAGTGCCCTGGATGAAGATCTGGCGCCGTTTGCCGAACTCGCTGCGCGGCTTGACAGCATCATGATGGCGCACGTTTGCTATCCGGCGCGCGATCCAGAGCCTGCCGGATTCTCGCGTGCCTGGGTGGTCGATATCCTGCGGGAGCGACTGGGGTTCGGCGGGCTGGTGATTTCCGACGATCTGGACATGGCGGGCGCCGCGCCGGCCGGCGCTCTGGCCGAGCGCGTTTCGAAATCGCTGGCGGCCGGTTGCGATGCGGTGCTGGTCTGCCGCCCGGAATCGGTGCGCTCGCTGCTCGAGGATGACAGCCAGTGGCCGGTGCCGCCGGCCGGCAAGCTGGAGCGACTCTACGGCCGGGCCATGGCCAGCCTTGATGAGCAACTGCTGGTGCCCGAGTTCCGGGCCTGGCGCGACTCGCTCAGGGCGCTTTGCCGCTGAGCGCCAAACCCGGGATCAGGAATCAGGGACAAGCATGCAAGAACTATTCGATTATTTCAGCAGCCTCGCCGGGGTTCCTACCTGGCTGGTCAAGGCCTTCGTCATTGTGCTGGCAGCCTTGCTGCTCGAGCTCGTTTACCGCATCTTCATCACCCACCTCGGTCGCCTGGCCGACCGCAGTACACACCTGTGGGACAACGCCCTGGTCCACGCCGGCCAGCGCCCGATTTCGCTGTTGATCTGGTGGCAGGGGCTGGTGATCGCCGCGCGCGCGATTGCGCCCCACACCGAGGTTGTGGCCTTTGCGCCCGAGTTTCTCGACATTGCCCAGCAGCTCGGCGTGGTGGTGGGAGCCACCTGGTTCCTGTTTCGTCTGAGTACCGGTTTCGAGAGGGCCTTCATTGCGCATCGGCGCATGCGTGACGAGCACGTCGACGTGACCACCGTGACCGTGCTTGCCCGTATCGTGCGCATTGCCTTCGTGGTCACCGGCATTCTCACCGGCCTGAGCATTCTCGAGATTCCGATTTCGGGCCTGCTGGCCGCCGGCGGCGTCGGCGGTCTGGCCGTGGGCATGGCCGCGCGCGACATGCTGGCCAATTTCTTCGGCGGCTTTACCGTCTTCATGGATCGGCCGTTTTCGGTTGGCGACTGGGTGCGCTCGCCCGACCGCGAGATCGAGGGCACGGTCGAACGCATCGACTGGCGCATCACCACCATCCGCAAGTTCGACAAGCGCCCGATGTACGTGCCCAACGCCACCTTCACGACGGTGACGCTGGAAAACCCCTCGCGCATGAGTCATCGCCGCATTGCCGAGCATATCGGCGTTCGCTACGATGACTTCGGCGTGCTGCGCGAGCTCGTCAAGGCCATCCGCGCCTACGTCATGAGTCATGAAGATCTCGATACCACGCAGACGACGATGGTGCACTTCGATCGTTTCGGCCCGAGCTCGCTCGACATCATGCTCTACTGCTTCACCAAGACCGTGGTGTGGACCGAATACCATGAAAAGCGCGAAGACGTGCTGCTCGGCATCGGCGAAATCATCGAGGCCCACGGCGCCCAGGTCGCTTTCCCGACGCGCACGCTCAAGGTCGACATGGGTGAAGCGCTGGCCGATGAGGTGCGCGAATCGATCATGAACCCGTCCGGTAACGACAACGGAGGCCGTGGTGGTGAAGGCTGAAGCCGCTGCGGACAGTCCGCACTGGCCCGCCGGGGCCGAGTGCCTGTTCGGAGCGGAACAGGTGCATGCCGCGCTCGATGCGCAGGCCAGGCGCGTTGCCGAGAGGTTTGCCGCCGATGATCGACCGCTGGCCATCATTGCCCTGATGAAAGGCGGCATGTACCCGGCCATCGAGCTGGGCCGCCGCCTGCGCGGCGCGGTGCGTTTCGACTATGTGCACGCCACGCGCTATCGCGAGGCCACGCGCGGGGGCAGCATCGATTGGCAACACTGGCCGCAGCAGCCGGCCGGTGATGGTCCACTGCTGCTGGTCGACGATATTCTCGACGAGGGCTACACCCTCGCCGCGGTGGCGGAGCGCTTTCGCGAGCAGGGCTGCGAGCAGGTCGGTACGGTCGTTCTGGCGCGCAAACAACACGATCGCGGCCTCGATCGCGGCTGGGTCGATGATTTTGCCCTCGAGGTGCCCGATCGCTACGTGTTTGGCTGCGGCATGGACTACCGCGGGCTGTGGCGCCAGCTCGACGGCATCTGGGCGCTGCCGGCATGAGTCTGGGCATCATCGGCGGCACCGGGGCGCTGGATCTGTTCGATGTGCATGAACAACAGCGCATGGACACCCGCTATGGGCGACCATCGGCCGCGCTGGCCAGAGTCACCGCGGGCGCAAACGACGCCTGGTTTCTGGCCCGCCACGGCCGGCCGCACCGCATGCCGCCGCATCGCATCAATTATCGCGCCAATATCGATGCCCTCCATCGGCTCGGCGTCGACCGCATCATCGCGATCAACGCGGTGGGCAGCATGAGCCCGCAAACGGGTCCGGGGGCGCTGGTTGTGCCCGATCAGCTGCTGGACTACACCTGGGGTCGTGCGCACAGCTTCAGCGATGATGACATCAGTCCGCTGCAGCACGTCGAGTTCGGCGAGCCCTTCGCCGGCCCGACCCGTCGGGCCCTGCTGGCGGCGTGCGCACGCGCCGGGATCGACTGTGTCGACGGTGGCTGCCTGGCCGTCACTCAGGGACCGCGCCTGGAAACCGCCGCAGAAATCCGACGGCTGAGCCGGGACGGCGCCACGCTGGTGGGCATGACCGCCATGCCGGAGGCGTCGCTGGCGCGTGAGGCCGGCATGGACTACGCCAGCCTGTGCGTGGTGGGCAACCTGGCGGCCGGCCTCGGCGAGCAGGGCGTCAGCGAACAGGCTGTCCACGCAGCTTTGTCGAAAGCCATGGGGCGGGTGCAAGCGCTGTTTGCGGCCCTGGAGCCTGTGGCAGCGCTCTGAATGGGCTGTGGGCCCGCCCCTGGGGCCGCGAAGTGTGACCCGCTTCTCCCTGATTCTGCTTGGTTTTTTCTCGATTCGATCTTATCCTGTAAGTTATCGTCAAATGAACCGGCGAGGATCCGAGAATGCCCGAAACCCCCAGTCTTTCCGTACTCGAAACCGGCCAGAAGGAGCGGACCGTCATGCGGTCGCTGCTCAATCTTGCCGGTGTGCGCAACGGGGGGGGAACCTGGCGAGTGCTCGACGAGCCCGGTGGCGACGTGACCATTGTCGATGTCGACACTGAAGCCGGTGAGTCGCGCTGGCGCGAGCTGCGCGAGTCCGGGCACAGTCCGATTGCGCTCACCCGTCGCCGGGAATTTGCGGCCGAGCACGTGCTCAACAAGCCCTTGCGTTCGCGCGAATTCCTCAACCTGCTCGAGCGCCTGAGCTCCCGGGACGAGGCGGCACCGGAGCCTGAACGCAAGCAGGCGCCAAAGACGGCCGGGAAAGGGGCAACCGAATGGCTCGGACTCGAGCAACCCCACGATCCCGATTACGCCACCCTGGCCGAACACCTGCGGCGGCAAACCTGGAACAGTCCGGTTGCGATTGATCGCGCCGGCTGGCCGCGCCTGGTGATCGATCCCGGCTCCGGCAGCTGGTTCTACGACGGGCCCATGGCCGACATGAAGCCCCAGACCTTTGCCCAGGCGCTGCCGGCATCGGCCGGCAAACCGGTTTCCAGCGCTGACCTGGTGGCCGAGGTGGAAAGCGTCGTCCGCCGCCCGCTGAGCGAATTGAAGTGGTTCGCCGGCCTGGCCCAGGCGCGTGGCCGGCTGCATCCGGATCTGCTGGGAGACGTGCAGTTCATGCTGACCCAGGCGCCGAGCGAGGCAATGAAGAACGAGCGCTATGCGCAGCTCGCCCGCATTCTGATCCGCGCGCCGTTGAGCATCGACGAGCTGCACCGCCAGTCGGGCGAATCACCGGAAAATATCGCCGCCTTTCTCAACGCCTGCTATACGACGGGACGGTTGTTGGTCAATCGAGCTGTGGCGGCGGTGGGGTTTTGAACCAGGGGCGTTGAACACGCCTGAAGCTCTCAGGCACCAAGCGCCAGATCCCAGACAAATTCGAATGATCGAAACGCCAATGTTCGAAACGGCCTGCGGCCGGCTTCGGAATTTGCGGTCGCCCCGGATCAGCGAGATCTGGTTCTGATCGTTGAAGAGTGAGTCATCGAGATTTGTATTGATTTTCCCGCTTGTTGCTCGCTTTCCCCGGCGAGCGCCCGCCAGCCTTCAGTATTTCAACCTGACTTCTCCGATCCCCGGTACTCCGCTGAGCGCGGCCAGCAGTTCCGTCGACGGCGTGACGCGCCAGTTTTCTCCAAGCTCCAGCACGGCGCGGGCTGACTGGTTGCGGTACTGGATGACCACCGGCGTGTGGCCCTGGCGGTAGGGCTGCAGGGCGGCGGCGAGATCCTGTCTCAGCGCCTTCGGCGGCCGGTCGATCTCGACATCCACGTGTCTGGCAAACTGAGAGCGGGCTTCGTCGACGCTCATGACCTCGTCGGCCACCATGCGATAGCCGCCGCGGAAGCTGTCGACTTCCACCCGCCCCTTGACGATGACGATCTCGTCGGCCAGAAGCCGCTCGCCGATCTGCTGGAACAGACGATCGAATACGGCAACCTCCAGCCGCGCCGTGCCGTCATCGAGGGCGATGAAGGCGCCCTTGCCGGGGCGGCGCCGAATGGCGGCAATCAGGCCGGCCAGGGTCATTGGCCGGCCCTGACCGCGACGGCCGCTGTGGCCACCACCACCGTGGCCGATCAGCGCTTCGATACCGTCAAGCGTGGTGGTTGTGGTGTTTGCCAGCTCGTCGCGCAGCTCGTCCATCGGGTGGCCGGAGAGGTAAAGCCCCAGGGTTTCCTTTTCTGCACGCAGCCGCTGGCGCAATGTCCAGTCACGCAGCTCGGGCAGCGGGCGTTCTTCGAAGGCGGTCTCACTCTGGGCGGACACGCCGCCGAAAAGGCTCGACTGACCGGCTTCGCGGTCGGCCTGGTAGCGCTCGGCTTCGGCCACGGTGTCCGGCAGGCTTTGCATCAGGGCCGCGCGGTTGCCGTGCAGGCTGTCGGCGGCACCGGAGCGGATCAGGGTCTCGAGCGTGCGGCGGTTGAGCCGCGACAGATCCACCTCGCGGCACAAGTGAGCCAGCGAGGTGAAGCCGCCGCAGCGGGTGCGAATATCGACCAGGTTTTCCACGGCCCCCTTGCCCACGCCCTTGAGCGCACCCAGGCCGTAGCGGATGGCGCCGTTTTCGACCTCGAAACGATATGCCGAGCGGTTGACGTCGGGCGGCAGGATTTCCAGGTCCATCAGCCGGCAGTCCTCGATCAGGTTGGCGATCTTGTCGGTCTTGTCGAGGTCGGCCGAAAGCACGGCTGCCATGAACTCGGCCGGGTAGTGCGCCTTCAGCCAGGCGGTGTGATAGGCCACCAGGGCGTAAGCGACCGAGTGCGACTTGTTGAAGCCGTAGCGGGCGAAGGTCTCCATCAGGTTGAAGATCGACTGGGCCTGGTCTTGTTCGATGCCCTTGTCGGCGGCGCCGGAGACGAACAGCTCGCGCTGGCGCTCCATTTCCTCGGCGTTCTTCTTGCCCATGGCGCGGCGCAGCAGGTCGGCGGCACCGAGGCTGTAGCCGGCCAGCTCCTGGGCAATCTGCATGACCTGCTCCTGATAGAGGATCACGCCCCAGGTGGGTTCGAGAATGGGTTCGGCCAGTGGGTGCGGATAGCGCACCGGCGCCCGACCGTGTTTGCGGTCGATGTATTCCTCGACCATGCCGGCATCCAGCGGGCCCGGACGGTATAGCGCCACGGCGGCGACAATGTCGTTGAAGCTGTCGGGCTTGAGCTTGCGCAGCATCTCCTTCATGCCCGGGGATTCGAGCTGGAACACGGCGGTGGTGTGCGCCGCGCGCAGCAGTTCGAAGGCCTTGGCGTCGTCGAGCGGCACGTCGTCGAGGTCGATCGGCGCCTCGCCGGAAGTCTCGCGTGTGGCGTTCACCGCCCGCAGTGCCCAGTCGATGATGGTCAGGTTGCGCAAGCCGAGAAAGTCGAACTTGACCAGGCCGATTTCCTCGACATCGTTCTTGTCGAACTGGGTGAGCACCGACTGCCCGTCGGGCTCGGTGTAGAGCGGGGTGTAGTCGGTCAGGGGGCCGGGGGCGATCACCACGCCGCCGGCGTGCTTGCCGGCGTTGCGCGAAAGGCCTTCGAGCGAGCGCGCAAGGTCGAGGATCGAGCGGGTGTCGTCTTCCCGCTCGTAGCGGGCCTTGAGTTCGGGCTCTTCGTCCAGCGCCTTGCCCAGGGTGATGTCGAGCTGGTTGGGAATGAGCTTGGCAATGGAGTCGACAAAGCCGTAGTTGTAGCCGAGCACGCGCCCGCAGTCGCGCACCACGGCCTTGGCCGCCATGGTGCCGTAGGTGATGATCTGCGCGACCTGGTCGCGACCGTAACGCTGGGCGACATACTCGATCACGCGGTCGCGGCCCTCAACGCAGAAGTCGATATCGAAGTCGGGCATGGAAACCCGTTCAGGGTTGAGAAAGCGCTCGAATAAAAGCTCGTAACGCATTGGATCCACGTCGGTGATCCCGAGACACCAGGCCACGACAGAGCCGGCGCCCGAGCCGCGTCCGGGCCCGACCGGCACGCCGTTGGCGCGCGCCCAGGCAATGAAGTCGGCCACGATCAGGAAGTAGCCCGAAAAGCCCATCGAGACGATGACCTTCAGTTCGCGTTCGAGGCGCTGGTCATAGTCGTCTCGCGACAGATCGTCGGCCAGGCCGTGGCGTTCGAGGCGTTGCTCGAGGCCCTCGAAGGATTTGACCCGAACAAAGTCATCCTCCGTGTCTCCCTCCGGAACCGGGAAGGCGGGCAGAAAGTATTCGCCCAGACGCAGTTCGAGATTGCAGCGCCGCGCCAGGTGCAGGGTGTTCTCCAGCGCCACCGGCAGATCAGCGAAGAGCTCAGCCATTTCCTCGCCGCTTTTCAGGTACTGCTCGTCGACATAATCGCGCGGCCGGCGCTTGTCGTCGAGCAGCCGGCTCTGATGGATGCACACGCGGGCCTCATGCGCGAAGAAGTCGTCGCGGGTCAGAAAGCGCACGTCGTTGCTGGCCACCACCGGCAGCTGGCGGCGAACGGCCAGGTCGAGCAGCCCGGACTCGATCACGCGTTCGTTTTCCCGGCCCATGCGCTCCAGCGCCAGATAAAGGCGGTCCGGAAACAGGGCTTCCCAGTCTTCCAGGCGACTCTGCGCCAGGCTGCGCTGGCCGCCGGCCAGCGCCTCGCCGACATCGGACTGGCGTCCGAGCAGCGCGATCAGCCCCTGAGTATGGCCTCGCAGCCAGGCCGGATGCACCCGCGGCTGACCGCGGAAGCGACCGTCGAGAAAACTCCGCGAGAGAATCCGGCACAGGTTGAGGTAGCCCTCCCGATCCTGCACCAGCAGGGTGACGACGCCGAACCGTTCGGCATCGGCAACGTCCTGGACGCGCAGATCGGCACCGACGATCGGCTTGATGCCTTTCGCCATCGCCGCGCTGAAGAATTTGACCAGCCCGAACAGGTTGTGCCAGTCGGTTACCGCCACCGCCGGCATGCCGAGCGCGGCCGCGCGCTCGACCAGCTCACCGATACGCACCATGCCGTCTTCGAGCGAGTATTCGGTATGCAGCCGCAGATGAACGAAGGGCGGCGTGGAGGTTCGGGGGGCTTCGTCGGGCATTGGGGGATTATAGACGGAAGGGGCTTTGGAATAAGTGTTAAGTGTTAAGTGTTAAGTGTGAAGTGTGAAGTGTTGGGAGTTCAGGGGGTTATGCGGGTTATTTGATGTGTCGTGCCACTTTAGTTGGGGCGTCTCCCAAGCAGTGGGTCGCCTGGTGTTCGGGCACTTGCCCACCCTGCGGCTGCGCCCCAATCAATAGCACTCACCCAACCAAGCCCGCCACTTCACACTTCACACTTAACACTTTTTAGTCAACCTTCCTCCCAATCATCCGAACCCCCAAAATCAGCGCAGTGGCGCCGACCGGCAGGCACAGCCACCACGGCACGCCGAAGCCGGCCGGCAGGGTGCCCAGCACGATGGCGATGACGCCGGCAAACATGGCGTAGGGCAGCTGGGTGCGCACGTGTTCGACGTGGTCGCACTGGCTGGCCATCGAAGACAGGATGGTGGTGTCGGAAATGGGCGAGCAGTGGTCGCCCCACACGGCGCCGCCGAGCACCGCGGCCACGGTGCCGTAGAGAATCGGCATGTGCTCGCTGCCCTCCATGCCGTTGCCGGTCATCAGTACCCAGCTCAGGGGCAGCATCAGCGGCAGCAGAATGCCCATGGTGCCCCAGCTCGAGCCGGTGGCGAAAGCGGTGGCTGCCGCCAGCACGAAGACCAGGGTGGGCAGCAGGCCCGGATGCAGGCGGTTGCCCAGCAATTCGGCAAGAAACCCTGCGGTGCCCAGCTCGCCGGTCATGCCCGATAGCGCCCAGGCTAGCACCAGGATGACCACCGCCAGGAGCATGCTGCGCAGCCCGGTGAACCAGGCCGCCATCAGCTCGGCGGTGCTCAGGCTGCGGTGCAGGACGGTCATGACTACCGCCGCCAGCACGCCCAGCAGCGAACCCCAGAGCAGAGACTTGTAGGGATCGGCGGTACCGATGACTTCCTGGAGTGTTTCGCCTTCGCCGCTGAGAAACAGCCCGCCCACGACAGAGAAAATCAGGACCAGAACCGGCACGATGGCGTTGCGCGCCAGAAGCGGCGTGCGCTCGCCGGGCTGGACCTGCTGCATGTCATCGTCGATCAGCGAGGTGCTGACGGCGTCCGGCGCTACCCGGCCGTGATCACGCGCCCGCCTTTCGGCCTTGTACATCGGACCGAAATCGCGGCCGTAGAGCACCACGGCAAAGACCAGCACCAGCGCAAACAGCGGGTAGAAACTGTAGGCGATGGAGTGCATGAACACGAAATAGGCGTTGGCTTCCAGGCCGGCGATGTTTTCGATCGCGCTGCGGATCAGGCCGACCTCGTAGCCGATCCAGGTCGTGACCAGGGCGAGGCAGGCGATCGGGGCGGCCGTGGAGTCCACCAGGTAGGCGAGCTTTTCACGCGAAATCTGCATGCGGTCGGTCACCGGGCGCATGGTATTGCCCACCACCAGGGTGTTGGCATAGTCATCGAAGAAGATGGCCAGGCCCATGGCCACGGTGGCGAGGCTGGCGCGCATGGCGCTGTCGGCATAGTCGACGATGCGCTCGACGACGCCGTGCAGGCCGCCGTTTTTGGAAATGATGCCCACCAGTCCGCCGACCATCATCGAAAACAGGATGACCGCGGCGTGGTCGGGGTTGGCCAGCGCATTGACGATATGCAGCTCGAAGGTTTCGAGCATGGCCACCCACAGGCCGATCAGGGAAAAATCGTGCAGTGCCCAGGCGCCGAGCCAGATGCCCACGAACAGGGCCGGAACCACCTGCCGCAGCAGCAGCGCCAGGGCAATGGCGACCAGCGGCGGCAGGACCGAAACCCAGCCGAAATGGCCGGCTTCTTCGACCGCGGCAAACAGGACAGGACTGGCGAGCAGGGCGGTGCACAGCGCCACCAGGCGCAGCGTGAGGATGAGGTTTTTATTCATTGGATTCCCGACATCGAATCGATGGCATTCTGGCACTTCAGGTAGCGCTTTGCCATTCCCGAGTGCTGGTCGTTTGGTTGCGGAAAGCTTGCGTACCAGCGGCGCCGCAGTTCAGCCAGTTCTCCGGCCAGATCGGTCGCGGTGCTGCGTTCACTCATGCGCTGGGCCAGGCGCTCGACCTGATGGTTCATGCGCGCTTCGCGGTCTTCTGCAGGCGAGTCCAGTCCGGCAAGAAATTCCAGCTCGATGAGCACCTGTCGCGCCCGAGCGCCGTTGTCGGCCACTTGCTGCGCCAGCTCGTCGTCGCCGAGCGCGTCGTCGTCGAGCGCCTCCAGCGCAGCTCTCAGGCGATTGGCCTGAGGTCCGTCGATGGCCAGCTCGGGCGGCGCGGGGGGCATGTCTCGGCCTTCGCGGCGCGCCAGCCAGGCCTGCTGAACGTGCTCGGCCAGTCGGTCGAGTTGTTCGCTGGCTTGGCGGCGGGCGGCCCTTTCATGATCGTGAACGCGCTTTTCAAGCTGTTGCCGCGCGCTTTCGAAGCGCTCGGCCAGCCTGGCCGGGCGCTGCTCGGCCGCTTCCCATTCGGATTCGACGGTGCGGAACCGGCCGCGTGCCTGGTCGAGTTCGCTGTCGTCGGCGGTCGCCAGCGCTTCGGCCTGGGTCACCAGTTCTTCCAGCGCGGCGTACTCGGCCTGGCGCTGTTGACGTTGCTCATCCTGCTCGCCGCGCAGCTTCTCGAACAGCGGGTCGATGGGGGCGCGAAATTCGGTCCACAGCTGCTGCTCGATGCGCCGGCGACCGCTGCCGGCATCGCGCCAGCGCACCTGCAGGGCCTTGGCCTTGTCGATGGCGGTCTTGAGGTCGGCTTCGTGCTCGAGCGCCTGGGCTTCGCGGATCAGACCGCGTTTGCGCACTTCGATGGCTTCGAAGGCCTGATCCAGCCGGCCGGAAAGGGCGTCCATGAGCGCCCGCAGCCGCGCCGCCGCTTGCCCGCGTGACTTCGGCGGCAGGTCGTCGAGACGCCGGATGGCCAGGCGCGCACCGCGCACGAATTGCGTGAGTGTCTTGATGTCGCTGTCTTCTGCCTCGGCTGCGGCATGACCGCGCTCGACAAACGTGTCGAGCTGTTGCTCGTTATCGGTCTGGACTTCGTGGCGCTTTTCGAAGTAGGGCTGAGCTTGCTCGAAGGCCTGTTTGCAGGCCGTCTGGAAGCGGCGCCACTGGCCCGTGGGCGCAGCGTAGCGGCGTTTGTCGCCGGGCAGCACTTCCAGGGCTTCAAGCTGCTGCCACTCCCGACGCGCTTCTTTCAGCGCTGCCGAGATGGCGTCGGGATGCTGCCCGGAGTCGGCGAGCTGTTCGATTCGCTCGATGATTTCGTCGCGGTGCTGGTTGTTGGACCAGTGTTCCCAGTTGCGCATTTCTCGCAGGCGGCCTTCCAGGCGGGCAAGGCGGCCGGCAGCTTCGCGCGGCCTCTGGCGCGGCTTGAGCCGGCTCATGCGGCGGCGCAGTTCGCGCAGCCCGGCCTGGGCGGCGGCCGTGTCGCCTGCTTCGATCACCCCGGCGACGGTGTCGAGTTCCTGCGGCCAGTTGGTGCTGTCCGGCGCGGGCGTCGGAGCCGATTCTGGTTTCGGTTGCCGGCGCGGTGCGGCCGTGACGGCGCGCTCCCGGCGCTTTTGCAGCGCCCGCAGAATCGGCAGGGCACGCTCGCGCAGCGCCTGGTCGGCGGGAACGGGAACGGCGATGGCCTGCCAGGCGCGATCGAAATCGCCCAGCAGTCCGGCGGCCTGATTCGAGTCGATCTCCGGCGGATCGGGCAGGGCCTCCAGGCGCTCGACAACGGCGCTCAGCTGTTGGTTGGCTGCGTCCTCCTCCGGGACGGTGTCGGCCGACGGCTGCGCGTCTTGTGTTTGCGCGCGCGGCTCGCGCCGCGGGGCTTCCAGTGCGCGGCGGGCGATGGCCAGGGCGCCGGAAAAGCGGCGCTCCAGCGCCGCCGGCGGCTTGTGGCAGGCCTGCCAGGCGATTTCCAGTGCCTCGAGCTCGGTTCGCGGCGGCTCGTCGTGTTCGCCGCGGGCCAGGCGCTCGGCGCGCTCGACCAGGCGGGCGGCGGTGGCGGCGCCGAGGTCGTGTTGCCCGCTGCCCGCCTGCAGGGCATCAAGCCGCTCGGCAACCGCCTGCGTGCGGCGCTTGTTGCGGCGCCTCAAGGCATCATGCATGCGCTCCAGAGTCGAGATCCGGTCGATGCGCTCGATCAGCGACAGCGCGAGTTGATGATCGCTTTCTGCAATTGCGCAGTCGCCCAGAAAGCCGGGAGAGTCGATGCGCGCAAGCGCCTCGGCGCGCACGGCGCTTTCGGGCGCCTGGCGGGCCGCCCGGCGGATGAATTCGTCGTGATCGATGCGGCGCAACCACTCCAGCCGCTCCTTGAGCAGCTTGTCGTTGGCTTTGTCAATGACCGCCCGGAACAGAAAGGCGTCGGCAGCCTCGACAATGGCGCTGTCGGACTCGCGCAGGCGGGCATCGAGCCAGAAGGGTTCGGTGTTGATGCGGCGCAGAGCGGCCAGACGTACCGTGGCCGATTCGTCGTGTTCGGCAATACGGCCCAGCTGCTGCACGAGCTCCGGATCCTCGTTTTCGGCAACGGCCTGCGCCCGAACGGCGGGGTCCTTTCGCTGCCAGGGCTTTCCGAAAAACCTTGCCTTGATGCTCATGACCGTTTGTTCCCCTCCTGTTGAAGCGTGGGTGATTGTGGTTTCGCCGCGCCAAAATGCCTGTCAGGTCAGCTGCTGTACCATCCGGAAGCCGGCCACCCAGGTGCCGACGGCGGAGCCGAGATTGGACAGGAAGAACACCAGCAGAACCCGCGAAACGCGGTTTTTCCACCAGCCTGAAAGTCGAACCACATCATCGCGCAGGCTTTCGAAGTCGCCCACCCGTGGTTTTCGCAAGCCCGCCTCGACCGCACCCGTGACCATGCCGGCACCGATCGTGGGGTTGAGAGAGGTCAGCGGCGCGGCCAGCAGGGCGGTGATGACGGTCAGCGGATGGCCGCCGGCAATCAGCGCGCCCAGCGCCGAGAGCGTGCCGTTGATCACCACCCAGGTGGCTACCAGCGCCCAGCCCAATTCCGGCGAGCGCGAAAATCCGATGATGAAACCGGTGGCGACCAGGGCGAGAACCAGCCAGGGCAGCGATTTCAGGAATCGCGATGCCGGCGGCATGGCGTTGAGCTGTGCCACCGTGTCAGCCGGCGGTCTTGAGTGCTCGCCATCGCCGTTGCTCTGGTTCTCGCTCTGGTCCTGGTCCTGATCCTGGCCCTGATTCTGGCCCTGCAGTGCCTTGCTGGTGCCTTCCAGGTGGCCGGCGCCGATCACGGCGAGGACCCGGCGCGGGGCGCGATTCTCGTTTTCCTGCCGCAGGCGCGCCGCCATGAAGCGGTCGCGCTCGGCAATCAGCGCGTCGTAGAGTTCCGGTGCGTTTTCGGAGAATTCGCTGAAGGTCTCGGTGAGCAGGTCGCCTTGCTTGAGGCGCTCGATGTCTTCCTCGGCGACCTTCTGACGCGAAAACATGGACATGACCAGGCCGTTGAGCATCAGCCAGCGCTTCCACCACGACAGCCGCCGGGAGGCGCGCCGCAGGGTGATGCCGATATCGCGGTCGATGAGCTGCACCGGCAGCCCGGATCGACGCGCTGCCTCGATGGCCATCTTCATTTCTGCGCCGGGCTCGATGCCGAACTGCTCGGCAATGCGGCGCTGGTAGGCCGACAGTGCCAGCGAGGCCATCATCATGCCGGCCTTGCCCTGGCGGATGATCTGGAACAGATTCATGTCGCGCCAGGCGTCGCGTTCGGTCAGGGACTGGTAACGCGGGGCGCACAGCTCGATGGCCACGGCGTCGTAGTGGCCGCTGTCGATCAGGCGCTCTACCGCCTCGGCGCTGGTGCGCGAGACGTGGGCGGTGCCGAGCAGTACGTAGTCCACGCCGTCGCGGGTCACCTGGCGGACGGGCTCGTCACCAAAGAGGTCGGACGGTTCGGGTGTCGTCGAGGCAGATGTCATCAAGGCTGGTTCGGCAAAACAATGCAGCAGTTTAGCTGATCGGGAAGGCTTGCGAGCGCCGCAAGACCGGCGGGTTGCCCCATGAATGCCGAAAACTTCCGCCGCGGCCCCGCGAGCGCCGGGCGGCCTGCGACCGGAGGGGAATCAGTGGCGGTTCGTTTCGCTCTGCGGGCGGGTGGAGGTCCGCCAGTGGACGAGTTTCAGCGCCTCGTCGAGCAGGATTTCCGGGTCGTCCTCCTCGGCCAGGTCGGGAAATTGCACGGCAAAGCGAACCTCGATGGGCACTTCCATGCTGGAAAAGCGCATGCGGCTGCCCACCAGGCGCTGGCGCAGCCGGCGGACCAGAACCCGTGCTCCGTCGCGTCCGGTGGCCATGAGGATCACGCTGTAGAGGTCATCGGCGGTTCGGTGAATACTGTCTTCGTCGCGGAGCACATCGACCAGGATCCGGTCGAGATTGCGCATCACGGCATCGGCCCAGTGGCGGCCAAAACGGTTGTTGAGCTGCCAGTAGCCCTGAAACTGGATATGCAGCAGCGACAGTTCGAGGCGCTGGCGCTGATGAAAGCTGATGGTCTGCTGCAGGCGCCGGCAGTAGCTGGCCGGCTCTTCGGGCTGCTGAAACGGGCTCTGCGGCCTGGTGGCCGGCGCCAGCTCCGAAGGCAGGCCGGCAATGCGCGGGGCGGCCGGCGCTGAGGCGCGGTTGTCGGCCACCAGCGCATGGCGCAGATCCTCGGGACTGAAGGGTTTGGTGATGAAGTCGCTCGCGCCTTCGCTGATGGCCAGTTCGCGCGCGCTGGCTTCATCGTTGCCGGTCACCACCAGAACGGGCAGCTGGCGAATGCGCTGCTCCGAAGACTGGCGAATGCGCCGGATCAGCTCGTGGCCGTCCATTACCGGCATCATCAGATCGGTGAAGACCAGATCGATCTGATCGTCGCCGTTCAGCCGGCGCCAGGCGTCGCGCCCGTCTTCAGCCAGCACCACCTCGCAGTGGTCATGCAGAAACCGGCTGCCCGCATAGCGCATCAGCCGGGAGTCGTCGACAAACAGCACGCGCCGATGCCGGCTGGATTGATCGATTACCTGCAGCATGGATTCCTGCCTGCCCGATATTGCGGTGGCTACCGCTTCCCTGCGAATGGTCATTCTGCGTCATGTGCTCCTGGCGTGCAACTTATCCACAGCCGGCCCCGATCTATTGCGGTGCAGTTTCGCGAATGTAAATGCGCTGGCTGTTGCCGTCAAACAGGCCGAAAGTGGCGCGCGCTTCGGGGTTGTCGTCGAAAGCACCGCTGTCCTCGAGATCGTCTTGCAGGAAAGACCAGCGGCTGTCGAGCCCCAGCAGCACCTTGACCCAGCCGGGTGAACCGGGCTCCGTGAAGCGGAATCTTCCCCTGCCGGGCCCCGGGCCGGAATCGGAGCCGCAGGACGGCGGTTGATCGCCCAGAGTCAACACGCTGCAGGAGGTGTCGATGTGGGTATTGCCGCCGCCGACAGAAACGGTGTCGGCCCCGCTGCCGCTATCATTCTGGTCGGTGTCGAGTGAGACCTCAGCTACAAGATCAATCGCGGTGCACTCGTCGGCCTCGTTGACCCGCCAGGTGGCGCCGTCCCAGTACTCCGCCCGCCAGGGCAGATCGAGCGGGCCCAGCTCGGAGCCGATGGCGTTGTCGATGACGATGCGGCCGAAGCGCAGCTCGGTCGAACCGACCAGGCCGCTGCCGCTGAGTGAGACGCCGTCGCCGTCGATCGGCGCGGTGGTGACCTCATAGTCCGGGTAGGGACCTTCAGGGCCTGAACGCGGCAGTGTCAACTGCGCGCTGGCATCGCCGGCCCCCATGGTCCAGGCAACGGTTCCGCCATTGATATGCGGCGCGGGTGTGCCCGACAGATCGAGATCGCCACCGCCAAGGAACTCAAAGGCGCCTTGATAGTTGGCCGTCGTGATTCCGTGTGCGTTTTTTGCGTACAGGGTGAACTTCGCGTCGAAGCGTTCGCCGATATAGGTGAAAGGACTGTCGTCGCACTCGCCGAGACCGGCGCGACCGATGATTTCGCCGCTGCCGAGCTCGAAATGGTCCGGGATGAAGCGCCCGACGTGATCAACCTGACTGCCGACGACATCGGCCGTGCCGAGATAGGAGCCGCTTTTCAGCCGCGGCTCGAGCGAGATGATGCCGACCTCGGGCCAGAAAAACTCGCCGCAGGCCGTGCCCGCCGCTGCGCTATGGCCATCACAGTCGGTTCCGAAACTGCCGAAGCCCCCGGACAGGCCGGGCGCCAAGCCGCCGGACGGCGCAACCAGTCCCACATCCAGATCCACGCCTTCCGGTGTTGATTCGCGCCCGAAGTTGGGCGTGATGCCGTTGTTGGCGTTGCGCGCGGCAACCGTGATTTCGAAATTTTCACCGGCGGCCATGAAGACATCACCGTTTTCGTCGCTGGCTGCCTCATTGCCCGGGATAACGAGCGTGAACCGGGCAGGGCGGGCGACGAAGTCGTCACGGCCGGTCATGACCAGGCCGGCCTCTTTTCCGCTGCCGACATACCTGGCGTTGATTGCGACTCTGCCCACATCGGGATATTGGAACTGGAAGCTGCCCACGCCGTTGCCGTCAAAAGCGATCGAAATGCCCGTGCCCGGTTGGGCGGTGGCAATCGCGTTGCCGTTGATGCTGGCTTGCAGGCTGCCGCTGCCCGGATTGAAGTACTGAGACCAGAATCGGACATCCTTGGGTTCGTCGAAGCCGGGTACGCATTGTTCAGGGTTGTTCGGGTCCGAACGCACGGCCGCGATGGTTCCGGTGACGGAGGTGTCGGCGACGTGGTCGGGGATGTCGATCACGAAACCGGAGTCGAAGAACTCCATTTCACACGTCGGGTTCACACCGCCGGGCGTAAAGCACTGAGTGGGATTGCTCGCAACTGGATCGATTGCCACAGCGCCCAGTGTCACCATGCCCGGCGTCGTGTGTTGAAGCATGACGTTTCCAGAGCTGTCGAAAGACACCGGATCAGGCGTCCAGCCCGAGGCCGGCGACGTGAAATCGATTGCCACGGTTCCGTCATACAGTGAATCGCAATCGGAATCGGCGCAGGCCTCTACCAGTATGGTCACGGGTGAACAGGTCAGCCCGGTATCAGGATGGTGCAGTCGGATATGGTCATAACCGATATCGCACGGTCGCGTTTCATTGCTGATGGCAGCAATTTCACCTGCACTCAATACGCCTTCGTAGATTCGTACTTCATCCAGTTCGCCGTCAAAATGGTAAGGGGCAGTGCCCGGGTTCGTGTTTTCGATGCGACCGATACTGGAATAGCTGTTGCCGATGATTTGGCCCCCGCCGCTATTGCCCGACTGATTGAGCACGCCATCGATATAAATCTCGGTATCGCCGCTGGCTTGATCCCAGGTCAGCGCAATGTGTCGCCAGGTGCCGTCGTTGATTGGCTGCGTTGATTTCTGGCTTGCGGAGTAGTCATCGCCAACGGAGATTCCGATGCGGCCGGCCTGGTCTATCCAGCCCCAGAAGATATCTTCAGTGCCGCCCACTTGTTCGATACCCGCTATGCCCGGCGACTGCCAGGCTTCGCTGTTGTCACTGGATTGTGTGGTGCGAATCCAGAAAGTCATCGTGGCGGTCTGGTTCAGAATCTCGGAAACACCTGGAGAATGAATGTAGCCGCCCGTCTGGAAATCGCTGGAAGCCTCGAATCTGGCGTAACGGCAGGTGCCCGGGCTGCCGGGGGTGGCCGGATGGTTGAATCGGCTGTCGATGTTGCTGCCCGCTGTGGTGCCGTGGCGTCCGTTGCCACTGCTGTCTTCGACTTCGGCGGGGGTGCCGTCAAAAGAGGATTGTTCGAAGCGATACTCGAGCTCTGGTCCGGAATAGTCGGGGCAGGGTCGACTGTTGGCCCAGAAGCTGTCGATCTCGGAGGATTCAAGGATGCCGCTGTAGATTCGCAGCTCGTCCAGCAAGCCCTGGAAAAAATTGACCGGTGCACTGCCAAAGCTCTCGGCAGCGAGGAACAAGTCGCCGCTGGTTTGCTTGTTGGTGTAGTCAACGTTCAGCGTCTGTTCGGAGACTGCACCGATCTGGCCGGACTCGTCGTAGAGGTGGCCACGCACGAGCACGTCATCGCCGCCCGGCAAGGACATGGCAGTGATTACGAAGAAGTACCAGGTGTCGGCCGAGAGAGAATGCGAACTCACGGTCATGGATCCGGGACTGCCCCAGCGGTTCCAGAGGGTGAACTCGAGCCGGTTGCCGTCGACCGACACCTGGTACTCCTGGGATGGCCCGCCTTCACCCTTGTGGAGCAGTTTGCCGCCAACCTCTTCCATGCGGAACCAGCCGCCGATGCTCATGGCGCCGGCGCTCTCCAGCGGCGATAGGGAAGGCGTGTCGGGAATACTGGCGTAGTGCTGAGCATCGACGTAGTAGGGCGGCGGGTTGACTGGATTGAACCCCTGGCCGCGAAACCGCCCGGCCCGGCAGACCTGGCCCGGCGCAGTGTCGGGCACGGCGTTATCGCCGCCGGCGGTTCGGGCCGTGCCATGGTTGCCATTGCCGCTGCTGTCGACGATTTCTCCGCTGGCGCCGACCCACTTGGCTTCGTCCATGCGCCATTCGGCTCGGATTTCTGCGGGAGGCACTTCGAGCGCCTGATACTTGATGACGATTTTTCCATTGGCACCGGCGCCGCCCGAGCCGCTTCCAAGCCATCTGCCGGCGCCGCCACCACCGCCGCCGCCTGGTGCTTGTCCCGGGTCACCGGCCCCACTGAATATAATCAAGACCGTGCTTCCGCCATCGCCGCCCGAGCCGCCGCCCGCCGGTGCGGCGGCGCCGTTGTTACCGTTGGCATCAACGCCGTTGTGGGCTGGGCCCGCAGAGGATCCTCCTCCCCCTCCTCGTCTGTTCGATGGGTTGTCAGCGCCCCTTCCGCCAGAGAAGCGGACATCGCCTGCGCCATCCGCAGCCTGGCCTCCCTGCGCGCCAACGGAACTGTTGTTGCCCGCGCTCTGCCCGCCTTTGGCGAGAACAGTGGATGGATCTGTAAACCAGGAGTCCTGCCCGGGGGCGGTCGAGCCGCTGCCGGCACCAACATGAAAGCTTAACGTTTGCCCGGGTGTCACCGACAGAACGCTGCGGGAGTAAGCGCCACCGCCACCACCACCGGATGCTCCCAGGTTGTTTCTGTTTCCGCCTCGGCCGCCGCCACCCCAGGCCTCCACGGTGATCTCGTATACAAGGTCAGGCACCGTGAAGGTGTGATTTCCAGGGCTTGTGTAGCGGTCAACCTGCGGTTGGGCAAGGACCTGCGAGCACAGAAGCAGCGCCAGCGGAAGGCAGAGAGCAAGTATCGAATGTGGCAGGGTTCTGCTGGTGCGCATTATCAACTCCCCAGGTCCGTGATTTGGCTGCGGACTGTCCGGCGAACGAACACGGCGCTTGAGCGATCGCCCTGTCCGGCAGTGACGGAAATCGTGTGGATGTCGTATGACCGGTCGCCTTCCTTGACGTTCTGTGGTCCGGCGCAGCGGACTTTCACGAAAAAGGCGTTGACCGTTTCGTCGGCGTTGGTGCAGCCGCTGCCGTTGGCAATATGCTGGGTTTCGGCTTCCAGCCTGCCGACCGCGGTGTACCAGGCCTGTTCTGCCAGCCCCGCCCGTGCCTGGCCGAGGTGCTGGGTGCTCGATGTCAGCGCCACGACCGCGGCGAAGACTACGACGACGGTGATCAGGAAGATGCCGACGAACAGGGCGGCGCCGCGTTGTTGTCTGATGCTGATCATG
Organism: Wenzhouxiangella sp. YN1; assembly: GCF_056324145.1. Taxonomy (NCBI): domain Bacteria; kingdom Pseudomonadati; phylum Pseudomonadota; class Gammaproteobacteria; order Chromatiales; family Wenzhouxiangellaceae; genus Wenzhouxiangella; species Wenzhouxiangella sp. YN1. The sequence goes on from NZ_JBJNIO010000154.1 coordinate 61,348, forward strand.
GCGTGTTGAGTACCTGGGCCTGACCGAGCAGGAAGATGGATTCGCCATCTTTGGCCAGGTCGAGGCGGACGGTCAGCAGGCCGCGGCGGGTGGAGGTGCCAGGGTTGTAGCTGAATGTGCAGCCGGTGATGTTGTCGGCCACGAGATGACCCGGGCCGCTCGGGCTGTTGCCGACACCGTAGCCGGCGTGGCGGTGCAGTTGCCCGTTGCTGCAGGTATAGGCGACGGTTCTGTCGATAACATGAAAGCGCTGCTGCGGCGAGTGGGTCTTGAAGGATGGGCCGCCGCTGTCGTAGCTGATGGAAGTACCGCTGACGTCGGTGATCGCTGCGAGGTTGTCGCCTGACCAGGCATCGAAGCCGCTCTGGCCTGTGTTGTAGACCGACAGACAACTGCCGGCGCTGGTACCGCAGTCGGTGCCTGGAGAGCGGGTGGTAATGGAGCCGGAGTTCAGCAGGCTGCCAAGCACATCGAAGCTGCCCTGTGAATTGGCCGGAAAGAAAGTATCGCCGCTGCCATCGGGAGCCGGCAGCCGCCGATAGCGACCGTGGGCCACCGTCGAGATGAACTCGACCTGATTGCCCGAGACGTTCAGGCTGTTGGGCAGGGCATTGCGGACTTCGCGGGTGATGCGGTTGATGGCAAGATCGGCGGCGTCGACCAGGCTGGCGCGGCGTTCGATATCGGCGGCGGCCTGGAAGGGCGGCAGAATGAAGACCGTGGCGACCACCGCCAGGATGCCGACGAGCACGATCACCAGGATGAGCTCGATCAGGGTGAAGCCGCGGTGGCTAGCGATGGACATAGCCGGTCTCCGCTTCCACGATGATGGTCTCGCCATCGGCCAGCGTGATGCTCAGGCCGCTTGCCGTGCGGCCCATGGCGTCGAAAACGACCGCGCCGCCGGCATCGATGCCGCCGCTGCCGGTAAAGGCGCCGCCGCGGGTGGGGTGGGGCAGGGCTGTCGATCCGCTGCCGCAAGCGCTGCCACCGGCGCCGGTATAGGCCAGGCTGTAGCTGTCGCTTGCTGCATCGACGATGGCCTGAACAGGGCAGCCTGAGCCGATGGCGGTCTTCTGGGCATGGCGCAGGGCGTTGATGAGCTCGTCGCCGAAAGCCGCTCTCTGGAAACCTTCGATATTGATGCGCGGCGCGACGAAGGCGGCAAGCACGCCGACGAGCACGAGAATGATGACGAGCTCGGTCAGGGTGAAACCTTGCTGGCCGTGGGCGGGCATGTCAGTACGCTCCCCGCTGGCTCTGAAGCGAATAATCGACGCTGCCGGAGCTGTGCGAGACAGCCACGGTGATCCCTGCCGGCACGCTGCCGCTGACGGTCACGGTGACCTGGTAGTCGTTCAGCGCCGCAATGGCATTGCCGAACTGATCGGTGGGAGATTCGCTCAGGCCGTCGTAGCAGCGGATCGAATCCCAGCTGCCGCGCCCGCCCGTGCAGTCGCCGGGATCGTGTCGGCGCAGCAGGATTTCGTCCATGTATCCGGCAGCAATCGCGCGCGCCTGTGCCTGGATCATGGGGTCGGCGCTGCCGGCCGCGGGCGTGACGAAGCTGGTAAGAACGGCCGCGCCGACGCCGATGACCACCAGCGCGATCACGAATTCGATCAGCGTGAAGCCGTTTTTCAGAGGGCGCATGGTCATTGAGCGTGTTCGGATCCGGTTTCTCGATGCTGTCATGATTTTAATGCAGCTTGCGTGCCAAACCCGACGGGGTATCGATCCTGGTCGATGGTTTTGCATTTGAGGTGGGTTTGCGGATACGGGTATGCTGCAGCGAACCATCAGGAAGCCGCCGCGGGCGGACGACGTCAAGGGGGAATGAATGGGTCATGCAGCGCGCCGAGCGAATGGTTTCACCCTGATCGAGCTGCTGGTCGTGATTCTGCTGCTGGGCATCGTGGCCGCGGTGGCCCTTCCGCGCTTTCTGGATTTGCGCAGCGAAGCGCGAACGGCTCAGCTCGAGGGCGTGTACCGGGCGACCCACAGTGCCGCGACCATTGCCTTTGCAGCCTGCCAGCTCGACGCGGATTGCAACCCGGCGCTGCCCGCCGACAACTCCAGCACCACCCGCGTGTGCCCGCAGCCAAGCTGCGCGCCCGGCGAATTCATCACCACCCACTACGGCTACCCCAACGCCTCCGAGCCCGGCATCGTGCGCATGCTCATCCGCCAGGGCGTGCGCTTTACCGGCGGCGGCGAGCAGATCAACCTGCGCTCGGGTGAGATGGCCAGCAATCTCAACGGCTGTCGCGTCCGCTACACCCGCGCCGGCGGCCCGGGCGAGCGGCCGCGGATCGAGTTCTTTGCGACCGACTGTTGAAGAGCGGGCTGTGGGAGCTGGCTTCAACAAATACGGCAGACGGGGTTGAGCAAAAATGGAAGGAAAAGACCCCGCATAAAGGCGGGGTCTTTCGCGTGCTGGCACTAGTAGCATTAGGGCTACGGGGTGCCGGTGTAAATGCCCGGGAATGTAGCGGTGACGTTATTATCGTCGTCGGTTACCGTGCACTCGGCGGAATCGCCAGCGGCGCTTCCCAGGGATCCACTGGCGATCGTATAGCGAGCGTTGTCGAATTCGACCATCAAGCCATCGAGTTGATCGCAATCATCGACCAATGTGCACTCGGCTTCGCTGCCGTCAAAGTTTTTGGCAGCACAGGCCGCAAAGTTGATCGCGCTCGCGGATGCCAAGCCTCCAGCCGTTCCTTCCACTGCAGCCTGGGCGGCCTCTTCGCTCAGATCGATAAACCGCGGCACGGCCACGGCAGCGAGGATGCCGAGGATGACGATGACGATTACCAGTTCGATCAGGGTGAAACCGCCCTGGGATTTTTGAATGTTGATGCTCTGCATTGGTCTTTCTCCTTTGGGTTGAATGTTTCGACGCAGACCGCGGTCCGGGGTCGAAATCGAAGGTTGTCGTCAGCAGTGCCGAACCGGCCGCAGCCGTTTTTGGTACTGCGTCGGCGGGTGACAACCCACGACCAAGCATATGCATTTACCGTGCCAATTGGCGCTTTGGCCGGAAAATTCTTTTGGGTGAGGGCCTGAAGGGCCTGCGTGCCGGGGGTTTGCCGGTGAGCGGGTGACGCAATTGGTCAGATTATGCGCATATGTTCAACCGAAAGCTGACGTGATCTGCTGCAGCAGCAGGCTGGCGGAGGCCAGCAGTACGATCAGGCCGACCAGCATCAGCAGTATCGCGGTGATGCGGGGCCTGGCCGGAGGATCCTTGGCGGCAAGTTCCAGGTCGAGCCAGCGATTGCTTACGGTTTCCACCGGCTTGAGCAGGCTTGGCCGGATGAAAATAATCAGGCCGATCAGCAGGGCAAGGGCCTGGCCGATCAGCAGAATCCACAGCAGGATCGATGCCGGTGAGCGGCCGGCCAGCAGGGTCATGAGTTCGGGGCGGGTGAGCTGCCACAAGCAGAAGGCGCTGGCGGCCAGCACCAGAAGACCAAACGGCCGGTGGTGGCGGTAGATCAGGCGCTCGACTGGCCACTGTTTATCCAGCAGTCGCAGGGCGCTTGCCAGCCCGCTGCGCGGCGCTTGCGCATGGTGGCCGCCGGCGAGTAGCGCCAGCGCGCCCGTGAGCAGGGCCAGCGCCAGCACAAACAGTACCGCCAGCACGGTGGATATCAGAATGGCCGAGGTGCTCATGCGGATCTGACCCGGTTGCGCCCGCTGTTTTTAGCGGCATAGAGCGCTTTGTCGGCGCGCGCGATGGTGCGGTGGATTTCTTCGCCGGACTGGTGTTCTGCCAGGCCGATCGAGACGGTGCACTCGATCGGGCCGTCACAGGTAGAAAAGGGCGCGCCGGCCACTTCCGCGCGCAGTCTCTCGGCAGCGAGCGCGGCTCCGGCGAGATCGGAGCCGGGCAGAATCACCAGAAACTCTTCGCCGCCAAAGCGGCCGATATCGGCGACGGTGTCGTCCACCCGCGCCAGCCAGTCGGCACCGCGCAGCACGGCACTTGTCCGGCGGGCAAATTCCGACAGCACTTCGTCGCCGGCCTGGTGGCCGTGGCGGTCGTTGATCTGCTTGAAGTGATCAAGATCGAGCACGGCGATGCTGAATCCTGATTCGCCGCCTGAAGATGCCCGGGCGGCCGCTTCAAGCCTGGAGAGCAGACGCCGGCGGTTCGGCAGGCCTGTCAGCTCATCATGCTCGGCCAGATGCCTCAGTTGCTCGGTGGCGTCGCGTAGCTCGCGGTTGCGGCGGCTGAGCGTGCGGCGCAGGCTCGATATGTGGCTGCCAAACCAGGCCAACCAGACCATCAGCGTGGCAAAGCCGGCCAGCTCGAGAACGACCACCTCGGTTGAGCTGGTGATCTGCCCACTCAGGATGTCGCGCATGACGATGACGGTGTAGCCGGCTACGGCCACGGTGGCCACCAGCATGAATTCACCGCGGCGCAGCTCGAAAGCGCCGAACAGCACGGCCAGAATGAACAGCATCAGCAGCATGGTGCGGGCCTCGCCGGCGCTGCTAATGACCCATAGGGTGGTGATCGTGGCGATCAGGATGTGCGCCAGCGTCATGCTCGGGTCGCGAAAGCGCCTGGACCAGCCGCTGCGAATGGCGACGCGAAAGAACAGCTGGCTGGCCAGCACCAGTATCAGAACGACGCTGACTTCCAGCGTGCTGATTCGCAGCAGGCCCAGGGCCCAGGCGATGCCGGTAATGAACAGCGATATCCCCCAGGCCAGCAGCGCCAAACGCAAAAGTCTCAGGCGGGTTGCGTGGCGCCTGGCCTCGTGTGCATTCATCTGCGGTCCGGAACCGGGGGTCATGGTGCCTCCAGCCCCTCGGTGGCGCGGCCTCCAGTCTCGACCCACCGGGGATTGTTCAGTGCTTCCAGCACCACCCCGCGCAGGGCGTCGGCCCCGGCGTCGTAGCGGTCGTTGCTGTTGTGATCACGATAGCGCAGGCGCAGCGTCCAGGCCAGCTCGACCGGTTTGTCGGTTGCCGGCGCGCCGGCCAGGTAGCGGGGAAAGCGGACGCGGTAGCGCAGCTGATGCGAGCGCGGGTGGTAGTACCAGCTTCCGGGGGGAATGGGTGCCGAGCGGTTGGGGTCGGCCTCGCCGATATAGTTGCCCGGCCTCTGGCCGAGCAGGGAAATCGGATTGCTCCGGTCCAGCGCGGCGACGCTTGCGGACGAGTCCTTGACGATGCGTTCGGCCACCTCCAGACCCAGCGCCGAGCGCAGGGTGCCGATGGTGGTGGCCACGTGTGCCGCTTCAGCGTCGCCGCGCAGCGGCAGCAGTCGCCACCAGACGGCCAGAAACAGCAGCATGACCAGGCTGATGACGATGATCAGCTCGAGCAGGGTAAAACCCGACTGATGGCTTTTCGCCGGGCCGTTGTCAGCCGAGCGCCGCACGACCGACATCCCACATCGGCAGAAACACGCCCAGCGCCAGAACCAGAACGAGGATGGCCAGGAAAATCAGCAGGATCGGTTCGATATAGGCGCTGAGGTTGTCGAGGTCGTAGTCGACCTCGCGCTCGTAGTATTCAGCGGTTTCGTTGAGCATGGCATCGACGTCGCCGGTTTCTTCGCCGATGGTGAGCATTTGCAGAACCAGCGACGAGAACAAGCCGGTGGCGGCGGCCGTGCGCGAGAGCAGCTCACCGCGCTCGACGCCGGTGCGCATGTCGTTGACTGCCTGGCCGATGTACTCGTTTTCGACTGCCCGGGCGGTGAGCGTCAGGCCCTGAATCAGCGGCACGCCGGAGCGGTAGGTCATCGAAAAGGTACGCGCAAAGCGCGCCATGGCGCCCTGGAACAGGATCTTGCCGACCACCGGAAAGCGCAGCTTGAGCCGGTCCCAGCGGTAGCGCCCGTCTTCGGTCTTGATCCAGGCGCGAAAGGCGAGCAGGGCAACACCGAGTGCCAGCAGAATGACCCACCACCATTCGGCGGTGAAGTTGGAGGCGCCGATGATGATGCGCGTGGGCAGCGGCAGCTGGGCGTCAAAGCGGGAAAAGAAATCGGCGAATGTCGGAATGACAAAGGTCATCAGGATGGCCACGGCAATGAACATGGCCACGATCACCATGATCGGGTAGCGCAGCGCCTGCTTGAGTTTGGCGCGGAAGTCGCGCTCGAGCTCGAGGTAATCGGTCAGCTGCGAAAAAGCCTGCTCGAGGTTGCCCGAGTTCTCGCCCACGCGCACGATGCTGACGAACATGGCGGGAAAGATCCGGGGGTTCTGAGCCAGGCCGGTGGCGAGGTCACGGCCGGACTCCAGAGCCTCGACCAGGTCTTCGATGGCGCGCCGCAGCTGTGGGTTGCGCGTCGACTCACTGACGTTGCGCAGGCCGTGAATCAGCGGCACTCCGGCCTTGGTCAGCGTGTACATCTGGCGGGTGAACAGGATCAGATCGTTGATGCCGGGCTGGTCCAGCCCCAGCCGCTGGCGCAGGCTCGGGCTTTCGGCGTTCGCCTCCGGCGCCGGCTCGATCTCGATGGGCGTGATATCCAGCCGCATGAGCTGCTGCGCCACCGCGTCGGTCGAGTCGGCGTCCACGTGGCCGTCGACCAGCTGCCCGCGCGCGTTGCGGCCGCGCCAGCGATACCCGCTCATTGCGCTTCTCCTGCAACCGGCTCGCCAGCCGGATCCATCTTGCTGTCGAGCAGCTCGTCGAGCCCGCCGGCCAGCCGCACCACTTCTTCCAGCGAGGTGATGCCTTCGCGGGCGTAGTCCAGCGCGCACTCGATCAGCGGACGGTAGTCGGCTCGGCTGCGCGCAAGGCGGTTGAAGTCCGATGTGTCCATGCGCCGCAGCGCGTCGGTGAGTTCGTCGTCCATTTCCAGCAGTTCGTAGACGCCGATGCGACCGCGATAGCCGGTGTTGGAGCAGTAGGCGCAGCCGCGGCCGGCGCGAAAGCTCAGGTCTGCCAGGCGCTCTTCGCCCAGCCGGCCCTGCAGCCAGGCGAGCTGGCTGGCATCGGGTTCGGCGTCTTCACCGCAGGAGTCGCACACCCGGCGCACCAGGCGCTGGGCAATGACGCCGTCGAGGGCGGCGGCCACCATGAAACCCTGTGCACCCATGTCGACCAGGCGCATGACCGTGGCCGGTGCCGAATTGGTGTGGAGGGTCGAGAGTACCAGGTGCCCGGTCATGGCCGCGCGCAGGCCGATCTCGGCGGTTTCGCGATCGCGCATCTCGCCGACCATGATGATGTCGGGGTCCTGACGCAGGGCGGTGCGCAGCACGCGCGCGAAGTCCAGCCCGATCTTGCGGTTGACCTGCACCTGATTGATGCGCGGCAGGCGGTATTCGACCGGGTCCTCGACGGTGATGATCTTGCGGTCCGCCTGGTTGATGTGATTGAGCGCGGCATACAGGGTGGTGGTCTTGCCCGAGCCGGTCGGCCCGGTGACTAGCACCATGCCCGAAGGCCGCTGAATCAGACGGCGGATGCGGGCCTCCATCGCGGCGGGGATGCCCAGCCGGTCGAGCTCCAGCAGCCCCGCTGACTGGTCGAGCAGGCGCATGACCATCGATTCGCCGTACTGGATCGGCATGGTCGACAGACGCACGTCGATGTTGTGGTCCTTGACCCGCACCGAAAAGCGCCCGTCCTGGGGCAGGCGTTTTTCGCTGATGTTGAGCGAGGCCATCAGCTTCAGCCGGGTGACCAGGGCCGAGGCCACGCGGCGGCCCTCGATGACCTGCTCTTGAAGCTCGCCGTCGACGCGCTGACGAATGCGCAGCACCTGCTCGTCGGGTTCGATGTGAATATCCGAAGCGCCGATCTGCACGGCGTCTTCGAACATCGACTGCAGCAGCTTGATGACCGGGGCATCGACCTGGCCTTCGTCGTCCTCGAGCTGGGAGATGTCGTAGTCGCTTTCCGAGAGCTCTTCGCCCAGTTCCTCGGCCAGCGAGGAAATCTCTTCGGTGCGTCGGTAGACAATGTCGATGGTGCGCAGCAGGTCCGATTCGCGCACCAGCACGATGTTGACGTGCTTCTTGAGGATGCTGCGCAGCGCGTCGTAGCCGAAGATGTCGGTGGGGTCGGCCATGCCCACCGTGACTTCGTCGTCTTTTTCTGCCAGCACGATGGCGCGGTAGCGGCGGGCATGTGTTTCCGGCAGCAGGCGCACGGTCTGCGGCTTGAAGTTGTAGTGCTTCAGATCGATGACCGGAATATCGAGCTGGCGGCCGAGGAAGTCGAGCAGCTCGTCTTCGCTGACGTGGCCCAGCTGTACCAGGGTGCGTCCGAGCTTGTGCCCGGAGCGCTTCTGCTCGGCCAGTGCTTCCTGAAGCTGGCTCTCAGAGATCAACTTGTGCTGAACGAGCAGATCGCCGATGCGGATTTTCTGTCGCGGCTTGCGCACGCTGCTCATGGAGTTTCTCCGATCATGGGTTCGAGGGCGATCAGGCGCCGGCGGGCAAAGCGGCTTGCGCGCGGGTCGTCGCTTTCCAGCGCGCGCTGGTAGGCCGTGAGCGCTTCGTCGCGCTGCTCGAGTGCCTCCAGAGAGACGCCCAGGCCCACCCAGACAGCGCCGCGGCGCGGCAGCGCGTCGCCAAGCGCACGATATTTTGCGGCGGCGGCTTTGTGGTCGCCGGCCTGGCGCCGGGCGGCGGCCAGCAGCAGGTGATAGTCCGTTGCGCTCTCCAGCGGCGGGGTGTGTTCCTCCAGGAGGGCGCGCGCCCGGGTGGTTTCGCCGCGCTGAAGCAGCAGTCGCGCCAGCGGCGCGGCAAGCTCTGCGGCCTCAGCGGCTTGCTGCAAGCCGCGTTCGAGGCTGGCAATGGCGGCCTGCGGCCGGCGCTGCTGCTGTTGGGCGCGGGCCAGCAGGCGGTACGCTTCAGTCAATTCGGGTTGCTCGGAAATCAGGCTGCGAAGCTGCGCCTCGGCGCGGCGGAACTGGCCGCGCGCCAGTTGGCGTCGCGCCGTGGCCAGTGGGCCGGCAGCACCCGGCGCGGGGTTCGCGCGGCTGATCGAGATGGTCGGCTCCGGCGCCGCCGTTGCGGTCGTTTCCGACTGCGCTTGCCCGGCGCTCGCGGCGACTGCCGTGCCGGAGGGTGCGACCGCAGCGGGCGGCTGCTTTGGCCGCGGCCGGTCGTCGGCGGCTGCCTGTCGCGGCTCGTGGTCGGGTTCCGGCCGGGGCGCTGTGCGCTTTGGTGGCGCCGATGCAGCCACGTCGGCGGGTTTGACCGGTGGAATTGCAGCTGCTGGCTGGGCTGCGACCTCGCGGTGGCTGTCGTCGGAAACTCGCGGCGCGGGTTCAGGGGCGGCGCTGACGGGTTGTGCAGGCGGCAGCGCGGGTGATGCCTTTGCGGCGCCGTCGGCGCGGGCCAGCAGGGGCACTTCTCCGCTGACGGGGTCCGCGTGCCGGGTGTCTTGCAGAGCAAAATGCAGCACCACACCGACGGCCACCGCCGCCAGCAGCCAGAGCGGCCAGCGTGCGCTGATTCGGCGCTGCGCGCGCCCGGGCGGTGACGGCGTGCGCGCCGGGTTCTGCGCTGGGGTGGACTTGCGCTCTTCAAGGTCCCTGAGAACGTCGTTGATCAGGCTCATCCGCCGCTCCGCATCAGTTCAAGCAGTACGAAGGCGCCGGCCGCGACCAGCGTGAAGGCGGCCACGCGGGCGGCGGGCTGCAGCCGCGGCCACCACAGTGCATTGCGGGTGGCTTCGGTATCGGCGATGGCCCGGCGCACATCAGCCGAGCCGGCCTGGCTGGCGCCCTTGCCCCAGGCCGACAGCAAGGCCTTGTCGGCCAGCACGTTGACCAGGCGGGGCACGCCGTCGCTGGCGCGGGCGATGCGATCGAGCGCCCGTGTCGTGAACAGGGGGCGCCTGGCGCCGGCGCGCTCGAGTCGATGACCGATATAGTCGGCCACGCCGCGGCGGTCCAGCGGTTCCAGCTGGCAGGAGTAGGTGATGCGCTGGCGCAGCTGGCGGAACTGCGGCATCGCCAGGCGGCGATCGAGCTCGGACTGGCCGAACAGCACCACCTGCAGCAGCTTGCGGCGCTCGGTTTCCAGGTTGGTCAAAAGGCGCACGGTTTCGAGCGTGCTTGCCGGCAGCGCCTGGGCTTCGTCGATGATCAAAACCGGCTGCTTGCCGGCCGCGGCCATGGCGGCCAGCTCGGTCTGCAAGCGCTCGTGTATCTGCTGTTGGCTGGGCCGGCCGGGCAGGTGAATGCCCAGATCGCGCGCCAGCGCCATGCGCAGCGTGCCCGGCGACAGGTGCGGGTCAGGCATCCAGGCGGTCACGAACGGTGTATCGAGCTGATCGAGCAGGGTGCGGCAGAGCAGCGTCTTGCCCAGACCGACCTCGCCCACGACCTTGATGAAGCCCTCGCCCTGCTCAAGCGCGACGCGCAGGGTGGTGAGCGCTTCGGCCTGGGACGGCTCCGGGTAGCGGAAGGCCAGGTGGGGCGTGAGCCGGAAAGGCCGTTGATCGAGTTCGAAATGCTGGCAGTACATGAATCGGGGCGCCTTGTGTGCTCAGCGCGGCCAGACCGTGCTGTCCATTGCGCCGACGCGATCGAGCGCGCCCTCGGCCTCACGGGCCCAGGTTTGCGGCGAGTCGATCACGATCGGGCGCAGCAGGATGACCAGCTCGGTCTTGACGGTTTGCTCCTGGCGGCTGCCGAAGGCCTGACCCAACAGGGGAATTCGGCTCAGTCCCGGCGTGCCGAAGCGCTTCTGCTCGGACGATTCGCGCATCAGACCGCCGATGACCACGACCTGGCCATTGCGGGCGCGAATGACGCTGTCGGACTGGCGCACGCTGGAAAACGCCAGCGGCAGCGAGGCCTCTTCGCCCTCGACGGTGAAGGTCTTGGTCTGGTCCTTGACCTCGGAGACGGTGGGGTGGACGTGCAGAATGATGTCGCCGCTGCGGTTGATCTGCGGGGTGACGTCCAGGGCAATGCCCGAGAAGAAGGGCGTGAGCTCGACCGAGCTGGCTGCCGTGGTGCTGGCGCCGCCGGTGGCGGTGCGGCCGGTCACGCCGGTAACGAAGAACTCGTCGGTGCCGACCTTGATGACGGCTTTCTGGTTGTTGATCGTGGCCACCCGCGGGCTTGAAAGTACGCGGGTGACGCCCTGGGTTTCGAGCAGCTCGATGAAGGCATTGAAGTTGCCGCTGTCGGCGGTGATCACGGTGCTGCCGCCAAACGCCGAGCTGTCGAAGCCCGAGACCACCTCACCGGGATTGACGCGATAGCCGTCGCCCTGGATCGAGGAGACGCCGTCGTCGAAGATGTTCGGGCCGGCCACCTGGCCAAAGCCGGCCAGGCGGCCGTTGATCTCCTCGAGCGCCTGCCAGTTGATGCCGGAGCGATAGGCGTCGCGCAGCTCGACCTCGACGATCTTGGCCTCGAGGATGACCTGACGCTGCACGCTGCCCTGGATGGCCTCGAGCAGCTCGGCCACGGCGCGCTGTTCGTGCGGCATGGCGCGTACGGCAACCACCCCGGAGATCGGGTTGAGCATGACGTTGCGCCCTTCGGGGCTGTCGAAAATACCGACGATGGCGGTCTGCAGCTGATCCCAGAAGTCGGATTCGCTTTCGGTTTCGATACGTGTGCTGGTGGCCGGGTCCCTGCTGCCCTGGGTGCCCGGCAGGGCCTGCGTCTGGCCGCCGCGCGAGAACTCGTTCTGCAGCGCGTCAGGGTTGTCGGTGGACTGGCCCGAGCTGACGCGGGTGCGCGAGGAGCCCTTGCGGTTGATGTCCAGATAACTGACCTCGTAGACCCGGTTTTCCAGCCGGGGTGGGCGCACGATATAGCTGTTATCGCGGCGCTGGTATTCCAGCCCGTAGATCTCGCGCAGGATGTTCATCACCTCGTCGATGGTGACATCGCGCAACTCCAGCGAGATGGTCTGACTGACGTCGGGATGGACCACCATGTTGAGATCGGTGTCGGCGACCAGGCTCATGAGGAACTGCCGCGCCGGCGCGTTTTCCACCGTGACGTGGAAGCGCTCCTGCGGCGGCGGGGCAAATTCCGGCTCGGGTTCGGGCAGCAGCAGATCCTGCGTTTCGTCCACGTCCGGCGCTTCACGCGCGGCCGCTGCTTCGAGTTCGCTCTGGATGTTGCGGTCGATTTCCGCGGCCCGGTCGCCGGTCGTGGCACAGGCGGTCAGTCCGGCGGCAAGGGCCGCGATGCCGAGCAGGCGTAGCATGGAATAGTCGTTGGGCAGCATCAGTTTCTCGGTTCGTCGGGGTGATGGGTCAGGTGCGTATCAATGGTCAGTTCGATTGCCTGGCCGTCGCGCTCGAGCACCACGCGGCCGGGCTCGATCCGCTGCACTTCGGCGCCTTCGATGGTGTCGCCGGCCTGCAGGCGCTGGCCATCGATGATGGCGATTCGTCGCTGCGAAGAGAGCAGTATCGACTGCAGGTGAAACGGCGTGCTGGCGCGGGTCTGCGCACCCTGGTCAAACCAGGCGGCGACCTCGGCCGCGCTTGGGGGCCGGGTGGGGTCGCGCAGTACGGTCTGGCCAGCGGCCGGCAGGGCAATGGCCAGTGCGATGATCACGGTGAGGATGCGCATGTTTACACTCCCAGCCAGCGGTCGTCGAGAGTCACGCTGTAGAGCATCAGCTCGATCCGGTTGACCGGCCATTGCTCGACGTCGAGCTGCAGCGACTCCCAGAAGACGCCGCGCGGCAGCTGCGCGGTGCGCTCGAGATAGTCGCGAATGCCGTGGAAATCACTTTCGATCACGACGCGCACGCGGTGGACGAACAGGCCGGGCACCGGATCGCCGGAGGCGTTGTGCAGTCGACCGGGTTCGATGTTTTCCAGGGCAATGATGTCCACTCCGGCGCGTTGCGCCAGCAGGCCGGCAAGAACCGAAACCGATTGTCTGGGCGTGGCCACGCCGCCGTGGCGCTCGGCCAGCTGCACTTCCAGGGCTTCGATTCGGCCTTCGAGCATCTCGCGCTCCTGCTCCAGCGCGCGATCGGGATCGTGGCCGCGCGCGCTGGCGAGCTGCTGCAGGTTGTCGGTCAGCGCGCTTACGCGCCGGCTGACCTCGGTCAGCTGGGTGTTGGCGTTCTCGCGGCGTTCGCCAAGCGGCTGCATGGTGGAAAAGTCCCACAGCAGGATGATGACGGCAAAAACGGCCAGCAGCAACAGCCCCCGCTCGCGCAGGCTCATGGCGTTGATGCGTTCGGTCAGCTGCTTGATGCGTTCACGCGGAGTCATTGTTCTTCCCTTGCCGCGGTGGAAATGGTGAACTCGACGCCGGGTCGGTCGTCGGCGCGCTCAGCGATGTGCACCTGGCGAAAACCCATGCCGGAAAACTCCTCCGAGGCGGATAGCTCCTCCAGCCAGGCAGGAATGAGCCGGGCTTCAAGGGCGTTGCCGCTGACGGCAAGCGCCTGACCCTGGTCGGCCATGTGAATGCCGGTCAGCCAGACGCCCGCTGGCACGCGGGCGGCAAGCGCGTCAAGACGGCGGCGCAGGTCGAGTTCGGTGGCGGGCATGCGCCGCTTGAGCACCGCCAGGCTCTCGCTCAGCCCTTCGCGCCGCGCGCGCAGGCGCTCGACCCGGGCGGCAAGCGCGGCATCGGGCTCGTCGGAGGGCATGTTCGCCTGCATCTGCGTGACCTGATCGACTGCGCGCTGCTCGGCCTGCTGCTGGCGCTCCAGCTCCGCTTCCAGACCGGCAACGCGCTGGCCGACCAGCAGCGACCACAGGATCAACAGCATGATCAGGCCCAGGGCAAGCCAGGCAATGGTCTGCGCCGAAAAGACGATTCGCTCCTTGCGAAAGATCGGCTGATAGAGGTTGATCTGTTGATTCACAGGCTCAGCTCCTCCTGGCGCAGCGCAGCGCCAAGCGCAATCAGGAACTCGGCCAGATGCTGGTCGGGCAACTCCACTTCGCTGTCGACGATGTCTTCGGCGCGATAGCCGGCCACGTCCAGGTTCAGGCTGCCGCTGAGTGATTCAACCAGGCCCTGGTGGGCGGCAAAACCGGGCAGGACGCTCAGCGCGGCAACCGGAGGCTGGCTGAAGTGGCTATCGTAGTAGTCCAGCGAGCGCTGCACCTCGAGCGCAATCTGATCCTGAGCGGCTTCAGGTTCGTCGAACAGCTGATTGCTGCCGGTCTCCAGCCGCCGGCTCAGGTACAGGCTGCCCTGGCGGGTGATGGTGATGATGCCGTGTTCCTCTTCGAGATACAGCATGGCCACACCGCGAACGTCGGCCTCGAGTCGGGCGGCGAGATTGCGCAGCGCCATTTCCGTGATGTCGATGACTTCAAGCGCGAGGTCGGCACCCTCGATGGCGTCGATGTACTCGCGCACGTCGCGCGCCCGGGCCGCCACGACGTACATCATGGCCTGCCCGCGGGGCCGATTGCTCTGGCCCGGGATTTCGAATACGTCGATGACGGCATCGTCGATATGAAAGTCGATCAGGTTGCGTACCTTCCAGCGCACCGCCGCGCGCAGCTCCGAAGGCTGCACGCCGGGCGCTTCGACCAGCAACAGATCGTAATGCCCATCGGCCAGCACCAGGTTGATGGCGGAACGTCGGCCCGGTGAAGCCCGCTGTACGACGCGCTCCAGGTCGTCGTCGCCGGACAGTGTCGTGCAGCGGGCCGCCAGCAAGCGTGGCTTGCGACCTTTCTGGTCGTCGAGGGTGGCCGTGGCGAGCACGCGGGGCGTCAGGTGAAGCCCGGTGACGGCCTGGCTGCGGGCGCGCTTTCTGAACGGATTCAAGCTGTTTTCCCCTTTTGCTGCGGATGCCGGGTGCGGCCATGAGAGTGATCGTCGGCAATGCGCTGCAGGCTCATGACCTGTCTGCAGGATACATTCTGTCTCTGTCTCCCGGCTTGGGTCCATGGTCTCTGTCGGCGTTGGCGAAGATGGCGGTTTGATTGCCTGCTGTGATTTCTGATGCAAGATGCATGCCCGGTCATGCGTGCTGTGATGCGTATGCCGCGGCAGGTTAAACAGATGTGATTCATCGCGCAATTTCCGGGTAGCCGAAGAGGTGCTGGGCGCGGTTCAGATTGTCGACCTTCGACAGGTTCTGCAGGCTTGAGCGTGACGCGTGCACAGTTGCTGCCTTGCAGCGGCCCGGTTGGGCCCGTCCTGCAGAGGTTGGTCGGGCTTGTTAGTATCGTTGGCAGTCATCGTGCTGCCGGTCACGGATTTCTGGAGATCCCGTCATTGAGTTGACGCTCGGATCCGGGACCGTGTGCGCATTGCAAAGATACCGCATTCGAGCGCTGCCGGCAGCGAGTTCAAAACGGCACATGCCAGGAGATGCCCACACTACATGTCAAATCAGGCACGTCATTCAAAGAAACAGAATTTTGGCCGTGACCCCGTCGAGGTTCGCGACACCGATCACTATCAGAAAGAGTATGTCCACCGTTTCGTCGACAAGTGGGATGAGCTTATCGACTGGGACGCCCGCTTCGACAGCGAAGGCGACTTCTTCATTCAGCAGCTCAAGGACCGGGGAGCAGAGCGCGTTCTGGATGTGGCCACGGGCACGGGCTTTCACTCCGTTCGCCTGATCGAGGCCGGCTTTGAAGTCAGCAGCGTCGACGGTTCGGCCGAGATGCTGGCCAAGGCGTTCGAGAACGGGCGGCGGCGTAACCATATCCTGCGTACCGTCCAGGCCGACTGGCGCTGGCTCAACCGCGACGTGCACGCCACCTACGATGCGGTGATCTGTCTGGGCAATTCATTCACGCATCTGTTTTCCGAGCACGATCGGCGCAAGGCTCTGGCGGAGTTCTATACCGCCCTCAAGCACGACGGCTGCCTGATCCTGGATCAGCGCAACTACGATGCCATGCTCGACCATGGCTTTACCTCGGCGCACAAATACTACTACTGCGGCGACGAGGTCAGCGCCGAGCCCGAGCACGTCGACAGCGGCCTGGCCCGCTTCCGCTACACCTTTCCCGACGAGTCGGTCTTCCACCTCAACATGTACCCGCTGCGCCGCGATTACACCCGCAGGTTGATGAAGGAGGTCGGCTTCCAGACGGTCACCACCTACGGCGACTTCGAGGAGGATTCCGGCGTGACCGGGGAAGAGCCCGACTTCTTCATCCACGTTGCCGAGAAGAAGTATGTCTCGCCGGAAGAGCCCGGCGACACGAACGCGGAATGATCAGCAGGAACGGATGAACCAAGGAGCAGAACATGAGTGAACAGGCGTATTCCCGCGCAGTGCAGACCGCGCGTGACTACTACAACAGCGAGGATGCCGACAACTTTTACTACCACGTCTGGGGAGGGGAGGATATCCACATCGGTCTGTATGCCTCCGACCACGACCCGATTGCCGATGCCAGCCGGCGGACGGTGGCGCGTATGGCCGAGCTGCTGGATCCGTTGCGCGCCGATCACAGGGTCCTGGATCTGGGTGCCGGCTACGGCGGGTCGATGCGCTATCTGGCGCAGACGTTCGGCTGTCGCTGCACGGCGCTGAACCTCAGCGAGGTCGAAAACGAGCGCGATCACCAGAAGAACGCAGAGCAGGGCCTGGATCACCTCATCGAGGTGACCGAAGGCGACTTCACCAATCTGGCCCAAGCGGATGCGTCCTTCGACGTGGTCTGGTCGCAGGATGCGATTCTGCACTCCGGTGATCGCGCCCGCGTCTGCGCCGAGGCGGCGCGCGTTCTCAAGCCCGGCGGCCGGCTGATTTTTACCGATCCGATGCAAGCCGACGATGCGCCGGTGAACAAATTGCAGCCCATTTACGACCGCATTCACCTGGACTCGCTGGGCTCACCCGGATTTTATCGGGAAACACTCACCGAGCTGGGGCTCGAAGAGCTGAAGTGGGAAGATCATGGCGAGCAGCTGCCCCGACACTATGCCCGAGTCAAACAAGAGCTCGAAGCCAACGAGGACGAGCTGCGCCGACGTGGCGTCAGCGACGACTATATCCAGCGCATGAAAACCGGCCTGCAGCACTGGGTCGACGGCGGTGAGGCCGGCTATCTGGAGTGGGGCATCTTCCTGTTCCGGAAGCCCGCCTGATGCGCGCCGTTGTTTCAACAAGCGTTTGGTGACAACCGGCGTAATTGGGTATAATGGAGGATTGCCGCCGGCGAAACGCTGGCGGCAATCCATTTACCTAGGAGAGGTGCCAGAGCGGTCGAATGGGCTCGCCTGGAAAGCGAGTGTACGGTAACCCCGTACCGAGGGTTCGACCCGAGCGCCAGCGAGGACGATGCGCAGCCGACGGAGTCGGCGGAGCAACCCGCAGCGCAGCGGAGGGCAAGCGCCGACAGGCGCGCAGTCAATCCCTCCCTCTCGCGGCCCGTCAGGGCCGCCCGCCGCGAGGCGGTTGAATTGGCTGGAACAATTGGAGTTTTAGGAGAGGTGCCAGAGCGGTCGAATGGGCTCGCCTGGAAAGCGAGTGTACGGTAACCCCGTACCGAGGGTTCGAATCCCTCCCTCTCCGCCACATCAAGAACCCCGCTCCGAGCGGGGTTTTGTGTCCCGGCCTCCGCGGCCGCGGATCAAGCGTATACAATTCACGAGACCGAACGGAGAGGTGGCAGAGCGGTTGAATGCACTGGTCTTGAAAACCGGCAAGGGCTAGCGCCCTTCGGGGGTTCGAATCCCCCCCTCTCCGCCATTATTGAAAGCCCCGCCTTGTGCGGGGCTTTTTAATGAGAAGGCCCCCACCAGCCCGACCCCAGCACCTGATTGACCCGCTGCCGCTGCTCCCTTCCGGGCCTGACGGGATTGACGGGAAAACCAGTGTGGGAAGACCGGTGGAGGCCAGACGATATTATCCCATTGAAGCCGTCGACCTGGCAAGTCGATTGCCGCATTCCGGCGTTCCGGTGCCCCGGTCCGGGGTATCTTGCGGACAATTTGTTCGTGTAAACTCCGGGGGCGACTGGCGGCGCGCCGGTCGGGCGGCGCGCTGCACGCGCCAGCAATCCATACAGCGGTAGTCGATCAGTGAGTTATCAGGTTCTTGCCAGAAAGTGGCGTCCGCGCAACTTCTCCGAGCTGGTGGGGCAGTCCCATGTCGTCAAGGTGCTGGGCAACGGCCTGGCCGAAGGACGGGTCCACCATGCGTTTCTGTTTACCGGCACGCGCGGGGTGGGCAAGACGACCATCGCGCGTATTCTTGCCAAATCGCTCAACTGCCAGCAGGGCGTGACCAGTACGCCTTGTGGTGAATGCGAGAACTGTGTGGCCATTGATGAAGGGCGGTTCGTCGATCTGCTCGAGATCGACGCCGCCTCGCGAACCAAGGTCGACGATACCCGCGAGCTTCTCGACAACGTGCAATATGCGCCGACGAGCGGGCGCTTCAAGGTCTATCTGATCGACGAAGTGCACATGCTCTCGCGCCACAGCTTCAACGCCCTGCTCAAGACGCTCGAAGAGCCGCCCGACCACGTCAAGTTCGTGCTCGCCACGACCGACCCGCAGCAGATACCGGTCACCATTCTCTCGCGTTGTTTGCAGTTCAACCTGCGCCGTCTCAATACCGAAGAGATTGGCGGCCAGCTGCGCCGCATTCTGGAGGCAGAAGGCGTTGAGGCCGACGAGGCGGCCGTGGAACTGCTGGCGCGGGCGGCCGACGGCAGTATGCGCGACGGGCTGAGCCTGCTCGATCAGGCTCTGGCCGGCAGCGGGCGGCTGCTGGAAGCCGAAGTTCGCGACATGCTTGGCAGCGTCGAACAGCGTCATGTGCACGCTATCCTCGAAGCCCTGGCTGGTCGGGATGCGGCCGCTGCGGTGGCGGCGGTCGGCGAAGTCTTCGCGCAGGCACGCGGCATGGGCCAGCTGCTTGCCGATCTGGCCGAGGCGCTGCACCGCATCGCGCTGATCCAGCAGTTGCCCGACTATCGCGACGACAGTCGTGCTGATTGGGATGAGCTGGTGGCGCTGGCCGCAAGTCTGGATGCCGAGGATGTGCAGCTGTGGTATCAGACCGCGATAATCGGCCGGCGCGATCTGCCGCTGGCGCCAACGGAGAGAAGCGGCTGCGAGATGACCATTCTGCGCATGTTCGCCTTTCAGCCGGCCGAGCCGTCGCCCGGTTGCGATGACGGCGACGGGCAGGCGACGGCTGCGACACCGTCGACATCGGCAGCATCAGCGGGTGCGGCTGCGCCCGCTTCCGGCGCCAGCGCGGCGCCGGTGGCCGCCGCGCCTGCGGAAAACCAGCCGGCGACGCCTGCCGGTTCCGTGTCGGCCGCGGCGCCGGTTGCCCTGAGCCCGGAGTCCTGGCCGCGGGTGCTCGAGGAGCTGCCGCTGAGCGATTCCTTTCGAACCGTGGCTGCCATGCTGGTTGTTGCGCGCTTTGATCGCCCCAAGGTCGGGTTTACAGCCGCGCGTGACGATATGGTGTTCATCAGTGAACGTTTTCGTCAGGCGCTCGAGCAGGCCATCACCGAGTGGGCCGGCGAAAGTCTGAGGATCAGCATCGAGCCGGTCGACACGGCGCTGGAAACGCCTGCCGCGCTCGAACAACAGCAGATGGCGCGTACCCAGGCCGAAGCCGAGGAGGCCATCGACGGCGATCCATTCGTTCAAGGCCTGGTAGAGCAGTTCGACGCACAGGTTGTGCGCGAATCGATTCGTCCGATCAACACACGGAGCCACTGACAATGAAAGGCAATATGGCGCAGCTGATGCAGCAAGCGCAGAAAGTTCAGGAAGATCTCAAGAAGGCGCAGGAAGAGCTGGCCGAGCTGGAAGTGACCGGCGAGGCAGGAGGCGGCCTGGTCAAGGTGCAGATGAATGGTCGGCACGAAGTGCGCCGGGTGAGTATCGACCCGGAAATTGGCGACGACCGCGAAATGACCGAAGACCTGGTGGCTGCCGCCATCAACGACGCAGTCAGCCGAATTCAGGAAACCACCAGGGAGCGCATGTCGGGGCTGACCGGCGGGTTGCCGATGCCGCCGGGGTTCAATCTCTGAGGCCTTCTGCGGGCGTGAGCACCGATCCATTCGATGAATTGCTTGCGGCGCTGCGCTGCCTGCCGGGCGTGGGCGCACGCTCGGCTCAGCGCATGACGCTGCAGCTGCTCGAACGCGATCGCGAGGGCGGTCGCCGCCTGGCGCAGGCCCTGGACGTCGCCATGCGCGAGATTCGCCGCTGCCGCCGCTGCCGCAACTTCACCAGTGACGACGAGTGCCGGATCTGTGCCAGCGAGCGGCGCTCCAGCAGGGTGCTGTGCATTGTCGAAAGCCCCGGCGATGTGCTCGCCATCGAGGCGGCGACCGGGTTTGACGGGCGCTATTTCGTGCTGCTGGGTCGGCTGTCGCCGCTGGATGGCATCGGGCCGGAGGATCTTGGCCTGGAGCTGCTGGCACAGCGCCTGGACAAGGAGGGCGTGGCCGAGATCATCATTGCCACCAACACCACGGTGGAAGGCGAAGCCACCGCCCAGTACCTGCGAGAAATGGCTCAGGCGCGCGGTATTCGCACCACCCGGCTGGCTCAGGGGGTGCCGCTGGGGGGCGAGCTCGAGCATACGGATCGCTCGACGCTGGCACACGCCTTCAGCTCCCGCCTGCCCCTGAGCTGAGAAGGCCCCCGGCGCCGGGCCGAATTGGCTTGGCGCCGGGGAGGCTCATGCTCACCCTCAGTCGTCGGCAGTCGTATCGCCGCCCACTTCGATGCGCTCACGGTTCTGGTCGAGCGTGCGCAGCCCGATGCCCTGCACATTGACCAGCTCGTCGATATGCTCGAAGGGACCGTTGTTTTCGCGATAGTCAACGATCGCCTGAGATTTGCTGGCGCCGACGCCGTCAAGCACCTCGGCCAGCTGTTCGGCAGTTGCGGTGTTGATGTTGACGCTCATCTCCTGTGCCAGCCCGCTCTGGGCCACGGCGAGGGCGAGAATGCCTGCAATCAGTAGCTTGCGAATCATGTTCTCTCTCCTTGCTGCTTTGTGTGGTTTTGGCTGATGCCGCCGGGTGTGCCCGACGGAGCCTCATTGTTGGCAGGCCGGGCAGGGCGCGGCATTGGCAAAACGACGTGCCGGCGTGTAATCAAATCGCGATCGACAGGATCGGAATTTTTCCTTCTCAGGTTTTGAGAAAGCCCTGTGCTGGAATGCCCCTGTAGCCGAAAGAACAGGAGATTTCAGCATGAGCAAGCGTGTAGGCAGCCATAGGTTGCGCGACGAGATTGTGGGCAAGACCGTCAGCGGCGTGATTGCCCGTCCCGGTCGCGCCGGCGAACCGCCGGTCGTGATGATGATGCGTTTCGATGACGGCAGCGTGGTCGAGTTTGTCTCGCCGCGCAGTGATCGTCTTCTGCGCCGGGCTGTGCGCTCGACCGGCGAGGTCGCCGGCCATGACCAGCCGCAGCTTCCCCTGACTGGCCTGGCGGCCTGAATTGCCGGCCGAAGCCGGGCAAGCAAGGGTGATTGTCGTCACAAAACAGCGAGTTGGGGCCGTTTGTGGCCGTTATCCACAAAACCTGTGGATAACCTTGTGGGCAAAATTGCGCTGCATGGCTGTTGGCCGGCATTCAAGCACTTTGATCAATTTGTGGCCAAACCATCAAAGAAGAGAAAAAACAGTGATTTACAATATGTCAAGGTGGTTTTCATCGGGCCTGGCAGCGTGAAGATTCTGTCAATGTCGGAATCAACCAGTTGTGCATAACATTCGAAGATGCTGCTTCATGAAGATGCCGTAACTGCTTGATTCATGGTTTTCATGGCCCGCCGTCGCCGTCATTGGCTTCAGCCAGGCCAAGCGCCGCCGGCCAGGCGGCCAATTCACGCCACAAGGCCTCCTGCTCAGGCCGCTGTTGCATCAGCACTTCGAGTTGCTGGCGGTACTCGTCCAGGCGGATGCTGGCCAGTTCCGGGTCGTCGAGCAGGCGCTTTTTGCGGTATCGCTCCCACTGTTGGCGCTCCGCGGTCGACAGGGAGTCCGGCCACAGACGGGCGCGATAGCGCAGCAGCAGCTCGTTGAGGCGCTCGTCTTCGAAAGGGGCGTCCATTCCGGCCAGCTGCCGGGGCTCGAGCTGCGGCACGCGTGCGATGACCGGGCGGTCGCCGCGGGGCGGGAAGCCGCCGTACAGGTCAAGCTCCGGGTCGATGCCGTCAACCGCTCCGCGCTCCGCGAACAGGCCGCCCAGCCGCTCATCAAAACCTGGGGTCTCACGCAGCAGCTGCGCTCGGTTGGCGAGCTCGTCGAGCTCGATGCCGAGCGCGCCGGCCCGACTGTGTTCGAGCACGTTCATCGGCGCCAGCATGGGGCAGCGGTTGTTGCGCACCAGCTTGACGGGCACGCGCTGCTCGCCTTCGGGCAGGTCGGCGGCGGCAGTCCAGTAGCGGTCGGCGAGCTCGTCGCGGGTGAATTCCAGAAACGGGCGTGGATCGACGTTGAGGTTCCACACCAGCCACTGGCTGGGAATGTGCGGGTGGCGGCCGATCGGCAGTACCGGGGCGACGCCGCAGCCGGGCAGGGCGGGAAAACGCGACGAGGCATGCAGCAGCGGCTGCCCGGCAGCGAGCAGGTCGTCCACGCGCTGGCGCTGGCGCAGGCCGAGCGCCCAATTCCACAACCGGGGCTGGTGTTCCTTCAGGCGCGTGGCCATGGCCAGGGTGAAGTCGACATCCGCCAGGGCGTCGTGGGCCCGGCTGCTGTCCATGCCGTTGGCGGCGGCGAGATCCTCGAGACGGAAGCTGGGTTTGCCGTCGTCGTGGTCGGGCCATTCGATGCCGTCCGGGCGCAGGGCGCGCGCTAGGCGCAGCAGGTCGATCAGGTCGAAGCGGCTGTTGCCGTTGGCCCACTCGCGCGCATAGGGGTCGATGAAGTTGCGCCAGAACAGGTGGCGTACCACCTCGTCATCGAAGCGAAAGTTGTTGTAGCCCACCGAGCAGGTGGCGGGCCGGCTCATCAGGCGGAAGACGCGCTCGGCGAACTCGTTTTCCGGCAGCCCGCGCTCGCGTGCGGTCTGCGGCGTGATACCGGTGATCAGGCAGGCCATTGGCTGTGGCAGCACGTCGTCGGCTGGCCGGCAGTAGAACACCTCGGGCTCGCCGATCGGTTCGAGTGCCGCGTTGGTGCGGCGGGCGGCAAACTGCGCGGGGCGGTCGCGGCGCGGATCGGCACCGAAGGTTTCGAAGTCGTACCAGAGGAAGGTTTCGTCTTTCATGGCACCGCATCATTTCACACGGGCGCGCTGAAGACCAGAAGCCGGCCGGGAGAGGCCCGGAAGTCGCGCGCGAACCTGTCTTGCCCGGCGTGGTCGGATATCATTGATTGGCGCATGCATTCGCATGTCAGCCAGCCGTTGAATCGAGCAAGGAGTCAGAAGGCATGACAGAAAAGGCGACTTTTGGAGCCGGCTGCTTCTGGGGCGTCGAGGTGCGCTTCCGGGAGATGCCGGGGGTGACTGACGTTGTCGTTGGCTACACCGGCGGCCACGTTGACAACCCTGATTATCAACAGGTATGCAGCGACAAGACCGGGCATGCCGAGGCCTGCGAGGTTGAGTTCGACCCGGAAGCAATCTCCTACGAAGCGCTGCTGCGGGCGTTTTTCGAGCTGCATGATCCGACTCAGGTCAACGGCCAGGGGGCAGATCTTGGCAGCCAGTACCGCTCGGTGATTTTCGCCCACGACCCGTCCCAGCGCGAGACCGCAGAGCAGGTCAAGAGCGAACTGGATGACAGCGGTCGTTTCAAGCGCCCGATTGCCACGTCCATCGAGCCGGCAAAGACATTCTGGCCGGCTGAAGACTACCACCAGCGTTACCTGGAAAAGAATGGCGGCAGCTGCGCGGTTTCAGGGTCCTGAAGACCTGCCGCCCCGCCTGATTCTGGTTCGCCACGGGCAGGCCAGCCTGGGCAGCGACGATTATGATCGTCTGTCTGCATGCGGTCATCGTCAGGCGCGCCGCCTGGCCGCACGGCTGGCGCCCCGGCATGGTTCCGGAGCGATTCTCTGGTCGGGTACGCTGCGACGCCATCAGCAGACGCTGGCACCGCTTGTTGCCGACGCAGCCGGGGTGCGGCGCAGTGGCGACCTCGACGAGTTTTCGACCGATGGATTGGTGCGCGCGGCGCTGGCGTAGGCCGCGGAGCTGGGGCTCGAGCGGCCGCCCCGGTACCAGCTGCTCGATCCGGTGCGCTATCTCGATGAGCTGCTGGCCTGGTTCCCGCGGGTGCTGGCTGCCTGGCAGGCCGGCGGATTGAGCGACCCTGAAGCAGGCACCTGGGCGGCGTTCCAGCAGCGGGTGATGCGCGCCTCCAGCGAGTGGGAGGCCAGTCTGCGCTCGGGCAGCAGCGTGATTGTGGTGAGCTCTGCCGGCGTCATTGCCACCCTGCTGGCCGGGCTTGTGGCGCAGGATCTGGCCTGGCAGCGCGAGCTGGCCGTTGCGCTGTACAATGCGTCGGTCAGCGAGCTCGGCTTCGAAGACGGCGCCTGGCGCATCGAGACGCTCAACTGCGTGCGCCACCTGGAGGCCGGGCCGCTGCGAACACGGGCCTGATCGCGCCCGGGTGGCCTGCTTGCCATGACTGTGGTGCATCAACGCGGTTGCCCGGCAATGACTGGAAACCGGGCGCCGAGTGCAGTATTTTGAGGCCACGCCGTCGGTTTCCGGCTGTCGAGGGTCCGGGCAACGCTCGGGGCAGGGCGGCAACCATCACCAGGGCGGCCTGTCCTTACGCTATCGGGGGCTTTTGAAGTGAATCATCCGCAACGCGCCATGAAGGGATTGATTGCCGCAGCGACGCTGGCCCTGTTGTGTCTTGGCGCGGCCGATGCCAGTGCCCAGGTCTATACTTATGTCGACGAAGACGGGATCACCGTCTATACCGATCGCAAGCCCGAAAACCCAAGCTACAAGGTGCGCAACCTGGGCTGCTATGGCACCTGTCGCAAGGGCGTGGACTGGCAGAAAACGCCGCTGATTCCGGGTCTGTACCAGACCGAGATTCATGCCGCCAGCGAAAGCTACGGCGTCGACGCTGCCCTGGTGCGCGCCATCATGCATGCCGAGTCCTGGTTCGAACCTGAGGCGGTGTCACGCACCGGTGCGCAGGGTCTGATGCAGCTGATGCCCGGCACCCAGCGCCGCTTCGGCGTTTCCAATCCTTTCGATCCGCTCGACAACATCACCGCCGGCGTGGCTTATCTGGCGTGGCTGGGCGAGGAGTTCAGCGGTGATCTGGAGCGCATCATCGCGGCTTATAACGCCGGCGAGAACGCGGTTCGTCGCCATGACGGCATTCCGCCATTTCCTGAAACCCGCGAGTATGTGCGGCGGGTGAATATCCTCTATCGGCGCTACAGCCAGTCCTGACGCCGGTTATTGGCCGCGCGGGAAGTCCACTTCGAACCTTGCGCCACCGGGTCGGTCGGCAGCCCGAACGCGGGCGCCGTGCCGTTGGGCAATCAGCCGCACGATGTACAGGCCCAGTCCCAGATGAGCGCCGTCGCCGCCGCTGCGTGAGCTCACCATCGAGTCGAAGATGCGCTCGGATTGCCCGGCGGGCAGGCTGGGGCCGGGGTTGTCGACCTGCAGGCAAACGCGTTCGCCGCGGCGCAGGACGCGCAGGGTGATGCGGCTGCCTTTGGCGCTGAATTCGACGGCATTTTCCACCAGCTTGTCGAGCATCTGGGCAAGCTGCTCGCCGGATGCGGCGATTCGTGCCTCGCCGGGCGCCGGCAGTCGGGCGGTGAAGCGGCGGGCGACAAACGTCTGACGGCAACCTTGAACGTACTGCTCGACGAGCTCGCCGAAATCGATCGTTTCCAGCGCTTCGGCGGCAAGGCTTTCTTCGATGCGCGCCGCCTGGCTCATGGCCTGAAACATTCGCTGCAGGCGTTGGCAGCCCTGATCGGCACGCTGCAGGTAGCGCTCCCGCGATGGGGCATCGTCGACTTCGCCCAGGTTCTCCAGCGATGAGCGGATCATGGCCAGCGGCGTGCGCAGCTCGTGAGAGAGTTTGTCGGCCAGCGTTTGCAGGTAGTCCTGATGCTGGCGCTGGCGTTCGACCATGGCTGAAAGGCTGCGCCCCAGGTCGCCGATCTCGTCGCCGTGCGTTGGCGCCGGCAAGGCTCTGTGCACCCGGCCATCGCGGTCGATGGCCGACTCCGCGGCGTTGCGCAGGCGGCGGATGCGGCCGGAAAGGCGTGCGGCAAAGCCGATCAGAGCGGCGGCGACGATCAACATGCCGGCCAGGCCGAAGACGAACAACTGCAGCAGTGAGCGATAGGCGCGCGCCATGAAGCGGTCGGCGGGGCGCTCGATCACGACATGTGCGCCGACCCTGCCGTTGCGCTCGATCGGCGCGCTGGCGCTGACCACAAAGCCGCTGCCCGATGGCTGTTGATACCAGCGCGCGCCCGGCTGTGGGCCAGCCTTGTCGAGTTGGATCCGGTCGCGATTCTGGCCGCGCTGCGGTGCATTTCCGGGCAGTACGCCCAGCAGCCGCGCGGCGGTCGTGGCCAGCAGCCAGCCGGTGGTTGGCGCCGTATTGTCGGCGGTCTGCGGGTGCTGGCGCTCAGCGCGCGCAATCACCCAGCCGTTGGCCCCGGCAAGCCAGGCGCGGGTGCCCTCGGGCAGGCGCGCGGCCAGCTGCTGCGACAGGTCGCGGGAGGGTCGAATCAGGGGGCGCAGGCCAGCGGTTCCATGAACACCGGCCGGCGATGCTGCCGCCTGGCTGTCGATATCGACCACGCGCAGGTCCAGGGCGCTGATCCGGTCGGGCTGGTCGATGGCCAGTTCGATGCGCCAGCCACGCTCGGTCGGCTGCAGCGCTGCCCGGGCGCGCAGGCCCTGGTTGTCGTCGCGCAGGGCAAGCCAGCCCGGCGCCAGCGGCTTGACCGGCAGTTCGCCGTGCCCTTGCGCAGATCGGATTCCGACCATCAGGTGGTCGCCGGGGCGGCCGTCCGGGCCGCCCAGCACGAGCGCGTCGTCTTCGACCTCCACGAGCAGGTGCAGGCTGCCGCGATAGTCGGCCAGGACCACGCGGGCGCTGCCGCTGGCAGGCTTCGGGCTTGTCAGCGGCTGGGCTTCGTCGAGCCAGAGCGCCCAGTCATCGGTGTGGCCATCGATCACGAAGCCGTTTTCGGCTCGGTGCACGAACAGCCCGTCGGCAGCGGGCAGTTCGATTTCGCCGGCCGCAATCTCGGCCGCCAGAGAGCGGGCGGTATCGATCAGAGTCTGCTGGTAGCTGTCGCGCAGTGATCCTTCCAGCGCGCGCACCAGCTGCCAGCCCGCCAGCGGCAACAAGAGCATCAGGGCCGAAATCAGGGCCAGCCGGGCGCGTAGCCTCACCCCGCGGCCTGATGGCCCGGCCGCCAGCGGTAGCCGGCACCGTGGACGGTCTCGAGCCGGTCGAAATCTGCATCCAGCGCTTCGAACTTGCGCCGGATGCGCTTGATGTGCGAGGTCACGGTGGTTTCATCGACCAGCAGGCTGGCGGCGTCCATCAGCTGCGAGCGGCTCTTGACGTGGCCGGGGCGCTCGAGCAGGCAGTGCACCATCCAGAACTCGGTCACCGTCAGGTTGACCGGATGACCACGCCAGCGCACCTGCATGGTGTCGGGCTCGAGCTCGATCGAGCCCAGCCGCAGCGGAACATCGCGGTTATCCGGCGCGCGCACCGCATCGATGCGCCGGAACAGGGCGAGGATGCGGGCCAGCAGATGCTGGTTGGAGATGTCCTTGGTCAGGTAGTCGTCGGCGCCCAGGCGCAGCCCCGAAACGGCATCCAGATCGCTGTCGCGCGCGGTCAGGAAAATGATCGGCAGGCTGGCCGAGCGCTGACGCAGGGCGCGACACAGATCGAATCCGCCCTCGGGCTCATTGCCCAGCCCGACGTCGATGATCACCAGATCGGGCAGGGGGCCGGCCAACGCCGCCTCGGCCTCGTCGCGGCGCGCGTAGCCGCGGGTGGCAAAGCCGTAGCGCTCGAGGGCCTCGCGATAGTTTTCGCGCAGGCTGTCTTCGTCTTCGACGATGGCGATCAGTCGCTGGGACATCCGGAAGGCCTTGCAGTTTTGCCTCGCCCGCTGCGGGGCGGCCGCCACAAGTTTGCCACATTCGATCAGGATTCCGACAGCGCATGGCAGGTCATCTGCCACCTCGCTGCGCTGAAATGGCGCCCATCGTTTCCATCGGGAGTTCGTTTCATGTTGCGCCTGTCGTTGCTGTTGCTGTGGTTGGTTCTGGGTCCGGCGTTTGCCGCGGAGTCCGGGTTGTGGCTGGAGCACTCTTCCTCCGGCGAGCGTTCGGCGGCGCTGTCGCTGGCGACGAAGGTGGATGTTCAGGTCACCGGTACGCTGGCGCTGGTCGAGCTGCGCCAGCAGTTTTTCAACCACACCGGAGACTGGGCCGAGGGCGTGTATCGCTTTCCGCTGCCTGATCGATCAGCCGTAGAGCAGCTGCAGATTCGCTTGGGCGAGCGTCTGATCGAGGGCGAGATCCAGGAAAAAGGGCGGGCGAAGACGACCTACGAAGACGCTCGCCAACAGGGGCGGATTGCCGGTCTGGTCGAGCGTGATCAGAGCAATCTGTTCGCGACGCGGGTGGCCAATATTCCGCCCGGAGAAATGGTGGAGATCCGGATCGGTTTCACTCAGGCGGTGGCCTACGAACACGGTCAGTTCCGGCTGCAGTTTCCGACCACGTCAGCACCGAATTTCCGGCCCGGCCGGGAATTCGAGCGCGCACTGCAGCGCGGTCTGCAGGCGCTGCCGGGCGACGAACTGCCGCAGCGCCCGGTCGAGCTGACCGTAACGCTGCGCCCGGGCCTGCAGTTGAGCGCTATCCGCTCGAGCCATCACGCCGTCGACGTCACGGACCTCGGCGGTGAGTGGCAGGTCACGCTGGCTGACGGAGTCGATGTCTCCGGGCGCGACTTCGAGCTGATCTGGGAGCCTGAACAGACCGGTGCGGCCGCGAGCGCCGCCTTTGCCGAGTCGTTCAATGGTCACGAGCACGTCATGCTCACGCTGGTGCCGCCGCAGGCTTTCGAGGCCGATGCCACGCCGCGCGCGGTGACTCTGGTGGTGGACACCTCCGGCTCGATGTCCGGCGATCCGATAGCGCAGGCGCGCGAGTCCCTGCGCTATGCCCTGGCCAGCCTCAAGCCCGGCGATCGCTTCAATGTGATTGCCTTCAACCACCGGGCGCAAGCGCTGTATTCACGGCCGCGAGCGTTCAGCCAACAGGCGCACCTTGAAGCCGCCGAGTGGGTGGATGCACTGGCGGCCGGTGGCGGTACCGACATGGGCCCGCCGCTGAATCTGGCTCTGGCGGCGCCGGCCGCGCCCGGTTTTCTGCAACAGATCGTTTTCATCACTGACGGCATGGTGGGCAACGAGCGCGAACTGCTTGAGCGAGCGCGTGGCGAGCTGGGCCGCGCCCGCCTGTTTGCCGTCGGCATTGGCCACGGCGTCAACGGGGCCTTCTTGCGCCGGATGGCCGCGGCCGGTCGAGGCAGTTACACCGCGATTGCCGACACTGCATTGATTGCCGAGCGCATGAGCGAGCTGGTGCTCCAGCTTGAAAGCCCGGTGATTCATGACCTTGAAGTCGAGTGGCCCCGGCCGGTCGAGTTCTACCCGCAGACGCTGCCCGATCTCTACGTCGGACAGCCGCTGCGGGTGATGGCCCGCGCTGATCGGCTCCGCGGCGACGTGGTGGTGCGCGGAACCAGCAACGGACGGCCGTTCGAGCGGGTCGTGGCGCTGGAAGCCTTTCAGCCGGCGCCCGGCGTGGCTGCCCAGTGGGGGCGCTCGCGTATCGCGGCACTGGAAAATGGCGCCCCTCCGGCACTTGCGCCCGGGCAGGTGGCCGACCAGGTGCTCGACACCGCTCTGGCGTACTCGCTGGTCAGCTCGCAGACCAGCCTGGTGGCGGTCGATCAGACGCCGGCGCGCAGCCGCGAAATCGCGCTCGAGCGTCACGCGCTCGAGACCGGCCCCGCCGCCGGGCGTTCGCCCGGCCTGCAGGCCATGCCGGCAACCGACGGCGGCAGCGTGGCGGCGGTTGTGCGCGGCGCGGTGGCCCTGCTGCTGGTCGGGCTGTTGTTGTTCCAGCGCCGTATCCATCGCGGCGAGGAGGAATGAGCATGCGACGGCTGACGATCATTGCGCTGCTGTCGCTGGCCGGCTGGCAATTCGGCTCCGCCGGCTGGACTCAGGGCAAGGCCTGGCTGGGCCAGTTCCTGCTGGAGCGCGCCTGGCAGGAAGCCCGCGGAAGCGACCGAGCGGTTGCCCCCTGGCCGGGTGCGGTCAGTCATCCGGTCGCGCGCCTGCGCATGCCGCGGCTGTCCATCGATCGCCTGGTGCTCGATGGTCTGGAGACACCGGTCATGGCCTGGGGCCCGGGCATGGCGGTGGGCGAGGGCGGCCATCACGTGCTCGCGGCCCATCGGGATACGCATTTTTCCTTTCTGCGGGCGGTTGCGCCGGGCGATCGCTTCGAGCTGATCGCGGCGGATGGTCAGCGCCAATGGTGGCAGGTCGAGACCGTCCGCGTGGTCGATTCGCGCCGGACAGGCATCGACCTTGGCCTGCCCGAACGGGCGATGACGCTGATTACCTGTTATCCCTTCGACGCGCCGGTTGCGGGCGGCCCCGAGCGCCTTGTCGTGCACCTGCGCCCGCTCGACTCGACGAAGGAGGCTGCTTCATGACTGTTTTGTGTATTGACGAACTCTCAAGCGAGCTCAAGCGTCGCTGGGGCTGGGATGCTGCCGCCAGCCATGTTCCGGCAGACGCCGAATGCCCCCTGCCCGGGGTAGTGCAGACAGCGCTCCGTGGTGGCGCGAATACGCGGTGTTCGCGCGCGCCCCTGCCGGCGTGGCTGGAACCCGCGCACGGCTTTGATCGACCGCCCGGAATCAAGCCATTTCATGGCAAGTCCGCGCGGGCCATGGGTTAACATGAGATCCGAGTCAAGCGGAATGATTCAGGAGTGTACCCAGCGTGACCGAAGCCAGACAGATCCCGATTGCCCTCAAAAGCGGGCAGAAGATTCAGAAGCCGCAGGGCTTTACCGCCATTCGTGACGGCATCAAGGCGCGTGCCGGCGCCGAGCCAGCACCGGTTGGCCGCAAGCCCTCCTGGCTGCGGGCAAAGCTGCCCCAGGGCGGCAAGTACGAGAAAGTACGGCGCAACGTCAACGATCACCGCCTGGCCACGGTCTGCCAGGAATCCAAGTGCCCCAATATCGGCGAGTGCTGGTCCAACGGTGTCGCCACGATCATGCTGATGGGCGATGTCTGCACGCGCGCCTGCCGTTTCTGCTCGGTTGATACCGGCAACCCGCGTGGCTGGCTGGACGCCGAGGAGCCAGCCAACTCCGCCGCTTCGGTGCGGCTGATGGATCTCAAGTACGTGGTGTTGACCTCGGTTGATCGCGACGATCTTGAAGACGGCGGAGCCGGGCACTATGCCGCCTGCGTGCGCGAAATCAAGAAGGTCAATCCGCACACCGCGGTCGAGGCGCTGACGCCCGACTTCCAGGGTCGTTTGCACGATGTTGAAACGGTGGTCGATTCCGGACTGGAAGTCTTTGCGCAGAACGTCGAGACGGTGCGTCGCCTGACCCATCCGGTGCGCGACCCCCGCGCCGGCTATGAGCAGACGCTGAAAGTGCTCGAGCATGCCAAGCTCCACAAGCCGAAGGTGCTGACCAAGACCAGCCTGATGCTGGGCCTGGGCGAGACCACCGAGGAAGTCATCGAGACCATGGATGACTTGCGTGCCATCGGCGTTGATATCGTCACCTTCGGTCAGTATCTGCAGCCGACCGTCAATCATCTGCCGGTCGAGCGTTTCGTTACGCCCGAAGAATTTCTTGAGCTGCGGGAAATCGGGCTTGAGAAGGGCTTTCTGGAAGTTGTTTCCGGTCCGCTGGTGCGTTCCAGCTACCGCGCTGACAGGGTTTTCGAGAAAAACAACTGCGGTATTGATTCCGACGTGGCCTGAGCGGGCGCTTTGCCGTGCCCGAAAGCCTGAGCCCCGATGAATACGAAAGCTACCTTGAGCGGCTGGCCGAGCTGCTCGCGCGTGCGCGACGGCAGCAGCGTACGCTGACCTATCTGGAGGTCGCCGACGCGCTGGGCATGCCGGGGCCCGGACGCATTCACAAGACCACCCGCCTGCTCGAGACGCTGCTTGCCCGCGACGCGGAAGCGGGGCGGCCGCTGCGAGCCGCGCTGGTCGTCAGCCGCACCGGCAGCGGGCGGCCGGCCAGAGGCTTCTTCGAGCGCGCACAGCAGTTGGGGCTGCATGACGGTCACGACCCTGAAGGCTTTCATGCCCGACTGCTCGCGCAGCTGTTCGCAGAGCGCGGGGGCTGACGGCGCCACCGCTGCCGGCCCGCTGGCGGCTCGGGCTTGGTGTAATATCACTGGCCTGCGCCCAGCTGCGCAAATCTCTCAACTTCAGGGAGCCCTGCATGATCAGGCAAACGCCATTGGCCGGCCTTGCTGGCCTGTTACTGAGTTTTTTTCTTGTGGCCTGCGACCGCGAGCACGCACCAGCCAATGCAAGTGACGAGATAATGTCTGAATCCCGATCCGAAAATCAGTCCGAAACCCGACCCGACAACACCGCCCGGAAATTGCCCGAGCCGCCAATGGCCGAGCAGCGCGAACACATGGTCAGCGCCCCCGCCGGCGAGCGCGCTGACCCCTGGTACTGGCTGCGCGACGACACACGCCAGGATCCTGACGTGCTTGCCTACTTGACGGCAGAGAACGATTACGCCGATGCCGTACTGGCCAACCAGTCGCAGCTGCGCGAGACTCTGTTCGAGGAGATGCGCTCGCGCGTCAAGGAAAACGACAGCAGCGTGCCGTATTTTGACCGCGGCTACTGGTATTCCACGCGCTACGAGGCCGGTCGGGAGTATCCGATTCACGTTCGCCGCCGCGGCAGCCTCGAGGCCGAAGAGGAGATTCTGCTCGACGTCAACGAACTGGCCGAAGGGCACGATTTCTACAGCGTTGGTGATCGCGACGTCAGCATGAGCGGTCGCTACCTGGCCTGGCTGGAAGACGCGGTGGGCCGTCGGCAAGTACCGCCTGTATATCCGCGATCTGACTACCGGTGAGGATGTCGACACCGGCCTGACGGGTATTTCCAGCGTGTCCTGGTCAGCCAGCGACGAGGTGCTTTACTACGTCGAGAACGAACCTGAAACCCTGCGTTCTTGGCGCGTTCGCCGCTACCACGTCGGCAGTGGTGAGCCGGGCGAGATCGTTCACCAGGAAGACGACACGGCGTTCTACACCAGCGTGTCGCGAACGACTTCAAACGCCTACAACACCGTCTATCTGCGCTCGACCGTGGCCAGCGAGATGCGTATTGTCGAGGCGGATGCCCTTGACCAGCCGCTGCAAGTCTTTTTCCCGCGCGAGCGCGATCACGAGTACCAGGCCGATCATCTGGGTGATCGCTGGCTGATTCGCAGCAACTTCCAGGCGCCCAATTTCCGCATCATGAGCGCACCTGTGAACGAACACGCTGATCGTGCCCGCTGGTCGGATGTTGTTGCCCATCGGGATGAGGTGTTCATTCACGACTTCGACGCCTTTGATCAGTTTCTGGCGGTGAGCGAGCGCTCCAACGGCCTGCGACAGATCCGGATACTGGATTGGGGCAGCGGCAACTCCAGGCTGCTCGAGTTCGACGAGCCCGCTTATACCGTCGTGCTCGGCACCAATCTTGATCAGTCGGCCGGGACGCTGCGCTTTGTCTACTCCTCGTTGACCACGCCGACGAGTACCTGGGAGCTGGATGTGGCCAGCGGCGAACGCACTCTGCTCAAGCGCGAAGAGGTGCCCGGAGGCTATGCGTCATCGGACTATCGCACGCGGCGCGAGTGGGCCACTGCCCGCGATGGCACCCGGGTGCCGGTGTCCATCCTGCACCACCGGAATACGCCGCTCGACGGCACCGCGCCGCTTTATCAGTACGCCTATGGATCCTACGGTTTCACCAGGGACCCGTCGTTTTCAACAGCGCGCCTGAGCCTGGTCGACCGCGGCTTCGTGTTCGCCATCGCGCATGTCCGCGGCAGTCAGGTGATGGGGAGGCATTGGTACGAAGACGGGAAAATGCTCAACAAGATCAATACATTCAATGATTTTGTTGATGTGACAGATCATCTGGTGCGGGCGGGCCTGGTCGACGGTGACCGCGTTTTTGCCGTCGGCGGCAGCGCCGGTGGCCTGCTGATGGGCGCGATTGCCAACCGCGCACCCGACCGCTATCGCGGAATTGCAGCCCACGTGCCGTTTGTCGATATCGTCACGACCATGCTCGACGAGTCGATCCCGCTGACCACCAACGAGTTTGACGAATGGGGCAATCCAAAAGATCCCGAGTACTACGAGTACATGCTTTCCTACTCACCCTATGACAATGTGGTGGCGCAGGACTATCCGGCCATCCTGGCAACGACCGGTCTGTGGGACTCGCAGGTGCAGTACTGGGAGCCAGCCAAGTGGGTAGCGCGGCTGCGGGTGAACAAGACCGACGATAACCCGCTGCTTTTGCGTACCGATATGGATTCCGGACACGGTGGCGCATCGGGACGCTTCAGGCGCCTGGAGCAGACGGCGCTGGAGTACGCCTTTTTCCTGGACCTGGCCGGGCAGGTGGAGGCCGGCACGGATCGCGGTTGAGGCTCGGATTCGGCGATAAAAAAACCCCGCGCGAGGCGGGGTTTTTTGTGTGGCGGAGAGAGAGGGATTCGAACCCTCGATGAGGCTATAAACCCCATACTCCCTTAGCAGGGGAGCGCCTTCAGCCACTCGGCCACCTCTCCGTAAACTGATTGTATCCGCCGATCGAAAACCACCGGATCGACAGGACGCGCATTGTACCGCAAGCGTTGCCGGGGTGTTGGTCGACTTCAAGCGCGCAAGGATAGCGATAAAAACGCTTCGGGTAAACCCCGGGGGATCAGGAATTTCGCGATAGAATGAGTCTTTGACCCGCTTGAACATCCAAGGAGTATTTGTGGAAGGCAACGGCAAAGCGGCACCGCGACAGTCTACGCGCAGCATCGATTTCTTTCGGGGGTTTCTGCGCAGCCCCGAGCAGGTCGGTTCGATCATTCCCAGTTCGCGCTTTCTCGAGCGGCGCATCATCAATACGTCCCGGGTGGCTTCGGCCCGGACCGTGGTCGAGCTGGGCCCCGGCACCGGCGGCACAACGCGCGCCATTCTGGACGCCATGCCGGCCGACGCACGTCTGCTGACCATCGAGCTCGACCCGCAGTTCTCCTCGATTCTGGAGGGGATCGGCGATGCGCGGCTGACGGCACACACCGGCAGCGCCGTCGACCTGGCGGAAATCCTCGCCAGCTACGAGCTCGACGCGCCTGATGTGGTCATTTCGGGGATTCCGTTTTCGACCATGCCGCGTGAGGTCGGGCTGGCCATCATTGCCGCCATTCGCGACACCCTGGCGCCGGACGGGCGCTTTGTCGCCTACCAGTTTCGCGGTGCGGTTGGGCGTCTCGGTGCCGAGGTCATGGGCAAGCCCGACGTCGAGCTGGAGGTGCTCAATGTGCCGCCCATGCGCTTTTATACCTGGCAGCGTGAGGCCGTTTCAGGCGGGTGACAGCCCGAGAATGGCGTTGGCGATCGAGAAGTAGATCAAGATGCCGCCGATGTCGGCCACCGAGGTGATCAGCGGCGTGCTGGCGGTGGCTGGATCCAGGCGCAGGCGGGTCAGCAGAAAGGGCAGCAGCACGCCGATCATCGAACCCATGACAATGACGGCCACCATCGTCAGGCTGACCACTGCGGCGAGCTGAAGGCCCAGCTCCGGGCCGCCGCGCCACATGCCCACGCCGGCCACCGCCAGCCCCATGGTTGCTCCCAGCATGACCGCGACGGCCAGTTCCTTGCCCCAGATCCGCAGCCAGTCGCCGGTGGCGACATCCCCGGTTGCCAGCGCGCGCACCATCAGTGTGGCCGACTGGCTGCCGGCGTTGCCGCTGCTGTCGATGATCAGGGGCAGGAAGAACACCAGCGCAATGACGGCTTCGATGGAATGCTCGAAGTAGCCGATGGCCAGCCCGCTGACCAGGTTGACGGCAACCAGGATCAATAGCCAGCCGATGCGTTTGCGATACAGAAAGGTGGAACTGGCTTCGCGGACCGGCACGTTGAGGCGCCCGCTGGCGCCGAACTTGTGAAAGTCCTCGGTTGTTTCCTCTTCGGCGACGTCCATGATGTCGTCGACGGTGACAATGCCCAGCAGGACGCCGCTGCGGTCGGTGACGGGAAGGGTGTTGATGTCGTAGTGCTGAATGGTCTGGACTGCCTGCTCGCGGTCGGCATCGGCTTCGATCCGGATGACTTCTTCATCCATCAGGTTCTCGACGCGGATATCCTGGCGCGCCAGGATGAAAGCCTTGAGCCGCAGGGCATCGAGCAGCTTGCCGCGCTGGTCGGTGACGAACACGAAGTTGATCGTCTCGCCGCGGTGGGCCTCGTGGCGAATGTGGTCGAGCGCGCGGGTAATGGTCCATTCCGGTCGCACGGAAACATAGTGCGTCGTCATCAGGCGACCCACCGATTCTTCCGGATAGCCCAGCAGCTTCAGCGACTGTTTCAGGTCTTCGGGGCCGAGCAGCTTGAGAAAGCCTTCCAGATCCTGCGGCGCCAGGCTTTCCAGAAAGGCAGTGCGGTCGTCGGGCAGCAGCTCCCTGAGGATTTCCCGGGCCTCATCGGGCTCGAGCAGGTTGATGACTTCAAGCTGAAAGCCGTGGCTGAGATAGGAGAAAGTACCCGCGCGTCGTTCGGCCGGCAGGGCGCGCAGCACCTGGGCGTGCCGCTCGACCGGCATCTGGGAAATTGCTCCGGCAATGTCCTGAACCGCGACGACTTCGAGCTTTTCGGCCAGCGCCTCCTCACGCCCGAGGTTTTGCAGCGTCAGCAGCTCGGCAATCACGTCTTCATCTGACATGTGCTGATCCTCAAGCTTGGGGCGACGGGCCAGCAGTATAGGTCGGCCACCCCGGCTGTCAAGCGGCGCCAGGGATGGTTGAGCAAAACCTGGTCTTGCTCGAGCCCGGGGCAGCGGTATACAATGCCCGGCTTGCTCGCGCTGCGGGCATGACCTTGCTCCACGGCGGCTGTACAACAGTCCGACCGGGGGCTTTGCAGGCCGGGGTCATTCTGCCTCCGGGCCTGGGAATCCACAAGGAGTCGACAATGCGACATTATGAAATCGTTCTCCTGGTTCATCCGGACCAGAGCGAACAGGTGCCCGGTATGCTCGATCGCTACCGTGGCCTGATCGAAGAAAAGGGTGGCAGTGTCCACCGCAGTGAAGACTGGGGGCGTCTGCAGTTGGCCTTTACCATTGCCAAGTTGCACAAGGCGCACTACCTGATGCTCAATATCGAGTGCGACGCTGAAACCCTGGCCGAACTCGAGAGCACCTTCAAGTTCAATGATGCCATTCTGCGCCACCTGGTTGTGCGCAAGGACAAGGCCGAGACCGAGCCGTCGGTGATGCTCAAGCGCAAGGAAAGCAAGGACGAGCGCGACAGCGCCCGTCGCGAGCGCTCGGAAGAGAGCAGCCGTGGTGCGGGTGACAAGCCGGCGGACAAATCCGGTGACGATGCAGCTGCCGAAAAAACGGCTGCCAAGCCAGATGCAGCGGCGGACGAGAAGGCAGAAGAGCAGTCCGATGACCAGCCGGCTGCTGCCGCAGCGGACAACACTGACCAACAGGACAAGGCGGAGGGCTGACCGATGGCACGATTCATGAGAAGACGCAAGTTTTGCCGTTTCACGGTCGAAGGGATCGAGGAAATCGATTACAAGGACGTGGATCTGCTCAAGGATTTCATCGGCGAAACCGGCAAGATCGTGCCCAGCCGCATTACCGGCACCAAGGCACGCTATCAGCGCCAGCTGAGCACGGCCATCAAGCGGGCACGCTATCTGGCCCTGTTGCCGTATACCGATAACCACTGATCGCCTGAGGTGACGTCATGAAGCTGATTCTGCTTGAAAACATCTACAACCTCGGCGAGCTGGGCGACACGGTCAACGTGAGATCCGGTTACGGTCGCAACTTTCTGCTGCCGCGCGGCCTGGCCGTGCCGGCCACCAAGGCCAACGTCGAGGAGTTCGAGGCCCGCCGCGAGGAGCTGCAGCGCCAGGCCGATGAGCGCCTCGCCGCAGCCGAAGCGCGCAAGGAAGCCATCGACGCGCTCGAAGAGGTGCCGTTTGCGGTGCCGGTCAGCCCGGAAGGGCGTCTGTACGGCTCGATCAACCCGCACGAGATCGCCGGCAAGCTGACCGATCTGGGCTTTGCGGTGGAAAAGTCGGAGGTCGACATGCCCGAAGGCCCGATCCGCGAGCCCGGCGAATACACCGTCGGCCTGATCCTGCACGCCGATGTGCAAACCGAAGTCAAGGTCACGGTGACCGCAGCCGAAAGCTGATGAATCGAAACCCGGCGCACCGCGCCGGGTTCGGGTGGAAAACCACCGAGGAAGCCGATTCCGGGCGCTGTTGGTCGCATCCGGACCCTTTCGGTTGAATCGGTGGTTTTTCGTTGTTGCCGGGTGCGGGCACCAGCCGGTTGGCGAGCTGGCCCGAAACGGGTCTATACTGAGCGGCCATTCGCGCAGTAATCAAGCGGTAATTCCAGAGCAGTGGCAGAAGCGCAAATCACTCCCCTGAGCAACGTCAAGGCACCGCCCAACTCCAACGAGGCGGAGCAGTCGCTGCTCGGGGCGCTCATGCTGGGCCCCGATGTCTGGGACCGCGTTGCCGATCAGGTCGACGAGAGCGATTTCTATCGCCAGAATCACCGCTTGATCTTCCGCGCCATAGCCGAGCTGGCCAATGACGGGCAGCCCTGCGATGCGGTCACGGTGGCCGAGTGGTTTGCCCGCCACGGCAAGCTCGACAAGGTCGATTCCGGCGCCTACCTGACCATGCTCGCCAACGAAACGCCCGGGCCGGCCAATGCCGCCGGCTACGCGCACATCGTGCGTGAGAAGTCGATTCTGCGCCAGCTCATCCAGATCGGCACCGAGATTGCCGACAACGCGCTGCAGACCGCCGGCCGCAGCTCCAAGGAAGTGCTCGAGGAAGCCGAACAGCGGATTTACGCCATAGCCGACCAGGGCGCGCACACGGCATCGGGCTATGTGAGCGTGCGTGAGGTCATGTCCAGCGCCATGGATCTGCTGCACGAGCTGCAGCAGAACGAGGGCGACCTGACCGGGGTGCCCACCGGCTTTGCCGAGCTCGACAGCCGGACCTCCGGGCTGCAGGACACCGATCTGATCATCGTTGCCGGCCGCCCGTCCATGGGCAAGACCTCGCTGGCAATGAACATTGCCGAGCGTGCCGCCATTCGCCACAAGGTGCCGGTGGCGGTGTTCTCGATGGAAATGTCGGACACCCAGCTGGTGATGCGCCTGTTCTCCTCGCTGGGCCAGATCAATCAGGAGCGCCTCCGAACCGGCCGCCTGGAGGGTCAGGACTGGGTCAATCTTCGCTCTGCCATGACCCTGCTCAAGGGCGCCAACATCTTCATCGACCAGACCCCGTCGCTGACGCCCATCGACATGCGCGCCCGCGCGCGGCGCATGAAGCGCGAGCACGACATCGGCCTGATCGTGGTCGACTACCTGCAGTTGATGAAGGTGCCCGGCAGCGCCGAGAACCGCACCAACGAGATCAGCGAGATCTCGCGCAGCCTCAAGGCCCTGGCCAAGGAGCTGGAGGTGCCGGTCATCGCGCTGTCGCAGCTCAACCGCGCGCTCGAGCAGCGCCCGGACAAGCGGCCCAAGATGGCCGACCTGCGCGAGTCCGGCGCCATCGAACAGGATGCCGACCTGATCCTGTTCATCTACCGCGATGAGGTCTACAACGAAGACTCGCCGGACCGGGGCATTGCCGAGATCATCATCGGCAAGCACCGCAACGGCGCGACCGGCACTTTCAAGCTCGCTTTTCAGGGCGAGTTCGTCCGCTTTCGCGATTTCACGCCGGACCACTACGGCCAGGACGGCTGACCGGCCGGGGGGCATCCCATGGCGCGCAACACCATCGCCCACATAGATCCGACCGCGATTGCCCACAATCTCCAGCGGGTGCGCGAGTTCGCGCCCGCAAGCCGCGTCATGGCGGTGGTCAAGGCCGACGCCTACGGCCACCGTATCGACCTGTGCCTGCCCGCGCTCGAGCAGGCCGACATGCTGGCGGTGGCCACCATCGAGGAGGCCCGGGCCATTCGCCGATTGGGAAACGGTTTGCCGGTACTGCTGCTCGAGGGCGTCAGCACCTATGGTGACCTGGCCGTGGCCGCCGATCTCGGGCTGGAGCTGACCATTCATCACGCTCATCAGCTCGACGCACTCGAGCGTTTCGGGCGCTCGCCGGCCCGGCGCCTGTGGCTGAAGATCGATACCGGCATGCACCGCCTCGGCGTGCCCGTCGAAGCGGCGGTGGACATGCACGAGCGCCTGAGCGCGATTCCCGGCGTGCAGCAGGTCAACTGCATGAGCCATCTGGCCTGCGCCGAAGAACCGTCACACCCGCTCAACGCGCTGCAGCTCGAACGCTTTGGCCAGGCGACTGACGGACTCGAAGGCGAGCGTTGTCTGGCCAATTCGGCCGGGCTGATCAAACTGCCCGAAGCCCGCCTCGATTGGGTTCGGGCGGGTCTGCTGCTCTACGGCATCTCGCCGCTGCCCGGCCAGCCCGGGGCTGCGCTGGGCCTGGAGCCGGCCATGACCCTGAGCGCCGAGCTGGTGGCCGTCAACCGCGTGGCCGCCGGCGAGAGCATCGGCTACGGCGCGCGTTTCACGGCTGAGCGTGACATGACCGTAGGCGTGGCCGGCATTGGCTACGGCGACGGCTATCCCCGCAGCATGATCGACGGCGCGCCGGTGCTCGTCGACGGCAAGAGCTGCCGCATGTGCGGACGCGTTTCCATGGACATGATCACCATTGATCTGACGCCTTGTCCTGACGCCAGAGCAGGCGATGAAGTCGTGCTCTGGGGGCAGGGCGTTGCAATCGAAACAGCGGCCGAGGCGGCCGGGACCATTCCCTATGAACTGGTCTGCCGGATAACGCGTCGTGTTCGCTTCCGCAGCCGGGGCCGGTGAGGCTGAAAGGGGGAGGGTATGGCGCATGAGAGCTGGCGTACGCCAAGATGTCTACGCGTCGCGCGTTTGCGCAATTCTTCGATCGGGAGAGCTGCAGAGTTGGTGCCACGACAAGCGCTCTGGTGCTGAATTGGTGGCAGTAGCCCGCCGGTGCGGCGGCCGGCAAGAACAGCAAGGCTGTCCTTGACAGGCAGCTTTATCATTTGTAATCATTCGGTTATGGGGAATGAGGTGGCACACGTCTTATCGTCTAATTATGGTTGGCGTTGTTGCTGTTTTGGAAACCGAGCCGTAACAAGAGACGCGGCTTTGAAGGGGTAGGGAGATAAATATGTCTAAATTGGGTCTGTTTCTCATTGGTGTCCTACTTTTTACGCTTTCTTCGGTAGTGAAGGCTGATGAATGTGAGTATGATTTTTGTATTGAGGTTACTGGCTATATTGATGAGTCACGCTGTCTCAATGGGATACACGGGTCCCGCATGGTCTTCAGGCGACTTGCTTCCAAAGGCTGATGAGATTGAAGTGGGGCGTATGTACCAGTTAATTGTTAAAAACTTGGAGCGTATTGATACTGTTGGAGACGAAGATGTGGGCTGCCAGAACGTAGGGGCAGTGCGAAAAGGGGAAGCGGCGAACCAAATCGGTCCAAGATTGCCTTCTGTCAGCATAGGAGAAGCGGTTCGAATCAACTACGGCACTGGTGAATCTGAGTCTTTTGTTATCCAATGTAGGCACTGCAGTTTGCCTGCAGTTCCGATTTTCGGAACTTGTGAATAACGAAGCCATAGAACGGTGAATAGAAAGTTCATTGCAGTTGTTGGAAGTGTGCTGATTGTCGCTCTGGGAGTGGCTTATTTTGCTCAGCACGCTGCTCATGAGGTTGAGCCTGAAGCCGGGCAAGGCCGGCTTCAGGCCGTTCAAGAATCAGATCAAGGTTCTGTCGCGGCCATGGATCCAGGCGTTTCTGCGCCAGAAGCGGCAAAGGAGCCGGATGAGCCGGCAGCACGGCCATCGCAGGATCCAGCGCCTGAAGTAGATGGCGCAGTTGCCCTGCGCGAGTTGGTCAGGCAAGCCCAGGAAGCTGAGTCTGCACCTACTCGCATGGAGGAGTTGGCGGCTCTTGCGGAGTTCAACCCGGACCTTGCTGTAAAAAAAGTGAGTGAACTCAAGGATTTCTGCAGCTCGGAGAACATTGCCGCAGCGGAGCAACTTGGACACTCTCAAGCTTTAATGGCCGCCAGGAAAACCTATTGCAATGGTTACGATCAAACATCCGCAGACAGGATGCTGGAAGAGCTTTCCTCGATGTCTGAGCCAGGGGACGAGATAGACCGCATTGCTCGTGATGCCTACCTCGGTCCTCAGCACGAATTTTCGTCTCGCCTCGAGAGCGCTCCGAAAGCTGAACGTTCGGATGTTTTCACGGCGCTGGTAAGAAACGCGTCTACTCCCGATCAACTAATGGAGCTGATTCACATTAACCAGTCGCACGCCAGCCGCAACGGCGGAGTGCCTTTGTGGACCCTGGGGCGGGATTCATTACAGTTCCACCAGCAGGCAAGCCTGTTGAACGCTCAGAAGGTAGCCATTCTCTTGTTTTCTTGCCGACGTTTCGGGGGTTGCGGACCCAATCAGTATCCGCGACTGGTTCTTTGTTCAATCAATTTTCTGCGCGCCTGCTCTCCGGGAACATCGGTTCAGGACAATCTGCATCAAACCACGCCGCCGGCGGACTTCGAACTCGCTCGGAGCATGCTGATGAGACTGTAGGGATTGATTGCTCGGACATCTGCACGAGTCTTGGCATTCGGGCCAGGTACTTGCCGTGAGCCGGGGCCAATCTCTACCTGGCATAGTCTCCGAACACTTGAATTGACTCGTTCCAGCTTGAAACTGCGAATCTCGCTCACGCTCGCCAGTCGCTGCGTTCCTGCGGTAACATGAGCGGTCATATCAAAACCCAGAGCGACTTCATGGCGGGCAAGCTCTATATCCGCACCCACGGCTGCCAGATGAACGAGTACGACTCGGAAAAGATGGCCGACGTGCTGGCGGCCTCTCATGGCCTGGCGCT
This sequence comes from Wenzhouxiangella sp. YN1, assembly GCF_056324145.1. Lineage (NCBI taxonomy): Bacteria > Pseudomonadati > Pseudomonadota > Gammaproteobacteria > Chromatiales > Wenzhouxiangellaceae > Wenzhouxiangella > Wenzhouxiangella sp. YN1. The sequence goes on from NZ_JBJNIO010000154.1 coordinate 104,525, forward strand.
GACCGACAGCCCCGAAGAGGCCGACGTCATCCTGATCAACACCTGCTCGATTCGTGAAAGAGCGCAGGAGAAGGTGTTTTCCCAGCTTGGACGCTGGCGCCCGCTGAAAGAGGCCCGTCCCGACCTGGTGATCGGCGTGGCCGGCTGCGTGGCCAGCCAGGAGGGCGAGAACATCATCAAGCGTTCGCCATTTGTGGACATGGTGTTCGGTCCGCAGACCATTCATCGCCTGCCGGGCATGCTCGACAAGGTACGCCAGGCGGGCAAGCCGACCATCGATATCTCGTTTCCCGAGATCGAGAAATTCGATCACCTGCCCAGCCCCGGCAAGAGAGGCGGCAGCGCCTTCGTGTCGATCATGGAAGGCTGCTCCAAGTATTGCTCGTTCTGCGTGGTGCCCTACACCCGCGGCGAAGAAGTCAGCCGCCCGCTCGATGACGTGATTGCCGAGGTGGCCGAGCTGGCCGGGCAGGGCGTGGTCGAGATCAACCTGCTGGGGCAGAACGTGAATGCCTACCGCGGCCCGATGCACGACGGCGGCACCGCTGACCTGGCGCTGCTGATCCGCTATATCGACCACATCGACGGCATCGAGCGAATCCGTTTCACCACCTCGCATCCGGTGGAGTTTTCCGACAGCCTGATCGAGGCCTTCGGCGAGGTCTCGAAGCTGGCCAACTATCTGCACCTGCCGGTGCAGTCCGGCTCGGATCGTGTGCTGTCGCTGATGAAGCGCGGCCACACGATTCTGGAATACAAGCAGAAGATCCGCCGCCTGCGCGAGGTTCGCCCGGACATTACGCTGAGCTCGGATTTCATCATCGGTTTTCCGGGCGAGACCGAGCGCGATTTTCAGCAGACGCTCGATCTTGTGCGCGAGCTCGAGTTCGATCAGAGCTTCAGTTTCATCTACTCGGCGCGGCCCGGCACGCCGGCGGCTTCGTTCCCCGACAACGTGACCCTGGCCGAGAAGAAGGATCGTCTCCAGCGCCTTCAGGAGCAGCTCAACCTTCAGGCTCGCGGCTACGCCGAGGCCATGATCGGAACGCGCCAGCGGGTGGTGGTCGAAAACATCAGCCGCAAGGACGCCCGCGAGCTCGCCGGGCGCACCGAGAACAGCCGTATCGTCAACTTTCCCGGGCCGCCCGAGCTGGTCGGCCGGATGGTCGACGTCGTCATTACCGAGGTCATGAGCAATACCCTCCGGGGGCGCCTCGACAGCAAACAGGACGCGGCCGCTTAAATGTCCGCCGCCGCAGCCGAAAAGGCCGTCACGCTCGAGCTCGAGCCGGTCGACAACGAACGCCTGGCCAACCTCTGTGGCTATCTCGACGAACACATCAGCCTGATCGAAAAGCGGCTGGGCGTGGCGGTTGCCGCGCGTGGCAATCTGTTCAGCATCGAAGGCGAGCCCGATGCAGTGAGCGCGGCCCGGCGGGTATTACGTCAGCTCTATCGCCTGTCAGAGCGCGAGACCCTCAGCCCCGCCATTGTCAATCTGCAACTGCAGCAGTCCGGCCTTGACGAGCCCGAGAGCGACGATGTCGAGGTCGGCATCCGCACTCGTCGCGGCCTGATCCGCGGCCGCGGGCCCAACCAGAAGCGCTATCTCAGGCGCATCAGTGATTGCGACGTCAGCTTCGGCGTCGGGCCGGCCGGCACCGGCAAGACCTTTCTGGCGGTGGCCTGCGCCGTCGACGCGCTGGATTCGGACCGGGTTCAGCGCATCGTGCTGGTGCGCCCGGCGGTCGAGGCCGGCGAGCGGCTGGGCTTTCTGCCCGGCGACCTGGCTCAGAAGGTCGACCCCTACCTGCGGCCGCTGCACGACGCGCTCTACGAGATGCTGGGTTTCGAGAAGGCTGCGCGCCTGACCGAGCGCAATGTCATCGAGGTGGCTCCGCTGGCCTATATGCGCGGGCGCACGCTCAACGATGCCTTCGTCATTCTCGACGAGGCACAGAACACCACCTCCGAGCAGATGAAGATGTTTCTCACCCGCATCGGTTTTGGCTCGAAGGCGGTCATCACCGGGGATCTGACCCAGATCGACCTGCCGCCGAAGGTCAATTCCGGCCTGCGCCAGGCCATCGGTCTGCTCAAGGAAGTCGAGGGCGTGAGCACGACTTTTTTCGACGCCCGCGACGTGGTGCGCCATCCGATCGTGCGCCGCATCGTGGAGGCCTACGAGAACGCCGATGAGCAAGGCAAATGAGGCGGCCGCTGACGCCGGCCTGACCATCCAGCGCGCAAGCGCCAGCCGCAGGCTGCCGGAAGACGACGCCATACGCCGGTTTGCCCGCGCGGCACTGGCCGGCCTCTGCCAGCCGTTGTTGACGCTGCGGATCGTCGATGAACCCGAAGCGCGCGCGCTCAATCACCGCTGGCGGGGGCGTGATTACGCCACCAACGTGCTCAGCTTTCCTGCCGAGCTGCCATCGGGCACCGGCATCAATCTGCTCGGTGACATCGTGATCTGTGCCGCCGTGGTCGAGCGCGAAGCCGAAGAGCAGGGTAAATCCGTCGAAGCGCACTTTGCGCATCTGTTGCTTCACGGCATCTTGCATCTGCAGGGCTTCGACCATATTTCTGCTCAGCAGGCCGAAGCGATGGAGTCCCGGGAAATCGGGCTGCTGTCCGATCTGGGCTTTGCCAATCCGTATGCAAGTGATGACTATTGACCTTCCACCCAATCAACCGGTCGCCGCGGTCATGACCCGCTTCCGACCGCTCCGCTTTCCGACATGAACGAAGAATCCAGCGACAGTTCAAACGGCAGTAGCAGCGCCAGCTCGAAAGGCTGGCTGGAACGAATCGGACGCGCTTTCGGCAGCGAGCCGCGCAGCCGCGAGGACCTGATCGAATTGCTGCGCGATGTCAGCGGGCAGGGCCTGATCGAATCCGACACCCTGACCATGCTCGAAGGCGCACTCGAAGTCGACGAGCTGCAGGTACGCGACGTGATGGTGCCCAGATCACACATGGTGGTCATCGCCGACGGTGCATCGCTGGACGAGATTCTGCCGATCATCATCGAGTCGGGCCATTCGCGCTTTCCGGTGGTGGGCGAGCATCGTGACGAGGTCAAGGGCATTCTGCTGGCCAAGGACCTGCTCAAGGTGGTGGCCAGCGACAATGACATCGGTTTTGTCGAGGAGCTGGTGCGTGCGCCCGTCATCATCCCCGAATCCAAGCGCCTGAACGTGCTGCTGCGGGAGTTCCGGGTCAGCAAGAACCACATGGCGATCGTGGTCGATGAGTATGGCGGTGTTTCCGGGCTGATCACCATCGAGGACGTGCTCGAGGAGATCGTGGGCGACATCGATGACGAGCACGATGCCGAGGCGGTGGAGGATATTCAGCGCTGCGGCAACGGCAAGTATCTGGTGCAGGCGCTGACCGATATCGACGACTTCAACGAGTCCTTCGAAACCGACTTCAGCGATGATGAATACGACACCATCGGCGGGCTGGTGGTCGCCGAGTTCGGTCGTCTGCCGGAGTCCGGTGAGTCGGTGGCCATCGGCGGCTGGGATTTCGTCGTTACCGAGGCCGACGATCGTCGCCTGCATGCCGTGGAGGTGTCCCGGCGCTAGCGCGTGCCGGCGGCCAGCGCCCGTGATTGCCCGTCCTCTCTCCCGCATCCTGTTTCGCGCTCTGCTGGCGCTGGCGCTGTGCCAGGGGCTGGCGTTGACCGCACAGGCGCGGGAGGCCTGGCTGGTCACCTACGGGCCGGGGCAGGAGGTCTGGGAGCGCTTCGGACACAACGCCATCTGGCTGCGCGATGCCGAGCTGGGGCTGGATCACGTCTACAGCTTCGGTTATTTCGAGATGGACCGCCCGGGCTTCTACAGCGATTTTGCCCGCGGCATCATGAAGTATTTCGGCTCGGTGTCGTCGCCCGAGCGCGAGTTCGCTTTCTATCGCATGCGCGACCGCTCAATTCGTATCCAGCAGCTCGACCTTGACGCGGCTCGGTTTCGTGAACTTCACGGGCTGCTGCAGGAAAACGTCTTCCCGATACCGCAGTACTACGACTACGATTATTTCTTTGCCAACTGTTCGACCTGGCTGCGCGACCTGATCGATCAGGTGGTCGACGGACAGGTGCGACAGCAGCTCGAAGACCGGCCCGCCCGGCTCAATTTCCGCGATCATATCCGCCGCTACAATCAGGGCCGCCCGGCGCTGCACGCCGGCCTGATGTTGCTGCTGGGACCGATGGTCGACCGGCCACGCACCGCCTGGGAGGAAGGCTTCATTCCCGCAGCGCTTGCGGACTGGATGGCCACGATCACCGTCGACGGCAAGCCGCTGGTTGGCGAGGCCGAAGCGCTGTATGTTTCGCGCCAGCACGGCGCCCCGGATTACCCGGCGTCGCAATGGCCAGTCTACGGGGTGGTTTCACTGCTGCTGGCGGTACTGGTCGCCGTGGCCTTGCGCTTTGGCTCCGGTTTCTGGGGCCGGCTGCCCTGGCGGGCTGCGGTTGTGGCCATCGGGCTGTCGGGCGCGCTGGTCTTGCTGATGTGGTTCGGCAGCGGCCATGAGGTCGTTGACGACAACCGCGTGGTGTTGTTGCTCAACCCCGCCTGGCTGCTCATGCTGCTGCCGCTGCCCCGAGCACCGCGCATCGCGTTGTGGTGGCTGCTGGCGGCTGCAGCGCTGGCCGGCGCGGTGCTGCTGGCCAGTCCGGGCAGTCCGCAGCTGCGGCCGCAGGTCGTGGCCGGCTTGCTGCCGCTGCTCGCCGCGGTGTTCTGGGGCGCGCGGCGGTGCCTGCCTACAGCTGCAAAACCCGGTTGTGGCGCGGCAGCCGCTCGGGCTCGTGGCTGATCATGATCGTGGTTCGGTCTGCCAGCCATGCCTCGAGGCTGGATGACAGGCCGTCTGCCGTGGCTTGATCCAGCCCGGTCGTGGGTTCGTCCAGAATGACCGCCGGCGGGTCGATCAGCATCAGGCGGGCCAGGCCGATGCGGCGCTGCTCGCCGCCCGACAGGCTGGCCCCGCCTTCGTCCAGCCAGGTTGCGAGGCCATCATCAAGGCTTTCCAGCCAGTCAGCCAGGCCAGCGCGGCGCAACGCGCGCGCCATCTGCGCCCGATCGGCACCAGGGGCGGCCAGCTGCAGATTGGCGGCCAGCGTGTCGGCAAAGATCACCGGTTGCTGCGGCAGGTAGCCGATATGCCGTCGCAGGCTTTCGGGCCTGATCGTGCGCAGATCAAGCCCGCCGATGAAAACGGCCCCGTCCTGCGGATCTATCTGGCGCATCAGCAGCAGCGCAAGGGTGGTCTTGCCGCTGCCGCTCGGGCCGGAGATCAGCAGCCGTTCGCCCGCCGCGATTTCGAGGTCCAGACCGTCGATGACGGGGCGTGAGTTCGCCGCCCAGGCAAAGCGAACGCCCGCCATGCGGATGTCGGCAGGCGCAGCAGGGGCGGCGTTGGCACCGCCGGCGCTCAGTCGTGGCTGTGTTGCGGCCAGCTCGGCGACCCGCTGTGCTGCCAGCCGGGTCTGAGTCAGCTGGCGCCAGGCCGGCGGCAGCACCTGCCAGACTTCGTTCATGCCCAGCATGACGATGACCGCCATCACCGCGATCGGCGCGGAGATGCGGCCGTCGGAGGTGCCCTGAAGCACTGCCAGCAGCATGGCCCAGGCGGCGATGAAGCCGGCAGCGTTGGTCAGCAGGCGCCCCGCGGCATCGAGACGATCGAGCCGTCTTTGCTGCCCCACACGGGTCGAGGCCAGGGTTTCAAGCCGGCGGCCGTGGTCGTCGACGCGGTGTTCGGCCACCAGCGACTTGAGGCCTTCCAGGCTTTCGCTGCAATGGCGCCGCAGCTCGGGCTCGCCCTGGGCCAGCTGGCGGCCCGGCGTTCTGCCGGCCCGCCCCATCGCCGCGGTGATGGCCGCTCCCGTCAGGCCCAGGGCCAGGGTCACCACCGCGGCCTGGGACGAGACCAGGAGCCGCAGGACGAGGGCAAGGCCCAGGGTGGTCACGGCCGCTGCGATCAGCGGCCCGGCCACGCCGGCAAACAAGTGGTCGAGAGCTTCGACATCGCGGGTCAGGCGATTGAGCGTGTCGCCGCGCCGCAGTCGGCGCAGCTGCAGTTCATCGAGACGCAGCAGACGGCCCAGAAGCTTCAATCGCAGTGCGGCCAGCAGTCCCAGCGTTGCACGGTGTGTTGCCAGGCGCTCGCCGTAGCGCGCCAGGGTACGCGTGATTGCCGCCAGGCGAATGCCGCCGCCGGGCGTGAAGATGTCGAGCATGGCAATGGCGCCCAGGCCGGTCAGGGCGCTGGCGGTGATCAGCCAGCCCGAGAGTCCGAGCAGAGCCAGCCCGGCGATGGTCGACGCCAGCATCAGGGCCACACCCAGGGCCAGCCAGCGCCAGTGCCGCCGCCAGGCGGGCCCGAGCAGCTGTCGCAACTTCATGGCGCAGCCTCCCTGAGGTGGCCGCCGTCGAGCTCCAGGATGCGCTCGGCCCATTCGGCTGCAGCCGGATCATGGCTGGCGCAGATGATGGTCGGCCCGGCGCCTTGCGAGAGCGCTCCGAGCGTGGCCCATAGCGTGGCAGCGGTGGCGGCATCGAGGCTGGCGGTGGGTTCGTCGAGCAAAAGCAGCGGGCGCGGTTGCAGCAGGGTGCGCGCCAGCAGCAGCCGACGGGCCTGTCCGCCCGACAGCCCTTCGCCGGAGGCGCGAATGGTGGTCGCCAGGCCGTGGGGCAGATCGGCGATCCAGCCATCGAGGCCGGCGGCCGCAGCGGCGGCTGCCAGCTCGTGGTCGCCGGCGTCGGGTTTCGACAGGCGGAGGTTGTCGGCCAGTGTGCCCTCGAAAAGCCCACCTTGCTGGCCCATCCAGCCGCGCAGCGAGGCCAGCGTGTGGGCGTCGATGCGCTCCAGCTCGACGCCGTCGATGCGCAGGCAGCCCGAGTCGGCGGTCAGAAAGCCGCCGATCAGGTCGAGCAGGGTGGATTTGCCGCTGCCGCTGGGGCCGCGAATCAGCACCCGCTGGCCGGGGTTGATGCGGAAGTCGAGGCGGTCAAGCACCGTGCCGCGGCCGGGGCGCGACAGCGACAGCCCGCGGCCTTCGATCCGGCAGGCGCGACCGGGCTTGACTGCCGCCGGGTCTTCGGGCTCGCGGCGTGCCGGCGGTGTTTCCAGGATCGCGCGGATCGCGCCGGCGGCGGCCAGCGAGTCGGCCCGGTCGTGCCAGGCCTGCGAGAGCTGGCGCAGGGGCAGGAAGTACTCCGGCGCCAGCAGCAGCACGAACAGGCCGCTTTGGAGCGTCAGCGCCGGCGCCGGGCCGAACTCGATATGCCCGAGCAGACCCAGGCCGACGTAGATGGCCACGGCGGCGATCGCCACCGAGCTGAAGAATTCGAGCGCGGCGGTCGACAGGAAGGCGATCTTGAGCACCGCCAGGGTGCGCTGACGGAAACGCTCGATCAGTGCCTCCAGCCGGCCGAGCACGTGCGCCTCGCTGCCGAAGCGGCGAATGGTGTCGAGTCCGCGCAGGCGATCGAGAAAAACGCCGCCGAGGCGAACCAGCTCGCGCTGCTGGTCGCGGCTGGCCTGCTCGGCGCCCCAGCCGATCAGCGCCATGAACAGCGGGATCAGCGGCGCGGCCAGGGCAAGAAACAGGCCGGCGAGCCAGTCCTGCCAGAACACGGCGATCAGCAGTACCGGAATGATCACGACCGCGGCGATGCGCTGCGGCAGGAATTGCCCGTACCACTTTTCCAGCAGGTCGACCTGTTCGATCAGCGTGGTCGACAGAGATCCGACGCCGCTGCGGGCGGCAAAGGCCGGGCCGGCGTCGGCGATATGCGTGAACAGCCGCGGCCGCAGGCGGGCCCGGACCACGGCGGCGGCGTCGGCGGCCAGCCAGCGGCGCGCGGAGTCGACCAGCGCGCGGCCGAGAAAGATCGCCAGCAGGGCGGCCAGTGAGGGCGCGAGCTCGCCTGGTGTTCTTTCAGCGAGCAGGGCGTCGGAGACGATGGCCGCCAGCAGCCACGCCTGAGCCGCTGTCAGCGCCGCCTGCAGCGCGGTCAGCGCCATCAGGCGGGCGCGAAAGCCGGCGGGTTCCTGCGCCGTCAGCCAATCATTGTCTGTCTGCCCTGCGTGAGTGATGCTGGCGTGTCCGGCTGGTCAGTGACTGTAGCCTTCGCCGGGTTTGACCTTGCCGCGGAACACCCAGTAGGTCCAGGCCGTATAGCCCAGTATGATGGGCAAGAGAAACAGTACGCCCAGCAGCAAGAACAGCTGCGTTCCGGGGTCGGATGCCGCGTCCCAGAAGGTGTGCTCCGGCGGCACGGCCCAGGGCCACATGGACGCCAGCAGCCCGAGATAGAACAGCGCGAACAGCGTCATCGAGCCGATGAAGGGCGCGACATCCGAGCGCTGCCGGAGTTTGCGATAAATCCAGGCGGCAGACGCCACGGCCAGAATCGGAAAGGCCCACAGCACCGACACCTGATCGAACCAGCGCGCACGCACGTGTTCGCTGGTCAGCGGTGTCCAGACGCTGACGACGATGAAGAAGACCATGACCACTGCCAGCAGCGCGGGCGCCATGCGGCAGGCCCAGTCGCGGGTCTCACCTTCGGTCTTGAGAATGGTCCAGGTTGCGCCCAGCAGGGCATAGCCGGCAATCACGCCCAGGCCGGTCATGACGGTAAACGGCGTCAGCCAGTCGAACGTTCCGCCAACGTAGGAAAAACCCTCGACCTCGAAGCCCTGAATGTAGGCACCAACGACGGCGCCCTGGACAAAGGAGGCGACGGTCGAACCGAGCCAGAAGGAGCGGTCCCACCAGTGGCGGTGGTGCTCGTGCGACTTGAAGCGGAACTCGAAGGCAATGCCGCGGAAGATCAGGCCGGCCAGCAGCAGGAAGACACCGATATAGAGCGCCGGAAGAAACACAGCGTAGACCATCGGGAAGGCCGCGAGCAGGCCGGCGCCACCAAGGATCAGCCAGGTCTCGTTACCGTCCCACACCGGGGCGACGGAGTTCATCAGATCGTCGCGCGCCCGATCGTCAGGCGCAAAGGGGAAAAGAATGCCGACGCCCAGGTCGAAGCCGTCCATCAGGACGTACATGAAAACGCCCAGGCCGATGACGAAAACCCAGATCAGGGTCAGATCGAGCAGTTCCATGATCTTCAGCTCCTTGTCTCGGGGTGCGAAGCGGTCGGCTCGTCCACGGCCGACCAGGGTCGTTTGGGGTGCGCGCCGTCATGCTCCGGCTCTTCGGGGTCGGCCGCCGGCCCGAGGACGATCACCCGGCGCAGATATGTCAGCCCGGCGGTGAAAACGACGGCATACACCGCGATGTAGCCCAGGAGCGTAGCCAGCACCACGCCGCCGCCGAGCGACGGCGTGACGCCTTCGCTGACGCGCATCAGGTCCTGGACGATCCAGGGCTGGCGGCCGATTTCAGTCACGAACCAGCCTGCAATCACGGCGATGAAAGGCAGCGGTGGCATCCATGAAATGAGGCGTAGCAGCCGTGGTGAATGCTCGAGACGGCGGCGCAGCACCTGGACCGCGCCGGCAACCGCCACGGCGATGAAGATCAGGCCCAGGCCGACCATGACGCGGAAGCTCCAGAAGACGATGCCGACCGGCGGTCGATCCTCGCGTGCCACCGCCTTGAGCCCCGGCACCTCGCCATCGGCGCTGTGGGTCAGGATCAGGCTGCCCAGGCGGGGAATGCCGATCTCGAAATGATTCTTTTCGGCGGCGGCATCGGGCACGGCAAACAGGATCAGGGGCGCACCGCGCTGGGTCTCCCAGTGCGCTTCCATGGCCGAGACCTTGGCCGGCTGATGCTCCAGCGTGTTGAGTCCGTGCAGGTCACCAATCAGCAGCTGCAGCGGCGTGGCGATGGCCAGCAGCAGCAGACTCATCTTCAGCGCCGTCAGGCTGCTGTTGCGGTGGCGGCCCCGGAGCAGGTACCAGGCGCTGACGCCGGCGACGACGAACCCGCCACAGATGAAGGAGGCCAAGACCATATGCGCAAACCGGTAGGGCAGCGAGGCGTTGAAAATCGCCTGAACCCATGAAGTCACGCTGAAGGTGCCGTCGACCATTTCCACCCCGGCCGGCGTCTGCATCCAGCTGTTGGCGGCGAGAATCCAGAAAGCCGACATGAACGTGCCGAATGCGACCATGCAGGCCGAAAACAGATGCGCGCCGGCCGGCACCTTGTCGCGCCCGAACAGCAAGACGCCCAGAAACGTCGCCTCGAGGAAGAAGGCGGTGACCACCTCGTAGCTGAGCATCGGGCCGAAGAAATTGGCCGCCTGATAGGAAAATACGCTCCAGTTGGTGCCGAACTGGAACGACATGACGATGCCCGAGACCACGCCCATGCCGAAGACCAGGGCAAAGACCTTGGTCCAGAATTGCGACAGGCGCAGATAGACCGGGCGTCGTGTGCGATAGAAAAGCCCTTCGAGCACCGCGATATAAGAGGCCAGCCCGATGGTGAAGACCGGGAAGATGGCGTGAAATGACACCACGAAGGCAAACTGGATTCTAGACAGAAGAAGCGGGTCCAGCTCCATGGTTGGTGGCTCCTTTTCCGGCTTGTGGTCCCTGCATTATAAGCCCCTAATATAATATATGGGCGATGCATCTATCGGACTGAGGGTTTTGCGTTCTCCGCTTGGCTACTGGATCGTGATCATGATGTGGCGCCGATGCGGCCGGTAGCGGTGTTCCCACAAGAAGATACCCTGCCAGGTGCCCAGCGCCAGCGCGCCCGCGCGGACCGGGATGGTGAGCTCGGTATGCGTCAGCGCCAGGCGCACATGGGCGGCCATGTCGTCGTCCCCTTCGGCGCGGTGGCGGAAGCGGGCGTCGCCGTCGGGTACCAGGTCGGTGAAGAAGGTCTCGAGGTCGCGCTGAACGTCCGGGTCGGCATTTTCGTTGATCAGCAGCGAGGCCGAAGTATGTTTCAGAAAGACGTGGCACAGTCCGGTCGTGATGCCACTGGCGGTGACCTCGGCGGCAATGCGGTCGCTGATGTCGATCAGTCCGCGCCCGCTGGTGTCGATTACAAGCTCGTTCTGGTGCATGTCAATGGCTTTGACTGGTCAGTTCGGCCAGCAGTTCCGCCTGATGAGCCTCGACCAGCGGCGCGATCACGCTTTCGAGCTCGCCGTCGATGATCTTGTCCAGGTCGTACACCGTCAGGTTGATGCGGTGATCGGTGACCCGGCCCTGCGGAAAGTTGTAGGTGCGGATACGTTCGGAGCGATCACCGGAGCCGACCTGCAGCTTGCGCTCGGCCGCCCGTTCGTCGCGCTGCTGCTGCACCTGGGCTTCGAGCAGGCGGGCGTTGAGCAGGCTCATGGCGCGCGCACGATTCTTGTGCTGCGAGCGCTCGTCCTGGCATTCCACGACGATGCCGGTCGGCAGGTGAGTAATGCGAATGGCCGAGTCGGTGGTGTTGACGTGCTGACCACCGGCGCCGGAGGAGCGATAGGTGTCGACGCGCAGCTCGCTGGGGTCGATATCGACCGATTCGATGTCGTCGGTTTCGGGCAGAATGGCGACGGTACAGGCCGAGGTGTGAACCCGGCCCTGGGATTCGGTCTCGGGCACGCGCTGGACACGATGCACGCCTGACTCGAACTTCAGCCGCGACCAGGCGCCCTTGCCGATGATGCGCGCGATCACTTCCCGGAAGCCGCCGGCCTCGCTCTCCTGGGCCGACATGATTTCCACCTGCCAGCCGCGCCGCTCGGCGTAGCGCGCGTACATGCGCAGCAGATCGCCGGCGAAGATGCCGGCCTCCTGACCGCCGGTGCCGGCGCGCACCTCGAGAAAGATGTTGTGCTCGTCGTTGGGATCTCGCGGCAGCAGCAGCCGCTGCAGCTGCTGCTCGAGCGATGCGGTTTCTGCTGCCAGAGAATCGAGCTCGTCGCGCGCCAGCTGGCGCATTTCGTCGTCGCCGCCCTCGAGCAGCTCCTGTGCCTCTTCCATGGCCGATTCGTTGTTGCGGTAGCGCTGCCAGACCCCGATGACCGGTTCGAGCTCGGCATACTCGCGCGAGAGCTTCTGGAACTGGTGGCGATCGCCGATCACTTCGGGGCTGGCGAGGAGCTGCTCGACCTCTTCAAAGCGCTCCCCGGCCTCGGCGAGTCGCTGACGCATGCCTTGGTTCATTGATCGTCGTCCGTGAAATAGAAGCGTGCGGCGGCCAGCAAGTCTTCGTCGCCGGCTTCAGCCGCCTGTCTGATGCGAATGCTCGGTCCGTGCAGCAGGCGGTTGACCAGCCGGTGCGACAGCTTGCGCATGACCGCTTCGGGATCTGCGCCGCGCTGAAGTTCCCGTTGTGCGCGCTCGAGCAGCTGGTCGCGCTCGCCCTGTGCCCGCTGACGCAGATTCCGGAGCGTGGTTGAAGTGCCCTGCAGTCGCAGCCAGCGCTCGAAGGTGGCCACTTCCGACTCGACAATGGCGTTGGCCTCCTGAAGCGCCTGCTGCCGTTGCTGCTGAGCCGACTCCACGATCGCGCGCAGGTCATCGATGGTATACAGATACAGATCGTTCAGGCTGGCGCTGTCAGCGCTGATGTTTCGCGGCACCGACAAATCGAGCGCAAACATCGGCTGCTGGCGTCTGGCGCGCAGCGCCTCGCGAAACATCGGTCGGTCGATGATGGCTCGGGGGCTGCCGGTGCAGGCGATGATCAGGTCACTTTCGGCCAGCAGCTCGGGCAGCTCGTCGAGCGCAGCGGCCCGCGCCTCGAAACGTTCGGCCAGGTCGCTGGCCCGTTCGGCGCTGCGGTTGGCGATGGTGAGCGCATTCAGTCCGCTGGCATGGAAATGCGTGGCGCAGTCCTCGATCATCTCGCCGGCGCCAATCAACAGGACTCGCAGGGAATCCAGGCTGCCGAAAATCTGTCGGGCCAGGCGCATTGCGGCGAAGGGCAGGGTGACCGGATCGCGCCCGATGCCGGTTTCACTGCGTACGCGCTTGGACGCGGCGAAAGCGTGCTGGAACATGCGATCGAGCCTGCTGTCCAGTGTTCTGGCGCTCTGCGCCTGCTGCCACGCTTGTTTGGCCTGCCCGCCGACCTGCGGCTCGCCGATGATCATCGAGTCCATGCCGGAAATGACCTTGATCAGGTGGTAGGTACAGGCGGCGTGTTCAAGCTGATAGATGTGTTCGCGGAACTGGCCGGGCGCAAGCCCGTGCCATTGGTGTAACCAATCCGTTACGCTGCGCGTGATAGCCTGTTGCGACGAGATATAGAGCTCGGTTCGGTTGCAGGTGCTCAGGATACTGCAGCCCTCCACACCGGGCACTGCCGAAAGCGAGGCCAGCGCCTCGGGCAGCGCTTCGGCCGCGAAAGCCACTCGTTCGCGGATGCTGATCGGCGCAGTCTGGTGGCTGATTCCCAGGGTGAAAAGCGACATGCAGGACCGGTTCATGGACAAACTGACAATTTTCCTACTCGCCGCTCGGCAGTGCAAGCTGACCTTGCTGGCCGGCAGCCTGTGCCTGTTGCTCGGAGCCTGCGCCAGCATGAGCCCGGAGCAGGACGGAGATGACGACCTCGACGCTGCGGCGTCGCCGTCGGCGGAAGCGATGTTTCATATCGCCACCGCCGAGCGTCTGGTTGACGTGGGCGAGTATGCATCGGCGCTCGAGGAGTACCTGGCAGCGGCACGCGCTTCCAGCGACCCCGAGGTGGCCCGGATGGTCACCCGCCTGGCCGTGCAGCTCGACAGCTGGTCGATAGCGAGCGCGGCCGCCGAGCGCTGGCTGGCGCTGGATGACGATGCCGATTCCGCCCACCACGTGCGTATTATAGCGCGGGTCAACCGCTCTCAGCCGGACGAAGCGATGGCCGCCATGACCGAGTGGCTCGATCGGGAGCATTCGGCCGAGTCGCCGGATTGGTGGCGTCGCGCGGCCATGCTGCTGGCGGCAACCGGTAATGCCGAGGCGGCCGGGGCAGTGTTCGACCGCCTGCAGCGCGCCCGCGGCGAGCAGGCGCCGGTAGGTGAACTGGCCCACGCCCGCAGCATTCTCCACCGGCGGCTGGGCGAGCCAGGCGTTGCATTTGCCGAAGCGCTGGAGGCCGCCGAGGCCAGCGGCCAGATCGATCATCTGATCTGGGCGGCCGAGCTGGCGGTTGACAGCGACGATTTCGAACAGGCCCTGACGCTGTATCGACAGGCGCGGGTCAGCCATCCCGAAGACTTTTCTCTGGCGCTGGCAGAAGCTGAAGTGCTGCGACAGCTCGAACGCCAGGATGAAGCGGTGGAGCTCTTGGAAGAATTGCCCGACAGCACCGGCACGCTGTATACCCTGGGTGTGTATCTGACCCAGCTGGGACACGAAGCCCGGGCCGAAGCTGCGTGGCAGCGCCTGCGCGGTCTGCCCGAGTCGGAGTGGGGCGACAGCCATGCATTTCTGGTGGCCCGCCTGGCCGAGCTGATGGGCCACGATCAGGCCGCACTGAACTGGTACCAACGTGTGTCCGACCCGGCGCGCAAGCAGGAGTCGCTGCTTCGCCGCGCCGTCACCCTGGGCCGGCTCGGGCGGGTTGACGCCGGCCGGGCGCTGCTTGCCGAGCTGCGTGAAGGTGCTGAGCATGACCTGGTGCTCGATACCTGGCTGATCGAGGCGGAAATGCTGCGCAGCAACGGTCGAGCCGAAGACGCGATTGCCATGTTGCGCAAGCCACTGATGGACAACGCGAGCAACACCGACCTGCTGTACGCGCGTGCGCTCAGCGCGGCAACCGCCGGCGATGTCGATCTTGCCGAGCAGGATTTGCGCCGGGTCATCCAGATGGACTCGGATCATGCGATGGCGTTGAATGCGCTTGGCTACACGCTGACCGATCAGACCGATCGGCACCAGGAGGCCTATCGCCTGATCAAGCGAGCGCTGGAACTCGACCCCGACGATGTTGCGACCCTCGACTCGATGGGCTGGGTGCTCTACAAGCTGGGACGTGGTGAAGAAGCTCTCGATTATCTTCGCCGGGCGCTGGAAGGCAGCCCCGATGCGGAAATCATGGCGCATCTGATTGAGGTGCTCGATCAGACCGGGCACGGTGAAGAAGCCGGACGCTTGAGCGAGCATGCGCTGGCCAGGCATCCCGACGATGGCTATCTGCGCGCCACGCTCGAGCGTCTGGATCGTCTGCAGTGACAGCCCACAGCGCGTATTGCCTGCGCCTTTCGGCGCTGCTCGGCCTGTGCCTGTTGCTGAGTGCCTGCGCCACGCGTGAGCCGCGCCCGGCCGGTGCCTGGCTGGCGGAGCGCGAGGCATGGTTTGCCGAACATCCCAACTGGCATATCTCTGGCCGGGTCGGGCTCTACGATGGTCGGCGTGGCGGCTCGCTCGGCTTCAGTTGGCAGGCCGAGGGCGACGCGCACCGGATTCACCTGCGCACCACGGCTGGCGGCCGTCAGTGGCGGCTGTGGTTCGCCCCGCAAGGCGCCAGGCTGAAGGGCAGCGATGTGGGGCAACTGGCGGGCGCAACACCCGATCCGCTGGTCGAGCAGGCCGTTGGCTGGCCGATTCCGGTGGCTGCACTGGCCTGGTGGATTCGCGGCCTGGTGCCGCCCGGAGGCGGTGACGTCCGCTTTGCCGACGACGGTACCCTTCAGGGCGTGACCGGGGCGGACTGGACGCTCGAATATCAGCGCTTCGAGCAAATCGACGCCAGGCTTCTGCCCACCCGTCTGGAGGCGCACTCGGGCGACTATCGCGTCAGGATAGTGATTGGCGAGTGGCAGTTCGAAGGCCCGGAATGACAGCCGCTACGGACGTTTTTCCGGCGCCAGGATTTTGCGCCGGCAGGTGGGGGTCGAAGCGCAGCGAAAAATCGTTATAATGACGACCGCAGCGATCGATGACACTCACGCAGTGCGTCGGCGCAAAAGGTTTCACCTTGCAGGGACGTCGCCAAGCTGGTTAAGGCACGGGGTTTTGATCCCCGCATTCGCAGGTTCGAGTCCTGCCGTCCCTGCCATTTTTCAGCCGCAATCAAGAAGGGTGTTTTCTTGAGTCATCCATCGCTGATGGTATTTGCCGGGAATGCGAACCCGGAGCTTGCCCAGGCCATCGCTGAAAACCTGGGTGTGCCGATGGGGCGCGCCAACGTCGGGCGCTTCAGCGACGGGGAAGTCATGGTCGAGATCATGGAAAATGTTCGCGGCCGCGATATCTACCTGGTTCAGCCAACCTGCCAGCCAGCAGCAGAGAACTTCATGGAGCTGCTGGTCATGATCGACGCCCTCAAGCGCGCTTCGGCCTACCGGGTGACGACGATCATTCCCTATTTTGGCTATGCCCGCCAGGATCGCCGCCCGCGTTCCTCGCGCGTACCCATTACAGCCAAAGTGGCCGCGCGCATGATTTCCACGGCCGGCACCGACCGCGTGGTCACCGTCGACCTGCACGCCGATCAGATTCAGGGTTTTTTCGACGTGCCGGTAGACAACGTCTACGCCTCGCCGCTGACCCTGGCCGACATCTGGAAGCACTACACCTCAGAGGAAATCATCGTCGTCTCGCCTGACGTGGGCGGCGTCGTGCGCGCCCGCGCCATCGCCAAGCGTCTGGATTGCGAGCTGGCCATCATCGACAAGCGCAGGCCGCATGCCAACGAAGCGACGGTGATGAACCTCATCGGTGATGTCGACGGCAAGATCTGCGTGCTCGTCGACGACATGATTGATACCGCCGGCACGCTCTGTTCAGCCGCCGGCGCGCTCAAGGAAAAAGGCGCGGTGAAAGTCGTGGCCTACTGCGTCCATCCGGTGTTGTCGGGCAAGGCAATTGACAACATCAACAACTCGAGCCTTGATGAGATCGTGGTTACCGACACCATCCCCCTGAGCGACGCCGCCCGCGATACCGGCCGCATTCGCCAGCTTTCGGTAGCCCAGATGCTGGCCGAGACCATGCGCCGCATGGCCGAAGGCGAGTCGGTCAGCTCGCTTTACGTCGACTGATAAGTCGTTAAGTGTGAAGTGTGAAGTGTGAAGTGTGAAGTGTGAAGTGTGAAGGGGAAAGTGGCAGGGGAAAGGTGTGAGGCGTGAGATGTGAGGTGTGAGGCAACAGCTTGAAACCCGACTCAGCAGGCCATCTTTTTACACTTCACACTTAAACACTTAAACACTTAAACACTTCCCACTATCCTCCCTTAGTTATATCCAATCATCACCGCGATGACCATGGCGACGGCCGCAGCCGCCAGCAGCTTGAGAATCAGCGGAAACACGAAGCGAAACCAGCGTTCGTAGGGAATGCCCGCCAGGCCGATGATGCCCATCAGTACCGGGTTGGTCGGTACGATCATGTTCATGAAGCCGTCGCCGAACTGGTAGGCCAGCACCGACACCTGTCGGCTGATGCCCACCAGATCGCCGATCGGCGCCATCAGCGGCATGGTCAGGTAGGCCTGTCCGCTGCCCGAGGACACGAAGATGTTCATCAGCGACTGGATGCCGAGCATGCCGACGGCCGACAGCTCGGCGGGCAGGTCGATCAGCGGGCTGGCCAGGCCGTTGACGATGGTATGCAGTACCTGGCCGTCTTCCAGGATCAGCGCGATCGAACGGGCAAAGCCGATGAGGATCGCGGTGCCGGCCAGCTCCGAGGCGCCCAGAGAAAACCTTTTTGCCAGCTCGTCGAACGACATCCCCGCGATCAGGGCGACGACTATCGACAGGGCGATGAACATCGCGCCAAGCTCGATCAGATACCAATCGTGGCCGATGATGCCGTAGACGAGCACAGCAAGCGCGGCCAGGGTGGCCACCAGAATTGCGACGCGCCGTCCGGTCATGGCCGGCAGCTCTTCCTCATCGGGCGGCTGGGCCGATTCGATGCCGTAAACCAGGCTGGCTTCCGGATCCTGCTGAACCTTGCGCGCATAGGCCCAGACGTGGTGAATGCCGATGGCCAGAAACGGCCAGAAGATGACGGCGCGGTAGCCCATCCCCGAGGCAGGCTGCAGCTCGGCGATATCCTGGGCGATGATGAGTGTGAAGGGGTTCATCAGGGTAGCGCCGTAGCCGACGCAGTAGCCGACGACCATGATGCCGATGGCGGCGACCGTGTCCATGCGCATGGCCACGCACAGCGAGATCAGAATGGCGGCCAGGGGGATGTACTCCTCGGCCATGCCCAGCGTGGCCGAGGCGGCGGCAAACAGGAACACACCCAGGGAAATCAGCCAGAAGGCGCTGTCGCCGACCTGACGGATGATCGTGCCCAGGAATGCCTCGATGGCACCGGTGTGACGGATGACCGCCAGCGCACCACCGATGATCAGCACGAAGAATATGATGCCCTGCACATCGGCCATTGCCCGGGGCACGGCGGTGAACAGCTCCCAGGGCGAGAGCCGGCCGCCTTCTTCGATCAGGTCGAATGTGCCGGGCTGCACCACCTCGCGGCCCTGCTCGTTGGTGAGCGTCTCGAAGCTGCCGGCCGGCAGCACCCAGGTCAGCGCCAGGGCGACGATCATCATGATGAACATCAGCACCAGCGTGTGCGGCATCTTCAGCGTTTTGGGCATGGTCCCCGATCTCCCTTGAAGGCGGGCGGCCAGGCGCCGGGCCGGAGTCGGCCCATGCCTGCCTGCAAGCGCGCTATTCTGGCAGAAAGGCGCCGGCCTGTCATCGTTGCGGGCCAGTGCCGTGGCGGCTCAGGATGCGCAGCCTGATGGAATTGACGCCCAGTGGCGTTGTCGCCAGACTTGAAAGGGTAGAGTAGACAATCGCTACAACGGAGTGGTCTCATGCAAGCACGCGATATCGCGAAACACCTCGAGCAGTCTGATTTTTTCCATGATCTGGAAGCCGAGCATCGTGACTGGCTGGCCCAGCATGCCAGGGAAACGGCGTTTGATGATGGTCAACTCATCGTCAAGCACGGCGACGAAGCCGATCGCTTCTTTCTGGTTCTGGAAGGCGAACTGGTGGTCGAGGTGCCGGCTCTGACCGGACCGAGCCTGGAAATCGCCCGCCTGGGAACAGGCAAGTACTTCGGCTGGTCCTGGCTTATCGAGCCCTATCGCTGGCATTTCAACGCCCGGGCCTCGGGTGAGACCCGGGTGCTGAATTTTGATGGCCCGGCGATTCTCGAGCGCGCAGAGAGTGAGCCGCGGTTCGGCTATGCCTTGCTCAGGCGGTTTTCGGCGCTGATGGGGACGCGCTTGGAGTCGGCCCAGCGCAAGATGATGGATCAGTGGGCGCCCGCCGGGCTGCCGTAAGCGCCTGATCCAGGTCGGTCCACAGGTCGTCGGCCTCTTCCAGGCCGACCGACAGCCGCAGCAGGCCCTCGCCGATACCGCCTGACTCGCGCCCCTGTTCGGAAACGACGCGATGGGTCAGGCCGGCGGGGTGCTGAATCAGCGTGTCCACCGAGCCGAGGCTGACGGCCGGCATCATCAGCGATACGTTTTGCATTACCGCAGCGGCGGCGGGGTAGCCGGCCTTCAGCTCGAAGGCAAGAATGCAGCCGCCACCGCTCATCTGCCGCTCCAGCAGCGCGCGCTGAGCCGAGGTGTTCCGGCCGGGGTAAAACACCTGTTTTACGTCGGCGTGGCCGGCCAGCCGCTCGGCCAGCTCCCCGGCCGTGTGCTGTGCGCGCTCGACGCGCAGCTTCAGCGTCGGCAGGCTGCGGTGAAGCAGATAGGCGGCCCAGGGGTGCATCAGGGCGCCCGTGGCCACACGAACCTGTCGCAGGCCGGCGGCCATCGACTCGCTGCAGGCCACGACGCCGGCAATCACGTCGCCGTGTCCGCCAAGAAACTTGGTCGCGCTATGGAGCACCATCGCCGCACCCATTGCCAGTGGCTGCTGCAGAACCGGTGTTGCGAAAGTGGAGTCGACCACCACCGGCACATCGCCGGCCTGGCGCACGACATCGGCAATGTCGACCAGCTCCAAGGTCGGGTTTGCCGGCGTCTCGATGAGGACAAAAGCCGTCTTTTCGGAGAGGCTTTCGGCGACCTTGTCGGCGGTGGTCCACTTCACCCGGCTGCCAAGCAGTCCGCTTTCAAGCAGGTGGTCGTTGGTGCCGTAAATCGGACGCACCGCGACGATTTCCCGCCCGCGCTCCTGCGTGGCCAGCACAATGGCGGTCAGTGCTGCCATGCCGGAGGCAAAACCCACGGCGGCTTCGGCGTCTTCCAGCCGGGCCAGGGCTTTCTCGAATCGCGCAACGGTCGGGTTGAGCAGGCGCGCGTAGACAGGGTTGTCGGCATCCTCCTGGCCGGCAACCAGAGCATCGAGGCTGGCGGTGCCGGTTTCCAGGTTCTGCAGAGGATAGGTTGTCGACAGATCGACGGGCAGGGCGTGGACGCCCAGCTCACGCAGATCCTCACGGCCGGCGTGTACGCCCAGCGTGTGGTTGTAGTGGCTCATTGACGTATTCCCGAGTGGTTCAATTGCGCACAGTTTAGCGTTATATTCGTGTTTTCTGGTGCAAAACGAATAAGTAGCGAATATGAGTTCAAATATTGAATTAGATGCGAAAGATGTGCGTATCGTGCGGCTCCTGCGGAAGAATGCCCGGATCTCGAACAAGGAGCTGGCCGTGAAGGCCGGCCTGGCGCAATCGAGCTGCCTGGACCGCGTGCGCCGGCTGCGCATGGCGCGGGTGCTGACCGGATATCACGCCGATGTCGATCCCGAACCACTGGGAATCGGTCTGCAAGCGATGGTGGCGGTACGCCTGTTGCGCCACGCAAGAGCCGACGTTGAAGCCTTCGAGCGCCACCTCGATACCGTGACCGAGGTCATCACCATTTTCCACGTCGCCGGCGCCAACGACTACCTGGTGCACGTGGCGGTGCGCGATTCGGCCCATCTGCGCGAGCTGGCCCTGTCAGCCTTCACCGAACGCCCGGAAGTCGATCACATCGAAACCCAGCTCATCTTCGCCCACCGACGCAATCACGAGCTGCCGGTCTATCTGACATTCGAAAACTGATGGTCGGCTCTGCAGGTTGGAATTGCTCGATAAGACATGAGTTGAGCACAAAAAAAGGCCCGCCGGATCGGGCGGGCCTTTCTTTGTCCTGATTGCCTGGTCGAAAGTCAGGCGGCTTTCGCCATCTCCCTCAGCACGTAATGCAGGATGCCGCCGTTGCGGTAGTACTCGACTTCCTTTGGCGTTTCCAGGCGCACCCGGGCCTTGAAGGTCGTCTCCTTGCCTTCCGGGTGGGCGGCCTTGACGTCGACTTCCTTTTCGGTGCCGTCGGACAGGCCGGTAATGTCGAAGGTTTCGGTGCCGTCCAGGCCCAGGCTGTCGGCGCTTTCGCCGTTGACGAAGGTCAGCGGCAGTACGCCCATGCCGATCAGGTTGGAGCGGTGGATGCGCTCGTAGCTTTCGGCGATCACGGCCTTGATGCCGAGCAGGCGCGTGCCCTTGGCTGCCCAGTCGCGTGAGGATCCGGAGCCGTACTCCTTGCCGGCAATGACGATCAGCGGCGTGGCGTCGTCGCGGTACTTCATGGCCGCGTCGTAGATCGGCATGACTTCCTTTTCGGGGAAATACGTGGTGAAGCCGCCTTCGGTGCCTTCGGCAATCTGATTCTTGATGCGCACGTTGGCGAAGGTGCCGCGCATCATGACCTCGTGGTTGCCGCGGCGCGAGCCGTAGGAGTTGAAGTCGGCCGGCTGGATGCCCTTGTCCTGCAGGTAGCGGCCGGCCGGGGAGTCCGGCTTGATCGCGCCGGCCGGGGAGATGTGGTCGGTCGTGACCGAATCACCCAGCTTGGCCAGCACCCGCGCGCCGGTGATGTCGCCGATCGGCTCGGGCTCCATGCCCATGCCTTCGAAGAACGGCGGGTTGCGCACGTAGGTCGAATCTTCATCCCACTCGAACATCTCGCCGGTAGGCGTGTCCATGCTGTTCCACAGCTCGTCGCCTTCGAACACGCTCTTGTAGTTCTTGGAGAACATCTCGGAGGTGACGTTATCGCGGATGAAATCCTGAATTTCGTGGGCGTCGGGCCAGATGTCCTTGAGATAGACCGGGTTGCCTTCGGGGTCTTCGCCCAGCGGGTCGTTGACCAGGTCGGCGTCCATGCGCCCGGCAATGGCGTAGGCCACCACCAGCGGCGGCGAGGCCAGGTAGTTCATCTTGACTTCGGGGTGAATGCGGCCCTCGAAGTTGCGGTTGCCCGAAAGCACCGAGCAGGCCACGATCTCGTGTTCCTTGACGGCCTCCTCGATCGGCTCGGGCAGTGGGCCGGAGTTGCCGATGCAGGTGGTGCAGCCGTAGCCGACGGTGTAGAAGCCCAGCGCTTCGAGATCCTTGTCGAGTCCGGATTTCTCCAGGTAGTCGGTGACCACCCGCGAGCCCGGCGCCAGCGAGGTCTTGACCCAGGGCTTGACGTTGAGGCCCTTCGCGCGGGCGTTGCGCGCCAGGATGGCCGAACCGAGCATCACCGCCGGGTTGGAGGTGTTGGTGCAGGAGGTGATGGCAGCGATCACGATCGCGCCGTCGTTCAGGGCGAAGGTTTCGCCCTTGTAAGTGACCTCGGCGGTGCCGGGCACGTCGGTGGCGCCCACGGCGGTACCGCCGCCTTCGCCGGCAAAGCGCTCCAGTGCGCGATCGCGGTCGTTGTCGCGGTCCTTTGTCATCTCCGCGAGCTGCTTGAGGAAGGTATTCTTTGACTTGCTCAGCAGCACGCGATCCTGCGGGCGCTTGGGGCCGGCCAGGCTGGGCACCACATCGTCCAGATCGAGTTCGAGCACGTCGGTGTAGACCGGATCGGCGTCGCCGTCATTGCGCCACAGGCCCTGGGCCTGGGCATAGGCGCGCACCAGCTCGACGCGCTCGTCGCTGCGGCCGGAAAGCTTGAGGTAGCGAATGGTTTCCTCGTCGATCGGGAAGATGGCGCAGGTCGAGCCGAACTCAGGAGACATGTTGCCGATGGTGGCGCGGTCGGCCAGCGGCAGGTGGCTCAATCCGTCGCCGAAGAACTCGACGAATTTGCCCACCACGCCTTTCTGGCGCAGCATGTCGGTGATGGTCAGCACCAGGTCGGTGGCCGTGGTGCCTTCGGGCAGCCTGCCGTTGAGTTTGAAGCCGACGACCTGAGGGATCAGCATGGAAATGGGCTGACCCAGCATCGCCGCCTCGGCCTCGATGCCGCCCACGCCCCAGCCGAGAATTCCCAAGCCGTTGATCATCGTGGTGTGCGAGTCGGTGCCGACCAGAGTGTCGGGCCAGGCCATGGGCTGGCCGTCGACCTCGCCGTCGAAGACGACGCGGGAGAGGTGCTCCAGGTTGACCTGGTGGACAATGCCGGTGTTGGGCGGCACCACCTTGAAGTTGTCGAAGGCGCCCTGGCCCCAGCGCAGAAACGCGTAGCGCTCCTGGTTGCGCTTGAATTCGATCTGATTGTTCAGGTCGAGCGAGTCAGCCTGGCCGTAGCTGTCGACCTGCACGGAGTGGTCGATGACCAGTTCGGCAGGCGACAGCGGGTTGATGCGGTCGGCCTTGCCGCCGAGCGCTTTCATCGCTTCGCGCATGGCCGCCAGGTCGACGATGGCGGGTACGCCGGTGAAGTCCTGGAGCACGACGCGCGCGGGCGTGAACGAGATTTCCTTGCTCGGCTCGGCCTTGGGGTCCCAGTCGGCCAGGGCGGCGACGTCATCGGCGGTGATGTTGCTGCCGTCCTCGAAGCGCACCAGGTTCTCCAGCAGAATGCGAAGTGAATAGGGCAGTTTGCTGACGTTCTGGTGCTTTTTTTCCAGTCTGGGCAGACTGTAGAAGGCGTATTCCTTGCCGTTGGCCTTGAAGTGATCGAGGCAGCCGAGCTCATCACGCATGGGGACTCTCCTGTTAGAAATTTTCGTTTGACGGAACCGTGGTCGCCTGCCGCGGCGCTACAACGGAAACCCGGCATTTTAACACGGGCGTTTACGGCAGCCGCACGGCGTGAAGCGAACGGGTGGCGAACTGCAGCCTTGATGCAGGTATTGGCGCTTTCCGGTGAACAGGCGCCATCGGTCTGGCGTTGTTTGGCGCCGGAGCATTGTTCGCGCTGATCAGGCCGTCAGCAGCTCCTGCGCCTGCTCGAGCATGCGCCGGCGCTGAAACACCAGTCGCCATTGGCGCCCGCCAACCTGGTGCCAGAGGATCGCCGAGCGCAAGCCGGTCAGCAACAGTGCGCGCACAAAAGCCACTTTGTCGCCCTGTTTGAGATACTCGGGACGGCCGCTGATCGACAGCCTGAAGCCAAGCGTCGAGACGTGGCGCTGATAGATATCGGCCAGCTGCGAAAAGACGGCCTCATCGAGTTGCTCATCGGCGTCGCGCCAGGCTTGTTCGACCAGATCGAGTTCGTCGCCAATGGCAGTGAGGCGCTTGCCGTCGCGGCGAACCTGTTTGCTCAGCTTGGCAAGCCCCAGGGCATAGTTGAGCGACTGCAGGCTTTCGTGGTTGCTGCGCGCGCTGAACAGTTCGGTCAACACGCGCAGCCCCATCCGCACTCCGCCAATGCCGCCATAAACGGCTTCGGTTGATTCCGGGCTGCGACTGAACACGCTGCCCACGCTGGCCCGGGCCGCCTGTCCGGAGTAGGTGCCTGATGTGGCAATCTGGCGAACCAGCTCGCTGGCCTGGAGCATGCCGGCAAAGGCGATGGTGGCGTCTCTCATGGCTTGGGGGCTTCCGTATTTCTCGGGTCTGTGAGCGATTGGGGCCGTGGTGCATTGCTGGCAATGACGGTGCCGCCACCCAAGCATTCATCGCCATCATAAACAACCACCGCCTGCCCCGGAGTGACGGCGCGCTGAGGCTGATCAAAGGACAGCCGCAGGCAATCACTGTCGATCGTCTCCACCCGGCACATCTGATCGGGTTGGCGGTAGCGCACCTTGGCGTGCAGCCGCTCGCCGGCTTCCGGCCGTCGGCGGATCCAGTTGAGCTGCCCGGCCTCGAGTTTGGTCGACATCAGCGTGGGGTGGTCGGTCTGCTGCTCGGCGTAGAGCACGTTGCGGTCCAGATCCTTGAAAGTGACGTACCACGGCGCTTCGGGAAAGCCTTTCAGACCGCCGATGTGCAGGCCCTTGCGCTGCCCCAGGGTGTAGTGGATCAGCCCCTGGTGGGTGCCGATCGCCGTGCCGTCGCAGGTGCGAATCTCGCCGGGCTCGGCGTCGAGATAGTTGGCGATGAAGGCATCGAAGTTGCGTTCGCCGATGAAACAGATGCCGGTGGAATCCTTCTTGGTGGCCACCGGCAGGTCGGCGCGCGCGGCCAGCTCGCGCACCTCGGGCTTGGTCAGCTCGCCAAGCGGGAAAAGCGCGTGCGAGAGCTGCTCCTGGTCAAGTGCGTAGAGGAAGTAGCTCTGATCCTTGTTGTGGTCGACGCCCTTGAGCAGCGAAACCGTGCCATCGGCGTTGTCGCGGCGGCGTGCGTAGTGGCCGGTCGCGATCGCTTTCGCGCCCAGCTCTCGGGCGTGCTCGACGAAGGTGCGGAACTTGATTTCACGGTTGCACAGGATGTCCGGGTTGGGCGTGCGCCCGGCCTTGAGCTCGGCCAGAAAGTGCTCGAACACGTCATTCCAGTAGGCGGCGGCGAAATTGCGGCCGTGAAACTCGATGCCAAGGATTTCGGCCACCCGCCGCGCGTCGGCAGCATCCTTACCGGCAGTGCACGGCGAGACCGCCGGCCCGCCGGCAGCAGCCTCGCCGGTATCGGCCGGCTCGTCGTCTTCCCAGTTCTTCATGAACATGCCGGCGATATTCTCGCCCTGCTGCCGCAACAGCCAGGCAACGGTGGACGAATCCACCCCGCCGGATAGGGCCACCATGATCAGATCACTCATGTTTTTCGATATGGGGCCGGCCTTGGTTTATTGCGAGGGTGAGTTCTTATGGGTGGCGGAGTTTAAGCGGACAGGGGCGGCGAGTGGCGGCTGCGATGCGGGAAATGCGGGGCGAACGGCGCATGGGATGCGGGTGGCACGGAGTCGTTCACTCCCCGCTCGGCCAGGCTGGTGTTGACTGCTTGCCCAGGAAAGGCCACCCCGCCCGCGGCAACTCCCGCTCGATCCCTTGAGTAAAGAATCACTCTCCAAACAGATCCGGGCTCATCAGGCCGATGAAGCGCTCGGCCTGGGGCGAGAGGTAGGCGCCGCGGCGGTGTTCAATGGCCCATGGTCATTCAAAGCGGTCCTTGAAGATCAGGTCAGGCTGTTCCTCAAGGACGAAATTCACCGTGCAAGAGCTGTCCACAGGCGCTGTAGTGTAGGTGTTGCCCGACAAGCTGCCACCGCAGCCGCTGGCGCTGACCACAGACAGTGAAGAGTCGAGCGGAAGAGCGCTGTAAGTGACACTGCTGCCGGGGACGACCCACTGCGGTGCTGGAGGTGTGATCAGCGCTGTTCCGCCCGTCACGGTCGCCTTGACGCGATAGAGGCTGGGCATGTAGGTGCCAAATTCGACGGTGATGGTGCAGTTGCCAAAGATTGGCCCGGTAACGTATTCGTTGCCGTCGAGTTGTCCGCCGCAGCCGGTGGCGCTGGTCACGTGATAGCCACTGTCGGGATAGAGGCCGAAGCTTGCTTTACCCCCGCGCGGGACCTTGCGCGCCATGGGCACGATCGAGCCCTGGCCGCTCTGGACGTTCGTGCTGACCGTATACTGCCGCAGCTCCACGGCACCGATGTCGGGTGACGAGCCGCCTTGCGGACGGGAGACGCCACGCTGGTCGATGTCGATGCCGATATCGGTACCGCCATTGATGGCCGGGCTGTGCGACCAGAGAGCCATGGTCTTGGTGGGGCCGCCGTTATCGGAAAGCCTGTTGAGCTGCGGGTCATCGTCCGTGACGCTGGAGCAGTGGGCATGCGTCGGGCAGCCTCCGGTAATGATGCTGTGGGAAAACTGCGGTGTATTGATGGGGTCGGAATTCAGACTGATGGCTGCGCTGCCGGTGTTGCCCCAGAAAATACTGTTGCGGACGTGGCTTTGGTCTCCCTAGGTTCGAAAGCGCACTGCGCTTCCGCCGGCCGGTGCGCTGTTGCCGCTGAAGGTCGAGTGTGCTATCGCAAGATTGCCCGGGTTGATCCGCAGCCACAGTGCGCCGCCCTCACCGCTGGCGGAGTTGCGGTAAAAGGTCGTATTGGCCAGCGTGACGCCGCCCTTGTAGAGGTCGCCGAACAGCGCGCCACCATGTTTGGCGCTGTTGTTGCTGAAGGTAGCGCCGGAAAAGTCGGCTTGCACTGTGGATTTGCCGTTGTATTCAAGCCTTACCGCGCCGCCTTCGTCGGCTGCCTGATTGCTGTCGAAAGTGACGTTGGAAAAAAAGGTGTATAAGTAGAGTTCTTGCCTGCCCCGTCCCAAAGAACTCTGGCATACACGGCGCCGCCGCTGCCGCTGTCGTTCAGCGCTTTGTTGCCGATAAATGCCACGTTTTCAAAGGTCGGACTGCTTTCAGCGTCTTTCATGTAGGCATACATGGCGCCACCATGTGTTCCCGCCCGGTTGTTGTCGAAGATGATGTTGGTCAGCCTGGGCGAGGCGTTATTGTGAGTCAGCATGGCGCCGCCCAGATTGCCGAAGTTGTTGGCAAATAACAGATTTCGCAGAGTGGGGCTGCATTCATCGGTTCGGCTGCCCTTGCAGTAAAGGCCGCCGCCGCCTGGCAGGGTGCCGCTGCCGCCGGTACCGTTGGCCCGTCCGTACGAGATGGTGAAACTGTCGAGCACCGTGTCGGGGCCGGCAGTGCCGATGAACACTACGTGGTAACTGCGCTTGGCGGTTCCCGGGTTGATGCCACCGGACAGTATCGTGCCATTGGTCCTGGGGTCGGGGTCGCGCTGATTGCGTGAGGTTTCATTGCCGGAGAACCCGCCATAGACCTTCTGGCCGGAGCGTATCTTGAAGCTTTTCGTGCGATCGGAGGTGTGCGGCTTGTAGGTGCCTTTGGCGACCCAGACCTCGCGGCATGTAAAATTGTCGGGCCAGGTCAGCGCCGTTTGCAGATCCTTGAAAGCTTGTGACCAGCTGCTGCCGTCGCCGCCGCTTTCGGCGGTCTGATCGACATGGCAGACGGCGGCGGCCGCCGGCTGCGCCAGGGTCAGCATGAAAAGGCCGGCAATGGCCAGCCAGAGTGGGCCGAAAACTTTCATCCCTCGCTGGTCGTTGTCGGTCCATGACTGCGAGCTGACAGTTCGTGGATGAGTCTGTTGCAATGGTTGTTTTCTCCATTCTGCAGGTCTGATTCATCGTGTCTAACGAGATTGGGCTGAGAATCTGCCATGAGCAGGGGGTGTCAGGCGCGGAGTCGACAGAAAGCGTTGAGCGCGGCGTCGAGGGGTACGCTATTGCTCGAACAGATCCGGGCTCATCAGATCGATGAAGCGCTCGGCCTGGGGCGAGAGGTAGGCGCCGCGGCGCAGCACCACGCCGTAGGAGCGTCGGGGGAAATAGCGGCTCATATCGCGCACGAACAGCTGCTGGCGGTCGGCCTCGGTCAGGCAGAAGCTGGTCACGATCGAGATGCCCATCCCCAAAGCGACGTAGCGCTTGATGACCTCCCAGCCGCCGACTTCCAGATTGACGCGGAAGGGCAGGCCGTGTCTCTGGAAGACCAGATCGACGAGCTGGTAGGTGCTCAGGCGCCTGGGCGGCAGGATCAGGCCGTGCGGGCTGATGTCGGTCAGGTCGATTTCGCGCCGGCGTGAGAGCGGGTGGTCGCGGCTGGTGATCAGCGCCGGGTTGAAGTGCCAGATCGGGCGGTAGTCGATGTCGTCGGGCACGTCGAGCATGGAGCCGACCGCGAAATCGACGTCGTCGTTGCGAATCATGCCCAGACCGTCGGCACCGGTGACGTTGTGCAGGTGCACGAAGATGCCCGGATGCTTGCGCCGGAAGCGCATCATCAGCGAGGGCAACAGATGGAGAATGGTCGACTCGCCGGCGGCGATGCGGATCTCGCCGGTGTCGAGCGAGCCGTAGCGGCGCTGGAATTCGTCGGGCAGGGCGTCGATGCGCTCGATGAGCGGGCGCGCCATCTCCAGCAGCGCCTTGCCGGCCGGGGTGAGCTGCAGCCGCGGGCCGTGGCGCTCGAACAGCGGGCGGTCCAGTTCGTCTTCAAGCGCGCGAATCTGCTGGCTGACAGAGGGCTGGCTGAGAAACAGACGCTCGGCCGCTGCCGAGACGCTGCCCGCCCGGGCAGTCTGGATGAAAGCCCGCAGGTGTTTGAGCAGGTTGCCCTTGTAGGTGGCCACGGCGCTTCACTCTCGAAGAATCTGGGGGTCGTGCCCGGCAATTATTGCATTATCCGATAGTTAGAATCAAAAGATTTGATTCGACAAATACTGGCTGCGCGCCGTAGGCTTTCCCCGTCCATCAGACACGGAGCGCAGCCGATGAGCAGCCCATCGCCGCATCACCAGTCCGGGCAGGCAGACGCCAGTCCAGCCGAATTGACCAGCGAGCTGCCGGACGCAGCACAACCGCTGTTTGCAGGCACTTTGCTGCGGCTGCTGGCGCGATTGAGCCGCCGATACCGCGGTCGCGTCGACGCGCTGCTGGCCGCCCGGCAGACGCTGCAGGCCCGCCTGGACGCTGGCGCTGCGCTGCATTTTCCCGCCGAAACCGCTGGCATCCGTGATTCCGACTGGAAGGTGGCCTCGATTCCCGCCGATCTGCGTGACCGGCGCGTGGAAATTACCGGTCCGGTCGATCGCAAGATGATCATCAACGCGCTCAATTCCGGGGCGAAGGTTTTCATGGCCGACTTCGAGGATTCCTCGACGCCGACCTGGGAGAACATGATCAACGGCCAGATCAACCTGTTCGATGCCGTGCGCGGAACCATCGACTTCACCGCTGAAAACGGCAAGCACTACCGGCTCGAACCCGATCCGGCGGTGCTGATCGTGCGCCCGCGCGGCTGGCATCTGGACGAAAGACACGCCCGCGTCGACGGCCGGGCCGTTCCGGCGGGCATTTTCGATGCGGCGGTGTATCTGTGCAACAACGCGCAGGCGCTGATCGCGCAGGGCAGCGGGCCGTACCTGTACCTGCCCAAGCTCGAGAGCCGCCACGAGGCCGCGCTCTGGGAGCAGGTGCTGACCGATATCGAAGCCGCGCTCGATCTCGAGCCCGGAGCCATCAAGGTCACGGTGCTGATCGAGACGATCACCGCGGTGTTCGAAATGGACGAGATTCTTTACGCCCTGCAAAACCGGATCGTCGGGCTCAACTGCGGGCGATGGGACTATATCTTCAGCTATATCAAGCGGTTCCGGATGCATTCGGACAAAGTGCTTCCGGACCGCGCGCAGGTCACCATGACGGTGCCCTTCCTGAGAGCGTATTCACAGCTGCTGATCAGGACCTGCCACCGCCGCGGCGCATTGGCCATGGGTGGCATGGCCGCGCAGATTCCCGTCAAGAGCGATGAGAAGGCCAACGCGGCCGCCATCGAGAAGGTGCGCGAAGACAAGGAACGCGAAGCCGGCGACGGCCACGACGGCACCTGGGTGGCCCACCCGGGCCTGATTCCACTGGCGATGGAGATCTTCGACGAGCAGCTTGGCGACAAGCCCAACCAGCTCGACCGACTGCGTGAAGACGTTTCCGTTACCGCCGAGGAGTTGGTGGCGCCCTGCGACGGCACCATCACCGAAGCAGGCGTGAGGAGCAACATCAACGTCGCCATTCGCTATCTGGGCGCCTGGCTGGCCGGGCAGGGCTGCGTGCCGATCAACCACCTGATGGAAGACGCCGCCACCGCCGAGATTGCCCGCGCTCAGCTCTGGCAGTGGGCGCGCCACGCCCGCGGCGTGCTCGAAGACGGCACCCGCATCGACCTTGGCCTGATTCAGCGCTGGCAGGGCGAGGAGCTGGAGAGGATTCGCGCCGATATCGGCGACGAGGCGTTCTCCAGCGGCCACTTTCTGCGCGCCGGCGAGCTGCTGTTCGAGGTCACCGCCGCCGACGACTTCGTCGAATTTCTCACCCTGCCGGGCTACGACCGGCTCGATTGGACCCCACCGGAGCAATAGCATGAACAGAAACGTAACCCCGATCATCGAGATGGAGCGCGACTGGCTGGAAAACCCGCGCTGGAAAGGCGTGAAGCGGCCCTACGACGCCAGCGAAGTGCTGCGGCTTCGCGGCAGCGTGACCATCGAGCACACCCTGGCGCGAATGGGTGCCGAAAAGCTCTGGCAGCGGATGCACGAAGATGATTTCGTCAATGCGCTCGGCGCGCTGACCGGCAACCAGGCCATGCAGCAGGTGCGTGCGGGCTTGAAGGCCATTTACCTGTCGGGGTGGCAGGTGGCGGCCGATGCCAACATTGCCGGCCAGATGTATCCGGATCAGTCGCTGTACCCGGCCAATTCGGTGCCGGCGGTGGTGCGGCGCATCAACAACACCTTCCGGCGCGCCGACCAGATCCAGTCAGCCGAAGGCGAGGGCGATATCGACTGGTTCGCCCCGATCGTGGCCGACGCCGAGGCCGGCTTCGGCGGCGTGCTCAACGCGCATGAGCTGATGAAGGACATGATCGACGCGGGTGCGGCCGGCGTGCATTTCGAGGATCAGCTTGCCTCGGCCAAGAAATGCGGCCACATGGGCGGCAAGGTGCTGGTGCCCACCAGCGAGGCGGTGCAAAAACTGGTGTCCGCCCGCCTGGCAGCAGATATTGCCAATGTGCCCACCATCATCATCGCCCGCACCGACGCCATGGGCGCCGGCCTTCTGACCTCCGATATCGACGCGGCCGACCATCGCTTCATTACCGGCGAGCGCACGGCCGAAGGTTTCTATCACACCAATGCCGGCCTGGATCAGGCCATTGCCCGGGGCCTGGCCTATGCGCCGTATGCCGATCTGCTGTGGTGCGAGACCTCGACCCCGGATCTGGGCGAGGCGAAGCGCTTTGCCGAGGCCATCCGCGCCGAGTATCCAGACAAGTTGCTGGCCTACAACTGCTCGCCAAGCTTCAACTGGAAGAAGAACCTGTCAGATGCCGAAATCGCGATCTTCCAGAAGGAGCTGGCCGCGATGGGTTACAAGTTCCAGTTCATCACCCTGGCTGGCTTCCACGCGCTCAACCACGGCATGTTCCAGCTTGCCCGTGGCTACAAGGCGCGCCAGATGTCGGCCTACGTCGAGCTGCAGCAGGAGGAGTTCGCGGCCGAAGCGCAGGGCTATACCGCCACGCGCCACCAGCGCGAGGTCGGCACCGGCTACTTCGACGAGCTGACTCAGGCGATCAGCGGTGGCGAATCCTCGCTGAGTGCGCTTTCCGGCTCCACCGAAGAAGACCAGTTCGGCGGCACCGCGAGCGCTTGAAAACCCCTCACGGCTGCCGCAGTATGATGGTCATGGTTCATGGCATGTACTGCGGTAGTCGATGAGTGAGAGAGAGCAACATTCCGTCCCCAACAGCGACGACGGCCTGGCGCTTCAGGAAGCTCGGCCGAAGCTGAGAAAGCCGCCGCTGTACAAGGTCGTTATCCTCAACGATGACTACACCCCGATGGAGTTCGTGGTCGAAGTGCTGCAGCGATTTTTCAGCCTGTCGCGCGACAAGGCCACCAGCATCATGCTGCACGTGCACACGCGCGGTCGTGGCGTGGCCGGGGTCTACAGCTACGAAATCGCGGAAACCAAGGTCGTGATGGTCAATGACTATGCACGCGAACACCAGCATCCGCTGCAGTGCACGCTGGAAGAAACCGATGCCTGACTGCCGCCAGGGCGGAATCATCACCGCCGTCCGGGGTCAGAGAACTTTGAAGCCATTCGCATTGCCGCAAGCGCAAGGTTGCCACGATGTTCAGCAAGGAACTTGAGCTCTCCATCTCGCAGGCCTACCACACGGCCCGCAGCAAACGCCACGAATTCCTTACCGTGGAGCATTTGCTGCTCGCGCTGCTTGACAATGAGTCGGCGCGTGAAGTGCTGCTGGCCTGCGGGGTTGACGCGCAGCTGCTCGGCCACGAGCTCGATCGGGTGCTCACCGAGTCGGTGCCCGTGCTCTCCGAGGGCGATCAGCGCGATACCCAGCCGACCATCGGCTTTCAGCGCGTGCTCCAGCGCGCGCTCTACCACGTGCAGTCGGCCGAGAAAAAGGAAGTGCTCGGCGCCAACGTGCTGGTGGCGATTTTCAGCGAGAAGGACTCACAGGCTGTCTATCTGCTGAGCCAGCAGGATCTGGCGCGCCTGGACGTGGTCAACTATCTCTCGCACGGCATCGCCAAGACCGATGAGGCCGGCCCGCAGGCCGGCGCGGATGCCGTTCAGGCAGCCGAGGGCGGCGCGGAAGAAGAGCAGTCCGCGCTTGCCAGCTACGCTACCAATCTCAACGAGCGCGCGCGGCAAGACAAGATCGATCCGTTGATCGGGCGCGCGCTCGAGGTCGAGCGTACGGTTCAGATTCTGTGCCGCCGGCGCAAGAACAATCCCCTCTACGTCGGAGAGTCCGGGGTGGGCAAGACCGCGCTGGCCGAGGGTCTGGCGCTGCGCATCGTCCGTGAAGAAGTCCCCGAGGTGTTGCACGACGCCGAAATCTGGGCGCTTGATCTGGGCGCGCTGCTGGCCGGCACCAAGTACCGGGGGGACTTCGAAAAGCGGCTCAAGGCGGTGCTGGCGGAGCTGAAAGCACGCGAGAAGTCGGTGCTGTTCATTGATGAAATTCACACCATCATCGGTGCCGGCGCGGCGTCGGGCGGCGTCATGGACGCCTCCAACCTGATCAAGCCGGTGCTGGCCAATGGCGAGCTGCGCTGCATTGGCTCGACCACCTTCGAGGAATACCGCGGCGTGTTCGAAAAGGATCGCGCCCTGGCGCGCCGCTTTCAGAAGATCGACATTGTCGAGCCTTCAGTGGGAGAGACCATCGAGATTCTCGGTGGCCTCAAGCACCGCTTCGAAGCGCATCATGGCGTGACCTACACGCCCGAGGGCCTGGAAGCTGCAGCGACGCTGTCGAGCCGGCATATCAACGACCGGTATCTGCCCGACAAGGCCATTGACGTGATCGATGAGGCCGGCGCACGAGAGCGCCTCAAGCCCGAAGACGAGCGCGCCGAGCAGATCGGTGTCAACGAGATCGAAGGAGTGATTGCCCGCATGGCGCGCATTCCGCCGCGCCAGGTGTCGCGCTCGGATCGCGATGCACTCAAGACCCTCGAGCGCGATCTCAAGATGGTGGTCTTTGGCCAGGACGAAGCCATTGGCACGCTGTCATCGGCGATCAAGATGTCGCGTTCGGGTCTGGCCGATACCGATCGGCCGATCGGCAGCTTCCTGTTCGCCGGTCCCACCGGCGTGGGCAAGACCGAGATCACGCGCCAGCTGGCCATGACCATGGGTATCGAGCTGATTCGCTTCGACATGTCTGAATACATGGAAGCCCACACTGTCTCGCGCCTGGTCGGCGCGCCGCCGGGTTATGTCGGTTTCGACCGTGGCGGTCTGCTGACCGAGGCAGTCACGCAGACGCCGCACGCCGTGTTGCTGCTCGACGAAATCGAGAAAGCACATCCGGATGTCTATAACCTGCTGCTGCAGATCATGGACCATGGCACCCTGACCGACGCCAACGGGCGCACCGCCGATTTCCGTAACGTCATTCTGGTGATGACCACCAACGCCGGCGCCGAGCTGATCAGCCGCCGCGGAATCGGTTTCATGCCGTCAGATAACACCACCGACGGCATGGAGGCCATTCGCAGACAGTTCACGCCGGAGTTCCGCAACCGTCTGGATGCAATCATCCAGTTCGAGTCGCTGGCGCTGGATGTTGTTCTGCAGGTTGTCGACAAGTTCCTGATGGAAATGGAGAACCAGCTGGCCGATAAGGGCGTGACCATCGAGATCAGTTCCGGCGCGCGCCAGTGGCTGGCCGAGCACGGCTTCGACGAGAAGATGGGAGCCCGACCGATGAAGCGCATCATTCAGGATCACATCAAGCGTCCTCTGGCCGACGAACTGTTGTTCGGCGATCTGTCCGAGGGCGGCGAAGTCGAAGTGTCCGTCCGCGAGGACGGGGACGGGCTGGAGCTGGTTTGCCGCAGCGCTTCGGCTGCTGCGGCGCCGGTGACCGATTGAACAGCGAGCTGCCGGCAGATTATTTCATGCGGTAGGTGATGCGGCCCTTGCTCAAATCGTAGGGGGTCATCTCCACCTTGACGCGATCCCCGGTCAGGATGCGGATGTAGTGCTTGCGCATGCGCCCCGAAATATGGGCGGTGATCACGTGGCCGTTATCGAGCTCAACGCGAAACATGGTGTTGGGCAGGGTGTCGAGAACTCTGCCTTCCATTTCGATATGTTCGTCTTTTGCCATGGGTCCTGTACTGTGAGTGTTAAAACCGGATTATTCTGACACCTTCTGCGCCAGACGCAAGCGTAAAGCCTGAAATTCACCACTTGCCGGCTTAATTATCGAAAAATGTCGGGTGGGGCTTGACAGAAAAACCTGTTCGACTACAATTCTCTTCTTTAGCGGGAATAGCTCAGTTGGTAGAGCACAACCTTGCCAAGGTTGGGGTCGCCGGTTCGAGTCCGGTTTCCCGCTCCAGTTTCCCGAAGGCCCGGCTTCCCGGGCCTTTCTTGTCAGAACCGTAGCAGGCAGCTGCAGCACTCCGCTTGCCGGGATACAATCTGACACGCATCCGGCCAGGTGGCAGAGTGGTGATGCAGCGGCCTGCAAAGCCGCGAACCCCGGTTCGATTCCGGGCCTGGCCTCCATTCCTTCCAGATTTTCCAGATTGTGTCGGCCTCAGACCTTGGGCTTCATGGCGTCCTTGCGGCGTCCGGACTGGCCGGCTGTCAGCGCGATATTGGCCGAGCGCATGATCAGCGCGGTCAGGCCGAGCAGCAGCACGATCATGAGGGCCGCCAGCCAGCGCTGATAGGACTCGGCGCGATAGACGCCGCCTGACCCCACGCTTTCCATTTGCTGTGGCGGGTAGGGCAGGCCGAACTGGGTCGCCAGGCTGCGAATGCCGGAAAAGTTGATGACCGGAATGCCCTCCTGCAGGAAGTGGCCCATGACCGTCGGGACACGGAACGCCCCCGAAGGTGCCTGGCGCAGCAGTCCGCTGCCGAAGTAATGATCAATGCTGCCCGGGCCGGTTGTGGCCGTGCCGCCACCGACATTGATCAACGCAGCGATGGGCTGGCCGTCGGCCTCCTGGTTGTAGAGGCGAATACGTTCGACGACAGCGGCCTCATAGCTTTCCGGAACCAGAACTTCGATGCCGGCGCGTTCGGCGGCCTTTCGAATCTCTCTCAGACCTTGTTTGTCGAGCCCGATGCCGCGGTCCTCGATGCCGCCCAGCGTGGCGGCTCGGGCCCGCATGTCGATCAGTTCGGCCTGGCGCAGCTCATGGGCGATATCCATCCAGGCAAAGCCGGGCACGTTGGCACCCCACTGCGATGCCGATCCGGAGACGATAACGATGGGGTTGACACCCAACGATTCCAGGGCGGCGTAGACGGAGAGATTGAGTGCTGGGAACGAGCCTGAGACCGCTACTGCAACGTAATCGCCTGGTTCGACGCCGGCTTCGGCCAGAAGCCGTATTGCAACCGCAGCCCAGTTCGGGTTGATGGTTGCCTGTTTGGCTTCAAGGTGGCCGCTGTTGCTGGTGATCGACGAAGAAGCGGCCCCGATCAGGCCCGATCGCAGCGGGTCGACATCGGGATTGATCGGATTGATGCGCCCGCGGATGGGGCGCAGGGTTTCGATACTCTGCTGCACCAGCCGCGAGGCATTGAGCATCTCGTCGTAGTAGCGGGAGGCCGTTTCACGCGTGAAGGTTTCGACAACGATCAGCGCTGCAATCGCCGCTACTGCAAGCAGCAGCAGGGCGCTGACAGGGATTTCGGACGGTCGCCAGTAGAGTTTCTGTGCGCGCGGTTTCATTCGAACACCTTTTGCAGGACGGTGGTAAGGTCGGCGCGATTGAGCGCCTGCTCGGCCTCATAGCTCATCAGGACATCGGGCATGATCAGCACCAGGATGAGGCGCACGAGCACGGCGGAAACGGTCAGCCCGACCAGGGTCTTGACCAGGCCTTGCCGCTCGAACCAGATGGCGATCAGGCCGGGAATGATGTAGCCGATGACGCCCAGCTCGAAGTAGGTGAAGTGCATCGCGCTGCCGACAGTGCCGGCTGCCGCGCCGGTGTCGGTGGCCGGAAAGCTCAGCACGCCGCCCATGCTCAGGTCGAGCAATGACCCGGAAAGGTAGCCGAACAGAATCATCAGGGCGGTCTTGCGGCGACCATAGACCACCATGAAGCTCGACAGGGTGCGCACGGCGATATAGGTCAGGTAGGCGGCCAGCAGGGTCAGGGCCACGCTCCAGGGTTGCAGCAGCTTGAGTGCCACATAGCCGGGCACCACCAGGCCACCGGCGGCCAGCCCGAAGACTTCCACCAGCAGCAGGGTGACAAGAAGGCCGATGCCGATCGACACCGCCAGCAGGTTGAGCAGGATCATAGCGGTTGGCTCCGTGTTGCCCGGTTATTGAATTGCCTGGCCAGCTCGGCGCCGCCGCCGTGGACGTTGCACATGCCCACGATCAGCGCCGGGCCCTCGGTGTGTTCGAGAACAATCTCGAACAGTTCGTGCTGCTCCAGCCCTTCGGCCACCGTCATCCGGCTGGGTGGAATGCCGGCACGCACTGCTGCCCGGGCGAACAGCAGGGTGCCCGAACCCATCAGCAAATACTGGTCGGCGGCCGTCCAGCGGGCGGCCACTTCGGCAAGCTGCTGTGACCGCTGCGGGCGGTCGAAGCGGCAGTTGACGACCGCCAGTTTGAAGCGATCCTTGCCGTGGTGGTCGATCACTTTTTCCCAGATCATCTCGGTCGAGTCGGGGTCGTTGGCGGCGAAGGCGTTGACGAAAACGATGTCGCGCCCGAAAAAGTCGATGGTCTGCACGCGCGTTGCGCCGACCTCGGGTGCAAGCTGCTGCATGCCTGCCAGGGCGTCTTCGCGGCTCACGCCCAGCGCCCGGCAGACGTTGAGCGCCAGCGCCACGTTTTCGGCATGTTCGGCGTAACGGAATGCTGCCATCTCTTCCTGGGTGATGGCGGCCACATCTTCGCTGGTCGTGGCGTGCAACTCGCTGCCGCGGTCGTCGGCGGCCATGCGGAAGGTGTCAAGATACTCGCGCTCGGCGGTAAACAGCCGGGCGCCGAAAGGCACCGTACCCGCCAGCGCCAGCGCCACATCCGGCGCTCCGGGGCCCATCACGTCAAGGTGGTCGGCACGCGCATTGGTGATCACGCCATGGGTCGAGCGCACCATCTGTCGCTCGCTCAGGGCCTGAAAATTGGGCTGCAGGGCCATGCACTCCATCACCAGAACATCGGGTCGGAACCCTACCACCCGACGCATCACGCGCATCTGCTCGATGATGTTGGGCTGGTTGGGGCGATGGAGAGGATAGTCTTCGCCGTCAGGGCCGGTGACCGCCGCGAACGAGCCGGTGGTCTTGGAGCAGACCCGCTTGCCGCCGCCGCGCAGGCCGGCGGCGATCAGGCGCACCACGCTGGTCTTGCCGCGCGTGCCGTTGACGTGCACGCGCACCGGCAGGCGCTGAAGAACCCAGCGATGAACCAGGACTTCGGCAAGCCCAAGGGCAATCAGCAGCACCAGGATGCAGCTGACGATGGCGATGGCGAAGATGTTGCTGATGGCGACAAGCCTCGTGTTCAAAGTACCGAATGGTAGCGGCAGTCGGTGAAATTTGTAAGGTCGTGGCGCAAGTGCGGCTCTGCTAACATTCACGCGCAGGCCCGGATGGCGAAATGGGTAGACGCAAGGGATTTAAAATCCCTCGGTGGCAACACCGTGCCGGTTCGAGTCCGGCTCCGGGCACCATCTTTCATTCACTGCAGCCTTTTGTGGCGAAAACCCGATGCATTTCACACTTTCATGACGGTTTGTTGATCGGGCGTCGACAGCGGACGCGTAAAAAAGCGGGGGCACCCCCATCCACAGGATCCCCCCATGAAAAAGCCTGAAATGATTGTTGGTCTCGCCGCTGCCCTGGCAGCTGCCACGGTGCTTGCCGATGCTCGCGTCCGCGTGGTTCACGCTGC
Organism: Wenzhouxiangella sp. YN1; assembly: GCF_056324145.1. NCBI lineage: Bacteria > Pseudomonadati > Pseudomonadota > Gammaproteobacteria > Chromatiales > Wenzhouxiangellaceae > Wenzhouxiangella > Wenzhouxiangella sp. YN1. The sequence goes on from NZ_JBJNIO010000154.1 coordinate 143,603, forward strand.
CCCCTTCAGCGACAGCCTGGAAAGCACGGCCGTAAGCGTGACTGCCAACGGCGACACGCTCCTCGAGAACTTCCGTTTCGGTGACTTCACCGACTACGTCGAACTGCCGACCGGCAGTTACGACCTGGCGGTGCTGCCCGCGGGTTCGGCCGATGCGGCGATGACTGCCTCGGTCGACCTGGCCGACGGCGTCGATTACACCGTGCTGGCCACGGGCAACGGCAGCACGCAGGCGCTGGCGTTGTGGCCCCTGGTCGATGATCCGACGGCGGCTGGCGCCGGCAATCTCAATATCCGCGTCGTGCATGCCGCACCATTCGCGGTCGATCCGGAACAGACCGAGGTCTCCGTCCGGACGGCTGCCGGTGACGTGATCAACGGCCTGATTGGTGTGCCGTACTTTGCAGACAGTGGTTATTTCGCGGTTCCGGCCGGGACATACGACCTGAAGGTCAAGTCCAACGATGCCTCCACCAACTATATCGATCCGCTGCCGGTCGATCTGCCGGCCGGCCTGGACGCGACCCTCGTTGCGGTTGGCGACGGCATCCATCAGCCGCTGGGTATTCTGGCCCTGCCGGTCGGGCCGCTCGAGACCCGCACGCCCGTCGACAACGACGTCAACGGCTGGTGGACCTCGGCAAACGCCGCCGATGAGGGCCTGCTGTTGCTGCCGATTCCGGCGCGCAACCAGCTCGTCGGTTCGGTATATACCTATGCGCCCGACGGTTCCGGCGAGCAGCGCTGGTTCACGCTCGACTCCGGCGGGGCCGGATTCGATGGCCGCAATGCTGTGGGCACGCTGTATACCGCCAGTGGCGCCACCCTGGCCGGTGACGAGAGCGCCAACGTGGAACAGGCCGGCACCTTCGGCATCGAGTTTCTTTCATGCTCCGAGGCCGTGTTCACCGCAATGCTCGACGGCGGCGCTGAAGCAACCTGGACGCTCGGCCGGCTGGTGGATACGACGGGCTGCAATCTCAGCGACGAGACTCGCTGAGATCCCGACCACCCTGGCAAAGCGTTCAACGGCCCCGGTCTCGGCGACCGGGGCTTTTTGAAGTCCGATGCCCTTGCCGACGCTTGTCGCCGTCTGCCGTAGTGTTGTCCGGCTGCCCGTCTGCATCGGTCTCATAGCTGGCCTGATAGACTTCGCTGTGCTTGTAGTTGTTGTAGGCAAACCGGACAAGCACCGTGCCTGCAGCGGCGGCGGGCAGGGCGAGCAGCACGCCCGCGAAACCGAACAGCTGTCCCCCCGCCATGACGGCGAAGATGACTAGCACCGGATGCAGGCCGATGCGATCGCCGACCAGCCTGGGGGTGAGCACGAAGCTTTCGATGAGCTGTCCGACGACGAAAACGATGCCGACCGAAAGCAGGAAGAAGAAGTTGAAGTCCTGAATGACTGCGGTCGTGCCAGCAAGCAATACGCCGACGATCGCGCCCAGATAGGGTACGAAACTGACCAGGCCGGAGATCAAGCCGATGGCGATGGCATTATTGAGGCCGACGATCCACAGGCCGATGGCGTAGATCAGCCCCAGACCGAGCATGACCAGCAGTTGCCCGCGCAAAAAGCCGCCCAGTGCGTCGTCGCAGTCTTCAGTCAGCTCCACCACGGTCGGCTCGAGGTTTCGCGGCAGCATGTCGCGCAGCGTCGTCATCAGCAGCCGCCAGTCGCGCAGCAGGTAGAAGGTCACCAGCGGAATCAGGATCATGGAGCTGATCCAGACCAGAAAGCGGCCGCCGGACTGGGTCATTAGGCTGACCAGGTTGCCGGCCGCGCCGGCGATGTTGGAAAAATATTCCTGGATGAGCTTGCGTGCCCGCTCGACGTCGAATGCCTGCAGATTCAGCTCGATGCCGAGTCGGGCCTCGAGCCAGGGGATCACGTTCTGCTGGAAGGCGTCGAAATATCCGGGCAGCCGACCGACGAAATCAGCCACTTCCCGGATCAGCGCCGGGATGACGATCAACAGCACGACCGCGATCAGCACGAAAGCCAGCGCAAAAACCAGGCTGACCGCGAGATCCCGGCGCATGCGCATGCCCTCGAGCCAGCCAACCACGGGGTTGACGATATAGGCGATGAGAATGCTGATGAAAAATGGCGTCAGCACTGGACCCAGCAGCCACAGCAGCCAGCCGGCGATCACCAGGCTGGCCAGAATCCAGGCGATCTGGTAGCGACTGAGCTGCGGAAAAGGCACGTTCTCGGGTTCGTTCATGAGCGGTTCTGCTCTCACCTAGGACCGGATGAATACTGGCAGGCCGCGGGGGCGCTTGCAACTGGCGAGCAAGCAGCCGGCCGCGCACGACGGGTATAATCCCGTAGCTTCAGCGAGCCGGCCGCAGGCGGGCTCGAACGGCTCATCGTAACCGCGGACGGTTTTCCCAGCATGGCAATTGATATCAACGTCAACTCCGAGATCGGCCCACTCGAGACCGTGGTGGTGCACTCGCCCGGGCAGGAGATAGAGAACATGACGCCGCAGACAGCGGCCGAGGTGCTCTATGACGACATCCTCAACCTCGAGCTGGCGGTGGGTGAGCATCGGCAGCTCAAAGGCGTGCTCGAAAAGGTGGCGCGCACGATCGAACTGCGCGATCTGCTCACCGAGGTGCTTGGCGACGGTCGCGTCTGCGAAGCGCTGGTCCAGGCGTTGTGCGAGCTATTCGACGCGCCCGAGGTGCGCGATGATTTGCTGGCACTTTCAGCCGCTGATCTGGCGCGCCAGCTCATCGAGGGCACGCCCAAAAGGCCCATCAGTCTGGAAAAGCATCTCAGCCAGTCGCGCTACGCCATTCCGCCATTGCCCAACGCCTTCTTTACCCGCGATGCGACGATGTGCGTCAACGACCACATCATCATCGGCTCCATGGCCTATCGTGCCCGCGTGGCTGAAGCACTGCTGCTCAAGGCCGTGTTCCGCCACCACCCCGACATCCGCTCGGGCGGGTTCTATTTTGACGGCACCGACAATCGCAATTCGCAGGTCACCATCGAGGGGGGCGACCTGCTGGTCATCCGTGAGGATCTGGCCGTGATCGGCTACAGCGAGCGCACCTCGGTGGCTGGCATCGACCAGCTGATGCGCTCGATCGCCGCTCAGGGACCGATCAACAACTTCATTGTCGTCGAGATTCCCAAGACCCGCGCCACGATTCATCTCGACATGATCTTCACCATGATCGATCACGACAAATGCGTGGTTTTCCCGCCGCTGATTACCGGGCCGAATCGTTCTCGCGCTTTTCACTGCGCTTTCAACGGCGGGCCGGAAGCCAGGATCACCGAGCATCGCGACGTACTTGCCGCGCTGTCTTCGCTGGGAGTCGAGCTGGTGCCGATCAACTGCGGCGGCGAGCAGGAGTTTCAGCAGGAACGCGAACAGTGGTCGAGCGGCGCCAACTTTTTCGCTTTTGCACCGGGCCAGATCCTGGGCTACCGCCACAACCGCCATACGGTGAACGCGCTCGACCAGGCCGGTTTCAACATTGTTGATGCGCCAGAGCTGATTGCGGGCAGGCGCAGTATCGCTCCCGATGAGCGCGTCGTGGTGACCATCAGCGGCGCCGAGCTTTCACGCGGTGGCGGCGGCTGTCGCTGCATGACCATGCCGATCAGGCGGGAGTCGATCGCTTCCTGATCTGCCCTGAAGCCACTGATATCGCCGCTCGACCCTGACAGTTGCTCGTTTTCGAGCGGGCGATGTGACCCGTTTCCGAACCATGACTATCGGCCCTTGTCGCGGGGCTGAGGGTTCGTTTACCTTCGATGCTTTTCCCTTTACGGAGAACCGGCCTTGAAAAGGATTCTGCTGTTTGTCGTCGCTGGGGCCTGGCTGTTGCCGGCCGCAGCGCAGGAACCGGTGCTGCGCCAGCCCGTGCCCGGAGTGCATGCGATCACCGGCGTGACCCTGGTAACCGCACCCGGCGAGACCATTGCCAACGGGGTCATCGTGGTGCGCGACGGCATCATCGAGGCGGTCGGTGCCGATGTCGCCGTGCCGCCGGATGCGCGTGTTCACGAATACGACCCGGAAGAAAGCGATATGCATGTCTATCCCGGGCTGATCGATGCCTATGTCCCGGTTGCCTTTGACGCCAACGCAAAGGGTGACGATGAGGAAGGCGACGGTGGCTCCGGCGAACGCCTGGAACCCGGCCGCTATCCGCACCCTCTGATCACGCCTGAGCGTCGGCTCAGCTCTGCTCTGTGGCCGCTCGAACGCGTCGAAAGCCTGCGCCGGGCGGGATTCACCACGGCGGTACTGGCGCCGGAAGCGGGCCTGGCGCGTGGCGCCGGTGCGCTGGTGAACCTGGGGCAGGGCGGCCTGGCCGAAAATCTGATCGACCCCGAACGTTCGCAGCACTTTTCCCTGCAGGCACGCAGTTCCGGGCGCGGGTTTCCCAGTTCCCTGATGGGCGCGGTGGCGCTGTTGCGACAGGTGCTTGCCGACGCCCAATGGCAGGTTGCGGCACGCGCGGCCTGGCAGCGCAACCCGGCGCAGGCCAGGCCACCGTTTCTGGAAGGCATTGCAGCGCTCGAGCCGGTGCTGACCGGCAACATGCCGGCGGTTTTCGAGACTGACGGCATGCTCGATTCGCTGCGCGTGGCGTCAGTGGCAGGCGAGTATGATCTGCGGCCCTGGATGGTTGGTCACGGTCGCGAGTATCAGCGCCTTGATTCCCTGGCTGCAACTGGCCTGGGCCAGATCCTGCCGCTCGACTTTCCCGACGCGCCCGATGTTGACAAGCACGAACGCGACACAAGCCTTGCCGAGTTGCGCCACTGGCAGCGGGCGCCGGAAAACCCGGCGCGCGTGATGGCGGCCGGTCTGCCGGTGGTGTTCACGACTCACCCGCACAGCAGCCCGGACGCTGTTTTTGCCAATCTTTCAAAAGCAATCGAGCGTGGTCTTGACTCCGATCGTGCGTTGGCTGCGTTGACCACCGAGCCGGCAAGAATGCTTGGCATTGACGACCGGGCGGGTCGCCTGGCCGCCGGCTACATGGCCAACTTTATCCTTGTGGACGGCGAGTTGCTGGTCGAGTCCCCGGCGCTGCAGGAGGTGTGGGTGGATGGCCGCCGCAATGTACTGCTTGCGCTCGATCCGCCGGAAATCGAGCCGGCCGGAAGCTGGGATATCACGCTGGCGACCGAAGGCATGGGCAATATCGATGCCGCGCTGGAGCTCAAAGGCAAAGCCACCAATCTTTCCGGCAGTTTCGAAATCATGGGCACCAGCATGCCGCTGGCAGAGGCTCGTGTGTCGGGCAGCCGCCTGAATGTTCGCATCGACGGTTCACGCCTGGGCATGTCCGGCTCGCTCACCTTCTTCCTCGATATCGAGGGGGAGCGCGGCAGCGGCAGTGGTTCCAGCCCGCAGGGCAGTTTCGACGTGCGCGCACGGCGCAGTAGCGGCCCGGATGAAGTGGAGGAAGCAGTATGAACATGTTCAATCGAATTCTGCTCGGTGCGTTGCTCGGGCTGGTTGCCACAGCGGCCGGTGCGCACGACATCGAAGCCTGGATGAGCCCGATTCCGGAGCAGCCAAAACATGTGCTGATCCGCAACGCTACGCTGTGGACGGCCGATGAGGCCGGCATTCTGGAAGGCAGTGATCTGTTGATCCGCGACGGCAAGATCCGACGCATCGGTCAGGATCTTGGCGCCCCTCGCGGCGCGCTGGAAATCGACGCCGACGGCCGTCACGTCACGCCCGGCCTGATCGACGCCCATTCACACTCGGCGATCACCGGCGGGGTCAACGAGTCGTCGCTGATCAGCACCGCCATGGTGCATATTGGCGATGTGATCAATGCCGATTCGATCAACATCTACCGCGAGATGGCCGGTGGCCTGACCACAATGCAGCTGATGCACGGGTCGGCCAACGCCATTGGCGGGCAGAACGTGATCGTGAAGCTGCGCTGGGGCGCAGATCCGCAGGACATGATCGTCGACGGCCAGCCGGGGGTGATCAAGTTCGCCCTGGGCGAAAACCCCAAGCAAAGCAACTGGCAGTCGGACACGCCGCGTTATCCCGACAGCCGCCAGGGCGTCAACCAGATCATCGACCAGAAATTCCAGCAGGCTCGCGAATATGCCCGCCGCCACGCCGAGCGCGGCGGGCGCAATGCGGTGCCGCCGCGCCCGGACCTGGAAATGGAGGTCATCAACGCCATTCTCGACGGTGAGATCGACGTGCATTCTCATGGCTACCGTGCCGACGAGTTTCTGGCGCTGATGCAGACCGCCGAACGCCACGGCTTTACCATCCGCGCTCTGCATCACGTGCTCGAAGGTTACAAGGTAGCCGACGAGATCGCCGACTACGGTACCGGCGGCTCGACGTTTTCTGACTGGTACGGCTTCAAGTACGAAGCACGCGACGCCATTCCCTACAATGCCGCCCTGATGCACGATCGTGGCGTGCTCACCAGCATCAATTCCGACAACCCGGAGCTGGCGCGACGCATGAATATCGAAGCGGCCAAGTCGGTGCGCTACGGCGGCCTCGACGAGCACGAGGCGCTCAAGCTGGTCACTGCCAACCCGGCAAAACAGCTGCGACTGGACGACCGCATCGGTCGCCTGGCCGAGGGCCTGGATGCCGATATCGTGATCTGGAACGGTTCGCCCATGTCGGTCACCAGCCGCGTCGATCAGACCTGGATTGATGGCCGCCTGTATTTCGACCGCGAGCGTGACCTGCAGGCCCGAAAGGACTGGGAAAGTGAGCGCCAGAGCCTGATCGCCGCGGTGCGCGCCCAGGATGCGCCCGATGATGCCGAAGCTTCGGAAAACCAGGGCGAATCAGGTACCGCCGAATCAACCGACAGCGACGACCCCGATCCGGGGCTCGCTGTCCTTCGCCAGCTGCTGGGAGGAGCCTGAACATGGCCTACGTTTTCAGTCGTTTTACCCTGGCTGCGCTGACGCTGCTGATCGCCAGCGCGCCGGCTCTTGCCGAAAGTACTGCCTACGTTGGCGCTACGCTGCATCCGGTCTCCGGGCCGCCAATCGAAAATGGCACGCTGCTGGTCAGCGACGGTCGCATCGAAGCGATCGGCGATCAGATCAATTTGCCCGACGATGTCACGGTTGTCGAGCTTGACGGCCAGCACCTCTATCCCGGCCTGGTTCACGCCGGCACGGTGCTGGGTCTGACCGAAATCGGCAGCGTGGCCGGCACGGATGACACCACCGAAATGGGCAAGATCAATGCCGCCATCCGCGCCGAGATTGCCGTCAACCATGACTCCATGCTGTTTGCGCCCAACGTCACGGGCGGCCTGCTGACGGCCAACGTGATGCCCACCGGCGGGCTGATCCGCGGCAGTTCGGCGGCCATCAGCCTGATGGGCTGGAACTGGCAGGACATGACGCTCAATGCACCGTCGGGCATGCACATCGCTTTTCCGCGCGGGGCCGCCGATGACGCCGAGCATGAGGATCTGCAGCTGATCGACGAGGTGCTCGAGCAGGCCCGGGCCTGGAACAAGGCCATGCGCGCGCATCGCCAATCCGGCGCACCGCGACCGGCCCCCAACGACCAGTTTGCTGCGCTGGTGCCGCTGCTCGAGGGCGACATGCGCCTGTTTCTGCACGCCGCAGACGAGCCGACCATGAACGCGGCGCTTGATTGGGCAGAAGGGCAGGGCTTTGAAGACCTGGTGCTGGTTGGTGGCCCCGATCTGCAGCACGTGGCCCAGCGGCTGGCGGCTGGCAACATATCTGCCATCCTGGCGGGCGTGAACGTCATGCCCGAGCGCGCCTGGGAACCCTACGATGAGGCCTACGCGGCCGCTGGTCGACTGGCCGAAGCCGGCGTGCGCTTTGCCATCACCGACGGTGGCGCGGCGTTTGACGCGGGCAATGCCCGGCACATCGTCTTTCAGGCCGGCATGGCGGCGGCATTCGGCCTGGCGGAAGACGCCGCGCTCAAGAGCGTGACTCAGTGGCCGGCCGAGATCATCGGCGTGGGTGACGAGCTGGGCACGCTCGAGCCCGGCAAGCGCGCCACCTTTTACGCCACCGATGGCCCGGCGCTGGAAGCGACCACGCAGGTGCACGCCGCCTGGGTCGACGGTGAATCCTACGATTTCTCGCGTGATCGCCAGCGCCGACTCTACGAACGCTACCGCAATCGGCCGCAGGATCCCGCGGCTTCCGACTAGCCGGGCTGTCCGGCGGCGCCATGGATGACGTGGCGCCGCCGGATGCGGTGTGGGTTTCGACGCTGCAGGATCAAGATCGAAAGTCAAAGTCAAAGGCGGTTTCGCCCGCCTGCTGCGCAGGCTGATGGCGAGTAACTTTTTTCCAGGGCGAAAACAGTAACCAAAAATCGCTCTTCAAAGTCAAGATCCCACGCTTGATTGTTACGGGACTTGCTGGCTGTGCGGGCTGGCCCCTTCGCGGCGCTGCCTTCGCGAGGATTCCGTCGGCGGATTCGGTGGCGTTCGCAATAATGGAACGAAGCCGGCAGGCCGGCGGCCCGCCTTCGATCGGCGGGTCCTGGCACGCGTTGCTTGCATTGGTGCCGATCCGGTACCTCGTCCGTCGCGGATGTAACCGCGACCTGCTGGGCCCTGGGTGTTGCGGGATATGAGCGTGGTCTGCGTAGGTCGGGGCTATGTCCCCGACGGACGACGCGGCGGGTCTGGACATGCGTTGCTTGCGTTGGTGCCGGTCCGACACCTCGTCCGTCGCGGATGTAACCGCGACCTGCTGGGCCCAGGGTGTTGCGGGATATGAGCGCGGTCTGCGTAGGTCGGGGCTACGTCCCCGACGGATAACTAAGGGCCGAATCACGAACAGGCCAAAAGTTAGTAATAATATAATCAGGGGGATAAACGAAGAATCTCACCTTTTGTCTCATCCGTGAGCACATGCACCGCTCCATCCGGCCCGACTCGCACATCCCGCAAACGCTGCCCGAGTTCCAGGCCCAGCGACTGATCGGAGACGACTTCATCACCGTCGACGACGATGCGGCGGATGGTCTGTTCGACCAGGCTGGTGATCAGCAGGTCTCCCTGCCAATCGGCGAAGGGTTCACCACGGTAGATGCTCATGCCGGCCGGCGCGATGGACGGGCTCCAGTCGATACGGGGATCGACCGTGCCGGGGCGGGTGGTGTAGGGCGTGACCCGGGCACCGGAGTAGTCGACGCCGTGGGTGGCAATCGGCCAGCCGTAATTCGCCCCGGCCTTGATCAGATTGAGTTCGTCGCCGCCGCGCGGGCCGTGTTCGTGCGACCAGATGCGGCCGCTATCGGGTTCGACCACCAGGCCCTGGGGGTTGCGGTGGCCCAGCGAGAATATTTCCGGTCGGGCGCTTTCGCGCCGCACGAAGGGATTGTCGGCGGGTACGCTGCCGTCGTCGCCGATGCGAATGATCTTGCCCAGGTGGCTGTCGAGGCGCTGGGCGTGTTCGCGGTAGTCGAAGCCGTCGCCGATACTCACCAGCAGCGTGCCGTCGGGAAGAAACGCCATGCGGCCGCCGTAGTGAACCGGCGTATCTTTCCACGGCCTGGCGGTGAACAGAACCTCGTTGTCGCTCCAGCGTCCGTCGATCAGGCGTCCGCGCACCACGCGCGTGGCGTTGGCCTCGGCGCTGCCGTGCGCCAGGGTCAGATAGATCCAGCCGTTGTCGGCATGGTCCGGGTGCAGGGCCAGGCCCATCAGGCCACCCTGGCTTTCTGCGTAGACTTCGGGCGTGCCTTTTACCGGCGCTTCAACCAGGCGCCCATCGGCATCGATCAGCCGCAACCTGCCTGGTCGTTCGGTCACCAGCGCCCGGCCGTCAGGCAGAAAGACCAAAGCCCAGGGGTGCTCGAGGCCATCGACAAGGGTTTCGATCTCCAGCGCCTTTGCCGGAAGAGCGCCACCGAGCAGGATCAGGGCGCAAAGCAGGAAAGTCCGGATCATGGCGGGCTCCACGGCGGGTATTGCCCGAAAGATAGCAGACTGGCAGCGAGGGACTGATAATCTGTTGCTTCCAAGCAGCGTGGAGCGCGGCCATGAAGATTTTGCGGTGGTTGATGGCCTGGGTGACGGCGGTGCTGGTCACCGCCCTGGGCGGCAGTGTGGTTCAGACCCAGCTCAATATCGCCCGCATCACGGGGCTGGGTGTCGAGGTGGGGGTCGGCGAAAGGCTGGAGACGACGAGGCAGGACCTGCTGGGCTTTGCCCCGCTGTGGGCCATGATCGTTGCTGCCGGTTTGCTGCTGGCTTTGCCAGTAGCAGGCGGCCTGGCGCGCCGCTGGCCGAAGCGGTCAATCCCGCTTCACGCGCTGGCCGGGTTGGCTGCCCCGGCAGTGGCGCTGCTGGTGATGGAGGTGATGCTGCCGGGCACGGTGATTGCTGCGGCGCGCACATGGACGGGCCTGGTGCTGATCAGCCTGCCCGGCGCGCTCGGCGGGTGGCTCTACGTAGTCGTGTTTCAGCGGCAGAATGGCCAGAACTTCCACCAGGCCGCGCAGCGGAATCGGTTTTCGCAGGCCGGCAGCTGACGGGCGTAGCGCTCGGCGCTTGCGGCCACCTGGCGGGCGGTCTGCTTGACTTTCGGCTTGCTGCGCCAGGCGCCGCTCTTGTAGCCGGTTCGCCCCTGATGGTAGGCGATATAGAGGCTATAGGCGTCGTCGCGTGGAATGCCCAGGCGCTGATGGGTGGTGTAGTTGTACCAGCCGATGAAATCGAGCGCGTCGCCCATGTTCGAGCGGCGGGTGAACCAGCCTGAGCGGCCGGTCAGCTCGAGATATTCCTTCCAGGCAGGATTCTGGGCTTGCGCATAACCCGCGGCTGAAGAAGGGCGCCGCCATGGAATGAAACCAAGCAGCCGCGTTCTTTCGGGTCGGGCGCGGGCCCGGAACGAGGATTCGCGCTGCACGATCGCCATCTGGATCGAAATCGGAATGCCCCAGCGCCGCTCACTGGCATGGGCCTTGTCATACCAGCCCGGCTCCTGCTCGAAGATCTCGCAGAGATTGTCCTGGCGCTTGGGTGGCGTGGACGCGCAGCCAGAGAGTATGAGTGCCGAGACGCCAAGCAGCAACAGCCGGGTGAGTGATCGCATGGCGTTGATTCTACCCCGCCCGCTCGGCGGCTTTGTATCATCGCGGTACACTGTTTGCTCATTCAGACGAGATTGACGGATGTTCTGGCAGGCATTGAGTGCAGCACGGGATATCGGCCGCATGCAGGATATTGCATCGGTTCTGGTTCGCTACGGGTTCGGGGATGTCGTTCAGCGCATCGGCATGGCCGGGGCCTTGAAGCGGGCCGGCAAGGTTCTTCACTGGAAAGAAGGCGAAGAGCAGGCCGAGCTCAAGCCGGCCGAGCGTGTCCGCCGGGTGCTCGAAGAGCTGGGCCCGACCTTCGTCAAGCTCGGCCAGATACTGGCCACCCGCGTGGACCTGTTCAGTCCGGAATGGCTCGAGGAATTCGGCAAACTCCAGGATCATGCCCCGGCCGTCGAGTGGGAACAGATCCAGGCCCAGCTGACCGAGGATCTCGGTGCGCCGCCGGAGGAGGTTTTCGCCCGGGTGGAGCAAGAGCCACTGGCTGCGGCTTCTCTGGCACAGGTTCATCGGGCCTGGCTTGACGATGGCACGGCGGTGGTGCTCAAGGTCCGGCGTCCCGGCATCCGCAAGACCATCGAGGCAGATCTGCGCCTGCTGCAGCGTCTGGCCGACGGACTGGAGTCGGAAACCAGCGAACTGCGGCATTATCGTCCGCGCCTGCTGGTGCGCCAGTTTGCGCGCTCGTTGCGCCTGGAACTCGACTTTCAGGCCGAGTGCCGCAACGCCGAGCGCATTGCCGAATCCCTGGAGCCGGATTCGGGCATTGTGGTGCCCGAAACCTGGTGGGAATACAGCAGCGAGCGCCTCAATGTCCAGACCTGCCTGGAAGGGATTCCCGGGCGCGACGTCGAGGCGGTTCGCGCCGCCGGTCTGGATACCCACCTGATTGCCCAGCGCGGGACTCATGCGATTCTACTGATGATTCTCGATCAGGGGTTCTTTCACGCCGACCCGCATCCGGGCAATATCATCTACTTGTCCGACAACCGCATCGGCCTGATTGATTTCGGCATGGTCGGGCGGCTGTCGGAGCAGCGCCGCCACGAAGTTGCCGAACTGCTCTACGGCCTGGTCTCGCGCGATGCCGAAACGGCCGCAAGCATTCTCGTGGAGTGGAGCGAGGATGGTGATGTCGACGACACCGAGCTCTACGAGGACGTCGAGGAGTTCATCGACCACTATCACGGTGTGCCGCTCGAGCAGCTTGATCTCACCGCGATGATCGGGGATATCACTGGCGTACTGCGCGAGCACGATCTGGTGCTGCCGCCGGATCTGGTGCTGATGCTCAAGGCCTTCATCACTCTGGAAGGCATGGGTCGGCGACTCGACCCGGAATTCGACATGGCCGGCGAGGCCGCGCCGATCATCGAGGAAGTGCTGCGTCGCCACTATGCGCCGATCAACCTGGCGCGGCGCATGCGCCGAAGCATGTTCCAGACGCTCCGGCTGCTGGGCGACCTGCCGGCCGATCTCAGCCGCCTGTTGCGCAATGCCAGCCGGGGCCGGATTCAGGTACATGTCGATATTCGCGCGCTCAAGGAGGTGAGCAACCAGCTTGACCAGGCGGCCAGCCGGCTGACGCTCGGCATTGTTACTGCCGCGCTCATCATCGGCTCGGCCATCGTGATGAACGTGCAGGGCGCGAGTGACTCGACCAGCCTGACGATCTTCGGAACCCTCGGCTTTATCGGTGCCGCCATCGGCGGCGTGTGGCTGCTGTTTTCGATCTGGCGCTCCGGAAAGGAGTAGCAATTGACGCTCCGACGCAGGTTCGCTAACGTGCAGGCTGGATCTGCCAAAGGGCCGGGGGCCGAGCATGAATCTTGAAAAAATCGTATTTGCGTTCTTCATTCTGCTGGCGCTGACGATCAACTTCGGGTTCTTCATCGGCGAGATGGACAACCCGGCCCACCACAACGCCTATGAGCTGTTTGCGGCCATCATCGTCAGTTTGATCGCGACGGTGATGAAACTCGGCGAGCGCACGCATATCGGCGCGGTGCTGCTGGCTTCCAGCCTGGTGGCCGATCTGCAGCTGCTGGCCGCAGCCGCCGTCTGGGCGGTGGGCGTGCACATCAACGATGCGGGTCTGACGCCGGCCATCATGGCGTCGGTGGTTTCGCTCTCGGGCGGTGCGCTGCTGGCCAACCTGGTGTCGGTGGCGGTAGTGCTGATCGAGACCAGCCGCTTCCGGATCTAGCCGACGTGCGCCACGCGTTGTGAACACACCGCTGTCTCTGCTTTTCCAGCGCATGCGCCTGCCCTTGGTGGCGCTGGTGGCAGTCTACGGTATTGCCATCCTTGGCTACACCCTGGTGCCCGGCCAGGACGCCAGCGGTGAGCCCTGGCGGATGAGTTTTCTGCACGCCTTCTATGTGGTCAGCTACACCGGCAGCACCATCGGCTTTGGCGAACTGCCCATGGCCTTCAGCGAAGCCCAGCGGATGTGGACGGTGGTGTGCATCTACATGACCGTCTTTGCCTGGCTGTTCGCCATTGGCAGCCTGGTCGGGCTGGTGCGCGATGACGCGTTTCACGAGGCCCTGCTGCGCCGTCGGCTCGAACGCATGATTCGCGCCATTGGCTCGCCTTTTTACCTGGTATGCGGCTACGGTGGTGCTGGCGGCATGCTGGTCGACAACCTGGTCAGAAGCGGGCGTCGCGTGGTGGTGGTGGATCGCTCCCAGGAGGCGATCCGCGAGCTGCAGCTGCGTGATTACGAGACCCTCGTGCCGGGCTTTCATCTGGACGCCTCGGTGCCCGCCAACCTGCTCAAGGCCGGGCTGCAGAGCCGCTGGTGCGCCGGCCTGCTGGCGCTGACCGACAGCGACGAGACCAATCTGAAGATTGCGCTGGCCGGTCGCCTGCTCAATCAGAAGGTCCAGGTGGTTGCCCGCGCCGACTCCAGCCGAACGGCGCGCAACCTGGCCTCCTTCGACACCGGTTTCGTCATCCGGCCGGCCGAGGAGTTTTCGCGCCGGGCCACTCTGGCCATCACCCGTCCGCAAACCAGTCAGCTCTACGCGCGTCTTTCCGAGGCCGGGCAGCGCCAGCGGTGGGATCACGACCCCGACCGGCTCGACGGCACCTGGCTGGTTTGTGGGCAGGATGACTTTGGACGTCTGCTTGCAGATGAACTGCACCGCTGTGGGGTGCAAACGCGTATCGTCGCCGAGGAAAGCGATGAGCGCGACGGGCCTTCAGGCAGTGTTCTCGGCCCCAGCTCCGAGGCGCCGGTGCTCGAGCGCGCTGGCGTGGCACAGGCAACCGGTCTTGTCGCCGCGCACGCCAGCGACGCGGAAAACCTCTCGACCATCATGACTGCGCTGATGATCAACCCCGACCTGCTCGTCATCGCGCGTGAAAATCACCTGCACAACCGTCAGCTCTTTGCCGAAGCCGGCAGTCATCTGGTCTGCTCGGTCAGCGGCATTGTGGCATCAGCCGTGCGACCGGTGCTGGAGGCGACAATAGTGCCGGCGTTTGTTGATCGAGTGCTCGAGCATGACGAGCGCTGGAACGAGCACTGTCTCGCGCAGATTCGCGCGCGCCTCGGCGACGAGCGCCTGCAGTTCTGGTCCAGCCGCGTCAGCGAAAAGCGAACGCCGCCGCTGGCCGAAGTCATCGATGCCGGCCACACGTTCACGGTCGGCATGTTGACGCTCGACCCCCGCAACCGCCGCAAGAAGATGGCTGCCCTGGTTCTGATGATCCTGCGTGAAGATCGAACGATTCTGCTGCCCGACGAGGATGAACCGCTGGCGATGGGCGACCGCATCCTTTTCTGCGGCACACCGCGCTCGGCCGAGCTGATCTGGGCCGTGGCTGTCGACCCTGACGCTGTACACTATCTGCGCACCGGCCAGCCGCGTCTGGCCAGGCACCCGTGGTGGCGTCGGGCCGCTGCACGGTCGCCTGAACCGAGCTCCCATACCTGAAGTGCAAAGAATGGACAGCAGCGAATTTCGTCGTCACGCTCACGAACTGGTCGACTGGATGGCCGACTACCTGGAAACCATCGAGCAACAGCCGGTCAGGGCGCGGGTCTCGCCGGGAGATATTGCCGCCGAACTGCCGACCTCCGGGCCGGAGCAGGGCGAGGGCATGGACGCGATTCTGGCCGATTTTCGCGCGACCATCCTGCCGGGGATGACGCACTGGCAACACCCGATGTTCATGGGCTATTTTCCGGCCAACAGTTCGCACCCTTCCGTACTGGCCGAGATGCTGACCGCCACCCTGGGGGCGCAATGCATGAGCTGGGAGACCTCACCGGCGGCCGCGGAGCTGGAAGGGCGGGTGATGGAGTGGCTGCGCGACTGGCTGGGCCTGCCGGGCGAGTTCGAGGGCGTCATCCAGGACACGGCCTCGACCGCGACGCTGTGTGCGCTCTTGAGCGCGCGCGAACGCGCCACCGGGTTTCAGATCAACCGTCAGGGTTTTTCCGGACAGCGCTTTGCCGTTTACAGCTCGGCCGAGGCGCATTCCTCTATCGAGAAGGATGTCCGCATCGCCGGCTTCGGCTCGGCGGCGCTGCGCAAGATTCCCGTCGACGATGAGCTCGCCATGCAGCCTCAGGCGCTTGCCGAACGCATTGCCGCCGATCGCGCCGAAGGCATCACGCCGCTGTGCGTGGTCGCCGCGCTCGGCACGACCAGCTCGACGGCGATCGATCCGATCGACGCCATCGGCAAGATCTGCAGCGAGCAGGGCCTGTGGCTGCACGTGGATGCGGCCTATGCGGGCACGGCGCTGCTGCTGCCGGAGTTTCGCTGGATGCTCGGCTCGGCCGAGCACGTCGATTCTTTCGTGGTCAATCCGCACAAGTGGATGGCGACCAACTTCGACTGCACCGCCTACTACGTGCGCGACGCCGAATCATTGGTCCGCACCTTCGAAATCCAGCCCGAATATCTCAGGACCCGGGCCGATACCCAGGTGCGCAACTATCGCGACTGGGGCATCCAGCTCGGGCGGCGCATGCGCGCGCTCAAGCTGTGGTTCGTGATGCGCAGCTTCGGCCGCAGCGGCCTGCAGGCCATGCTGCGCCGTCATATCGAGTACGGCCAGTGGCTGGCGGAGATGATCGATGCCGATCCGGCCTTCGAGCGGCTGGCGCCAGCGCCGCTCAACTGCGTGTGCTTTCGCTGGCTGCCGGCAGGTATGGACGACGAGCAGGCCATCGAAGAGGCCAACCAGCGCTTGCTGGCCCGGATCCAGGACAGCGGCAAGCTCTATCTGACCCACACCCGGCTTGGCAGCCGTTATGCACTCAGAATCGTGCCCGGCCAGACGCGCGTGGAGCGCCGCCATGTCGAGGCCGCCTGGGCGCTGGTGCGGCAAGCTGCCGACGGGTTGCCAGCTCGCTGAGTCAGCGCATGGTTTTCAGTGCCCTGGCCCAGCGCGCCATGGCCTCGAGCATGGTCTGCGCGCTTTTTTCGTGCAAATCTGCTGGCACGAAGGTGCCATCCTCGAGGTGGCTGGCAACCATGGGGATCATCACCTGTTGCTTGATGGGCACCATTTCCACGGTGGTCAGAAGGTGTTTGGCCGTTTCGGTCGAACGAATACCGCCCGAGACGCCGCCATAGCTCACGAAGCCGGCCGGCTTGTAATTCCATTCCTTGTACAGGTAATCGACCGCGTTGATGAACGACGGCGGCGCGGTGTAGTTGTATTCCGGCAGCACGAAGATGAAGGCATCCGAGCTATCCACGATCTTCGACCAGCGCCGTGTGTGCTCGTGCTCGTATCGCTGCATGACAGGGTGATTGGGCTCATCCAGCAGCGGCAGGTTGAGCTCCTGCAAATCAACGAATCCGATCTCGAACCCGGCGGGGTTGGCCCGGGCATGGTCGTGGAACCAGTCGGCAACGGTCTTGCCGACCCGGCCCGGGCGCGTGCTGGTGAGAACAATGGTCAGTTTCATCATCTGATTTACCTCTGCAAAAAAAACGGATATTCCTGTTGGTTCTTTAGAGCTCACGGACGGACTTTACGATCCAGGCTCACTTGCCGCGCAGGACTCAAGCGTCTTGCCCGACGTGCCGTCGGCGCTGTGCCGGTAAAGCGTGCCCTGGGAGCCCGGCCCCGAACCCTTTGTCCACCACTCCAGGCCGCCGCCCACGTAGCGGGCGCCGCTGGCCGACACAGCGATCTGCATGCGATAGGTCGTATCTTGATAGTCCACCGTGGCTGAATCCGTGTCGGGGTAGGAAGCGATGATTGTCGCGCCGCTTTCGCATACGTATTCATGAGTCACTGGCACAGCCGCGCTCGATGCCGCTGGCCGGTCACCTTGCCGCTGCGACGTCGCGCATGCGGCAATGAGTAGTGTCGAAGCGAGTGTCAGGGTGGTTGTGAGTTTCATCTAGGTGACTCCTAAATTGGTAACGTGGTTCAACTGACTTGCAAGCGGGGATCGCCGGCCGCATCAGACCGGCCGGCGTCACCCGGGTTCACATCTTTTAGCGCACGGTCATGATTTGGCGCGCAGATGGTCCAGGCTCCATTCGCCGCCGCCGGCTGCAAACAGGTACAGGAACACGAAGGAGTACAGGGCTGCCAGTTCACCACCGTTCAGCAGCGGCCAGAAACCCTGCGGGGTATGCGCCAGGAAATAAGCAAACGCCATCAGGCCTGATAGCACGAAGGCGGTTGGCCGGGTAAACAGTCCAATCAGAATCAGAAAGCCGCCCACCAGTTCGAGCGCGCCGGCAGTCCCGCTGAGCGTGAACAGCTCGAAGGAGCCTCTCTGCTCGCCCGGGTATCCGAGTATTTTGTGCTTCCGTGCAGCATGAACAAAAAGCCGGTCACTGCTCGAAGCAGGCTCAGGATTCGTGGCTGCCAAGTCTGGAAAATGACATTCATTTTAATGCTCCTTGGTTGTTGTCGATTCAAATGGATGGCGGGTCGTTTGATGTGGTTGAGGGGCGGGTGCAGCCGGTCACCAGATCAGGCCATATCGAAAGCCAGAATCTCTGCGGCCCGGCCGGTCATGGTGATGGCGCTTGGCCCTTCAAGCGCGACCCCGTCGCCGGCGGCAAGCGGCCGATCGTCAAGCTGTACTTCGCCGCGCGCGACCTGCAGCCAGCCCTTGCGGCCTTCGACCAGCCGCCAGGTTACGCTGTCGGCCTCATCAAGCACCGCCGCATACAGATCGACATCCTGGTGAATGGTTACCGAGCCCTCGCGGCCGTCGCGTGAGCCGATCAGGCGCAACTGTCCGCGCTTGTCGGCCTCGGTGAAGTGTTTTTGCTCGTAACCGGGCTGCATGCCGTTGCGTTCGGGGATGATCCAGATTTGCAGAAAATGCAGCGGATCGGTCGTCGATGCGTTGTATTCACTGTGGCGCACGCCGGTGCCGGCCGACATGCGCTGCACATCGCCGGGCCGCATCACTGAGCCGTTTCCCATGCTGTCCTTGTGGGCCATTTCCCCGTCCAGCACATAGGAGATGATTTCCATGTCCTTGTGGCCGTGGGTATCGAAACCCCGACCCGGCTGTACCCGGTCTTCGTTGATAACGCGCAGCGGGCCGAAACCCATGAATCGGGGGTCGTAATAGTGGCCGAACGAGAAGGTGTGACGGCTATCGAGCCAGCCAAAACTGGCCCGGCCCCGTTCCTGTGCATGACGTATTGTCAATATGATGATCTCCGCTTGATTGCGCCGTTTGCTGATGACAGTATACTGACTTGGTTCTGCATCAGATACAATACGATCATTTAGCTACATGCTGTCGCTAAAATAGCGACAATCGGTGGACCCATGAATAAGTTCGAGGGCATGCGGGCGTTCATTCGCGTCGTCGAGGCAGGTGGTTTTGCCGCAGCCGCGCGCGAGATGGGCCTGTCGCGATCGGTGGTCAATCGGGCCGTCATCAATCTCGAGCGTGAGCTCGGTGCGCAGCTGCTGCTGCGCAGCACGCGCCAGGTTACACCGACCGATACGGGGCTCGCTTTTTATGATCGTGCGCGCCAGCTCTTGAGCGATCTCGACGAGGCCTGGTCGGCCGTGAGGTCTTTGCAGGGCAAACCCACAGGCACGTTGCGCGTCAATGCACCGATGTCGTTCGGCACGCTGCATCTATCGCGCGTCATTGCCGAGTACATGGCGCTGTATCCCGAAGTTCATGTCGAGCTCATACTCAACGATCGTTTCGTCGATCCAATAGAGGAAGGTTTCGACGTCACGCTTCGCGTTGGCGAGCCGCAGGCCACCACCAGTCTTGTGACTCGGGAGTTGGTGACCGTCAAGCGCGTGCTTTGCGCATCGTCAGATTATCTGCAGCGCCAAGGCGAGCCTGCCACGCCCGCTGAGCTTACTCGCCATCGCTGCCTGCACTATGGCTATCTGGATTCCGGAAGCAGATGGCGCCTGAACGGCCCGGATGGCGAACAGGCCTTTGCCATCCACTGCGTCATGTCGGCCAACAATGCCGAGCCTCTGCGCGATGCGGCAATAAATCACCAGGGCATTGCCTTGCTGCCCACCTTTATCGCCGGCGAGGCGCTGCAGACCGGTGAGCTACGCACTCTCCTCGTCGACTACCCGCCAACCGACATCACTTTGAGCGCCCTCTACCCGCGACACCGACATCTGTCTACCAAGGTAAGCGCGTTGGTCGAGCTGTTATCCGAGCGTTTCAGCGCTTATCCGTACTGGGATCTGGTGCAGTAGGCCTATTGAAGGCGGCGGGGCAGGCCCGCCGCCTGCTTTTCTTTATTGGCTACCAGATGCTGACGCGGTCTTCCGGTGCCAGGTAAAGCTCGGCGTCTGGGCCGATGTCGAAGGCTTCATACCAGGCATCGAGATTGCGCACGATGCCGTTGACGCGGTACTCGGCCGGGCTGTGCGGGTCGTTGATCAGGCGATTGCGCAGCGACTCGTCGCTGGCCCAGAGATTGCGCCAGACCTGAGCCCAGGCCATGAAGAAGCGTTGCTCGCCGCTATAGCCGTCAAGTACCGGCGCCTGGCCGCCGGAATGGTCGTCGAGATACATTTGCCAGGCGTGATGGGCGATCGACAGGCCGCCCAGGTCGCCGATGTTCTCGCCGAGGGTCAGTTCGCCGTTGATATGCAGGCCTTCGATGGGTTCGAAGCCGTTGTACTGTTCGACGAGTTTGCCCGTTCGCTGCTCGAACTGTTGGCGCGAGCTGTCCGTCCACCAGTTGCGCAGCACGCCGTCGGCATCCGACTTCGAACCCTGATCGTCGAAACCATGGCCCATTTCATGGCCGATGACCGCGCCGATGGCGCCGAAGTTGACCGCCGGGTCGGCATTGGGGTCGAAGAACGGCGGCTGCAGAATGGCGGCCGGAAAGACAATCTCGTTGCGCGTTGAAGAGTAGTAGGCGTTGACCGTTTGCGGCGTCATGCCCCATTCCCATTCGCGCACCGGCTCGTCGAGCTTGGCAAGCTGATCGTTCCAGGACCATTCGCCGAGACGATGGCTGTTGCCGATCAGGTCGCCAGCCCCGATGGCGACGTCGGAATAGTCGCGCCACTTCTCCGGATAGCCGATCTTGGGCAGAAAGGCCTCGAGCTTGCGATGGGCTTCCTTGCGGGTCTCATCGTCCATCCAGGCCAGGGTGTCCAGACGCTCGGCAAAGGCGCGGCGCAGATACTCGACCAGCTCCATCATCTGCTCGCGATAGTCGGGCGGGAAATGACGCTTGACGTAGACCTGGCCGACCAGTTCGCCCAGCCGGGAGCTGACGAAATTGATGCCGCGCTTGTCGCGCTCACGCTGTTCCTCCACGCCGCCCAAGCGTTTGTCATAGAGCTCGAAATGGGCCTGCTGGTACTCGCTTGAAAGCAGCGGGGCGTGGTTGTTGATCCAGTGGAAGGCGTGCCATGACGCCCAGTCCTCTGCCGGCGTTTCGGAAAAGACTTGGCTGTTGGCGTAGATGGCGGTATTGGTCGCGACCACCATTTCGCCGATGTCATCCAGGCCGCGTTCGGCCAGAAACGCCTGCCAGGGAAATCCCTGCGCCTGCTCGGCCAGTTCCGCTGGTGTCATCAGGTTGTAGTTGGCCTGGCGATCGCGCGCTTCGACGCGGGTCCAGTGATTTTTGGCCAGCTTCATCTCCAGCGCCAGCACGGCATCGGCGCGAGCATCGGCGTTTTCGACACCGGCGCGCTCGAAGGTCGCGGCGATGTAGTTCCGGTAAGCCTGGCGGTGGGCCGGAAAAGGCTCGCCTTCGCGGGTGTAGTATTCACGATCGGGCAGGCCCAGGCCGCTTTGATAGAGATGGGTCAGGTAACGCTTCGGATTGCCCTGGTCCAGCGTCACGAAGGCGGCGACAATGGATCCGGTGCCCGGGCGGCCCATCCAGCGGGCGGCCGCTTCGCGCGAATCGATGGCGAGCAGCTCATCCAGGTTCTCGCGGATCGGGTCGAGGCCGAGCGCTTCGACCCGGTCGGTATTCATGTAGCTGGCGTAGAGGTCACCGACCTGCTGCGAGGGACTGCCCGGCTGCGGCTGGTTGTCGCCCAGGTCGCTGATGATCTCGTCGACGCGCTCTTCCGACAGGATGCGCAGCTCGTTGAACGCCCCCCAGCGCGAAAAACCGGGCGGAATCTCGGTCGATTCCAGCCAGCCGGCGTTGACCCAGGTGAAGAAGTCATCGCCCGGCTCGACCGACTGGCTGATGTTGGCAGTGGCGATACCCCATTCGCCCAGCCTGGCGTCGGGCTCGCTGGCAGTGTCGGCCATGAGCGGCAGGGTGCCCGTAGCCATCAGGGCAGTGGCCACGGCGGCCTTCTGGAGTCCATTCATTGAGTTTTTCCCCGTGTGATTCGTTGGTTGCGTGCCGCCCGCCATGGCGGGCGAACAAAAGCAATGACAGTGGCCAGCGTCCGGGGTTCAGCCGGGAAGCATTCGGACGCCGAAAACCGCACCGAGCAGTAGATACATCATGCCGGTGATGAGGCCGATCATGACCAGGTTGATCACCAGGCCGGCGCGCGCCATCTGCGGGATGCCGATCCGGCCGCTGCCGTAGACCACGGCGTTGGGCGGGGTGGCCACCGGCAGCATGAAGGCGCAACTGGCGGCGACGGCAGCCGGCACAGTCAGGATCATCGGATCGAGGCCCATGCCCAGAGCCACTGAGGCCAGGATGGGCAAAAAAGCAGCCGCTGTGGCGGTATTGCTGGTCACCTCGGTCAGAAAAATGGTGAACGTGACCGCCAGCATGATCAAGAACAGGGCATGCACGCCCTCGAGACCGGCGAAAGCCGAGCCAATCCAGCCGGCCAGGCCCGAATCGCTGATGCCGGCGGCCAGACTCAGCCCGCCGCCGAACAGGATCAGAACGTCCCAGGGCAGGCGGGCAGCGTCGTCCCAGGTCAGCAGAAACTGCCAGCGGCGCCAGTCGACGGGCCAGGCAAACAGCAGCAGGCCGCCGAAGACGGCAATGCCGGTGTCAGACAGCCCCGGCAGCCAGGTGTCGATCAGCGGGCGGGTGATCCAGAGCATGGCCGTCAGCGCAAAGATGATCGCAACCTGGCGCTGGGCGCGGTCCATGGGGCCGGAATGAGAGAGCTCGGCATCGATGATCGCCTGACCGCCAGGCAGCTCGGTGAGGCGCAGCGGATAGACGACGCGGGTGAGCAGCACAAAGACGATCGGCAGGCCGGTAATTACCAGCGGCAGGCCGATCAGAAGCCACTGGGCAAAGCCGATGCGGATGCCATGGTTTTCAAGCAGATAGCCGGCCAGCAGCGCGTTGGGCGGGGTGCCGATCAGGGTGCCCAGGCCGCCGATATTGCAGGCGTAGGCCAGCGCCAGCAGCAGTACAAGCCCGAAGCGGCCGTTCTCGTCTCCGGCTTGCGGCCCGCCATGCTCGGCCATGGCGATGATCGACAGCGCAATGGGCAGCATCATCATCGCCGTGGCCGAGTTGGATACCCACATGCTCAAAAAAGCGGCCGCGCTCATGAAGCCGGCGATGATGGCCTGCGGACGAGTGCCGACGCGGCGAATGATCGCCAGTGCCATGCGCCGGTGCAGGCCGGAGCGCTCCATGCCCAGGGCGATGATGAAACCGCCCAGGAACAGATAGATCAGTGGGTTGGCAAAGGGCGTGGTCGCGCCGGCGATATCGGTCACACCCAGCAGCGGAAACAGGACGATGGGCAGCAGGGCCGTGGCCGGAATCGGCAGCGCTTCGCTGATCCACCAGGTGATCATCAGCACGGCCACGGCGGCTACTCGCCAGGCCTCGGGTGCAAGGTTTTCCGGCCCCGGCAGCACCAGCATGAGGACAAAGGCCAGCGGGCCGGCAAGCAGGCCGACCCGCTGTCTGAGGAAGCGCTGCTGCCGGTCTGTCATCGGCTGGAATCCCCCGAGCGCCGCGGCAGGCGTTCGAGAACGCCGGTGAAGATCAGGAGCTGGGCGATCATGTAGGTGGCGATGATGGTCTGAACGGAAAACGGAAAGTCGGCGACAAAGCGCTTGATTCCGATCAGCGCATCGGAAACCACGAAAAAGAGCGCGCCGATGTAAATGCGACCCGGCCGCGCCCCCACGCCGCTGGCGGCAATGGCCATCAGCGTCAGGGCACTCACGTAGACGACCACCGGCCACCGATCCTGCCCCAGAGAAGGCATCATCCAGGCCAGTATGGCGGCGCCGAAGAAAACGACCGGTAGCCACCAGGGCAGCACCCGAGCACGTTGCGGCCGTGGCCGAAGAAGGCGATGCTGTAGGCGATCTGGGTGATCAGAAAGCAGCCCAGGCCGTAGAAGAAGAAGTCGGGACGGCTGAAAGCGAGAAAGAAATCGCCGAGCGCGGCGGCAATGAACCCGATGGTCAGGGGCAGGGCGGCGGAGGGCGACACAACGCGCGCGATCGCCCAGGCGGCAATCAGCATGGGCGCGACCTTGAGCAGCCAGGTGCCGGGCAGCGCAGGCAGCCACAGCGTGAGCCAATAGGCCAGGGCGGTTGCCGCGAACGCGATCCGCGCCGGGGCCGCGGTGAGAGTTCGGGAGCTGCTCACGTCAGAAGGTCGACAGGCCGGTTGCTTCCATCAGCCGGTACTGCCAATAGCGCAGGCGGGAGTGGTCGGCGTAGCGCTCATAAGGCAGGCTGTGAATGCGATCGGGGCGATTGTTCCAGCGCTCGTCGAAGAAGTCGGCGATGGTCTGCATGATCTGATGATCGGCATCCATGCGTAGCTGGAGGTTGGTTTCGAGATTGTAGTTGTCGAGGTTGCGGCGAGTAAAGTTCGCCGAGCCGGCCAGAACGAGCGCCGGACCTTCCTCGCGCCGAAGAATCAGCATCTTGCCGTGGCACTGCTCGCCGCGGGTGTTGCACCAGCGCACCGGCACGCCGGCTTCGTGCAGTTCCCAGGCCACCTGGCGGTTGGGCACGCCGTTCTTCTTGCGCCCGAAAGCGTCTTCGTTGGGATCGAGCAGCACTCGCAGCTCGACGCCGCGTTCGCGGGCGGCGACCAGGGCTTCGACTATATCGCGGTGCGAGAGATAGAACATCAGCAGATCCAGCGAGTCGCCCTGATTTGCCGAGCCGATCATCGCCAGGGCGGCATCGCGGATGGCGGCCTCGGTCAGGATGCGGATTTTGGCGACGGTCTGGTCATTCCTTTCGAACGCCAGCGGCGGCCAGTCGGGTCCATCGCTGGCAGAAAAGCGCACCACGGCGCGCTCGCTTTTCAGCAGGTCGCTGACCGCCGGGCCGTTGAAGACAATGGCGATATTGTCATGCCGGCTGCTGGCATCGTGCGGATTGGCTGAGGTGACCAGGGCCTCGGGTCCGCGCTTGCCGTCGATGATAAGCGTCTTGCGGTGATTGGCCTTGAAATTGAGCAGGGCGAGATAAGTTCGCAGCGTGACCGAACCCTCGCCGACCGGATTGGGCAGCCAGCCGCCGTCGGAATCGTTGCCAAACCATTGGCAGCAGATCCGCCAGGCCGCTGACCAGGCCGGGTTGGAATCGCGCAGCGCTGTGAGATCGGTTTCCACCACTTGAACGCCCGCGCCCTCGAGCCTGGTGAATAGCGGTTGCTGCACGCCGCCGTAGAGATCGTTGAAGGGGTCGGTGATCAGCGCTGCCTCCAGTGCCGGCCGGGCCCGCTGTTGGCTGATGAGGGCATCGCCAAGCTGGCTGGAAATGGGCCGATAACCTTTGCCGGCCTGACCGGCGAAGTCATTGACCAGAAAGAAATCGGCGACAACCAGCGCTTCGGCGCGCTCGATCATTGCAAGCGCCGCATCGAAGATCTGTCGTTCGACATGCTGTTCACCCCCGGAATCCAGCCAGGTCGAGTCGGCATAAAAGCGCAGCGACGATACCGGTCGCCAGGGTCCGTTAAAGTTCAGCCCGTCGGGTAGCGGCTTGAATACATGCCATGTCGCCGTCGCCAGATAAACGAGGGCCAGCGCAGCAAAAACGGCGCGAGGCCATCTCCGCCGGGTTCGGGTCTTGTCGGGTTTTCCCATGGGCGAGGATTATGGCCGATCTCGCTGCGCCCGGCGAGGAAGGCTGTCGTCCCCTGCGCGGCCGGGCTTCACGGCAGGGCGACGATCCCGGTGCTCTGGGCCAGGAACGGGCCGCTGATCAGACCCAGGCCAATCAGGGCGGACGCGCAGAAAACCGCTGCCGCGCCGGTTGCCGGGCCCAGCGTCGCCGGCCTGCCGTTGCCGGGCTGGGCGAAATACATCGGTGCGATGACGCGCACGTAGTAGAACAGCGACGCTACCGTGTTGAGTACGGCCGCCAGCGCCAGCCACGTGTATCCGCCGTCGATGGTGACGATAAACAGCCCCAGCTTGCCGACGAAACCGATCAGCGGCGGAATGCCGACCAGCGACAGGAAGGCGACGATCAGCGCGGCGGCCATCAGGGGTTGCGTGCGCGCCAGCCCGGCGTAGTCGGGCAACGTGGTGCGCCCGCGCAGGTGGGCGACGACGGCAAAGGCGGTCAGGTTGGCCAGCGCATAGGCGGCGAGAAACCAGACCAGCGAGGGCAGGGCGCGGGTGCTGAGATCCGCCACGGCAATGGCCATCAGCGCATAGCCCGACTGCGAGACCGACGACCAGCCGATCAGGCGGCGCACGTCGTCCTGCCACAGTGCTGTGAGGTTGCCCAGCGTCATCGTTGCCACTGACAGGGCCGCAATCAGCGGGCGCAGCATGTCGTTATCGGGGAAAAGCTGCACCAGGCGATAGAGCGCCAGCGCCGCGCCGATCTTGGGCACCACGGTCAAAAAGGCGGCCGCCGGCACCGGCGCGCCTTCGGCCACGTCGGGCACCCAGGCGTGGCCCGGCAGCGCGCCGAGCTTGAAGGCCAGCCCGGTGACAATGAGGGCAAGGCCGGTCAGCCCCAGCGGCGAGGTGATCTCCAGCTGCCGCAACGCAGCGTAATCGCTGGTGCCGGCCATGCCCATGACAAGGATCACGCCGATGGCCAGCAGCGCGTTGGCTAGGGCGCCGATCAAAAAGTATTTCATGCCCGCCTCGACCGAAGGCGCCCAGTCGCGATGCCAGGCGGCCAGGACATAGCCGGTGATCGAGGACAGCAGTACCGCCATGACCAACTGCATCAGGTCCGCCGCCGCGGCCATTGCAATCGCGCCGAGCGCGGAGAACAGGATCATGGTGTAGAACTCGCCGTGGCGCCGGTCGGTTTCGAACCAGCGCGGGGCGAGGATCAGGCACAGCGCCGTTGCGATCACGATCATCAGGCGTGCCCACAGGGTCATGCCGTCGAGCGCCCACACGCCCGAGAAGGTCAGCCGCGCCTCATTGATGTGCGCAAACGCCCAGACTCCGGCCACCGCCAGCGCCGCCAGCGCGGGGGCGAGGCACCAGCCCTGCCGGCGCTGCGGCAGCACCATCGCCAGCAGCAGCGCCGCGATGGCCCCCGCGATCAGCGCGATCTCGGGGCCGAGATCGGAAACGGGCATTTCAGCCGCCTCCAAAGGTCAGCGCATTGCCGGCCCCGATCAGGTCCAGCAGCCAGGCCGGCCAGACTCCGATCAGCACCACCAGCACCAGCACCGCGGCGAGGATGCCCAGCTCGGGCCAGGTCAGATCCGTGAACTTGTCCAGCGCGCGTGGTCTTTCCCCGAAGAACAGGCGCTGCAGCATGCCCAGAAACAGCGCCGCGGAGACGATCAGGCCCAGCAGGCCGATGGCCGCGATCCACGGCCAGACGGCAAAAGCGCCGATGAAGATCTGCACCTCGGCGACAAAACCCGCCAGCCCCGGCAGACCCAGCGAGGCAAAACTCGCCAGCCAGGTCACCGCCATCAGCCGCGGCGCGTTGCTGGCCAGCCCGCCGTAATTGGCCAGGTCATAATCCTGCGCGCGCGCCCAGAACGCGCCGGCAATCAAAAACAGCGCCCCGGTAATGAGACCGTGCGCGACCATCTCGACCACGGCGCCGGTCAGCGCCAGCTCGCGCGCCGCCTCGTGGCCGGTCAGCGCCGAGCCGGCAACGGCAATCCCCAGTACCGCGTAGCCCATGTGGTTGACCGACGTATAGGCGATGCGCCGCTTCAGGTTCTCCTGCGCGAAGGCCACGATCGAGCCCCACAGAATCGAGATCAGCGCAACGATGGCCAGAGCCAGCGCCCAGGTGGCGAAGGCTTCGCGCAGCATCTGCATCGGGATGCGCACCAGGCCGTAGGTGCCCATCTTCAGCAGCACCCCGGCGAGGATGGCCGAGGCCGGACCCGGCGCATCCACATGCGCCGGCGGCAGCCAGGTATGCACGGGGAAAAGCGGCGTCTTGATCGCGAAACCGATCACGAAGCCCAGCAGGATGAGCCCGGCACGCAGATCCATTCCGGCCACAGGCTGCAGCGCGATCAGCGCGCGCATATCAAAGGTGAGCGGATCGGTCATGAGCACCAGAGCGATGATCGCCAGGAGAATCAGCAGCGATCCCGCCAGGGTATAGATAAAGAACTTGAGCGCCGAGCGCTGCGCCTGCCCATGCCCCCAGCGGCCGATCAGGAAATACATGCCCACCAGGCTGAGATCGAAGAAGACATAGAAGACCAGCAGGTCGAGCGTCAAAAACAGACCCAGTGACGCGCCTTCGAGAAACAGAAACCAGGCGTAGTACTGGCGTGCGTTGACCTTGCGCTCCATCGGCCAGGCAATGGCGGCGACGAAAAGCAGCCCGCTCATCAGCGCCAGCGACAGCGAGATGCCGTCCACGCCCACCCGCCAGGCGACGCCGAGTGCCGGAATCCACGGAATCTCCGTCATCGCCTGAAACCCCTGACCCGGACTGAATCCGATCCAGACGACGACCAGGGCCAGCAGCGACAGCGCGGCCGTGACGATGGCGATGGCGCGCGAGGTTTTGGGCGATACCGGCGCGAAGGCCAGCAGGGCGGCGGCCGCGAAGGGCAGGACAATGGCGAGTGTCAGCATGTCAGAACCTAGCGAAAATCAGAAACAGGATGGCCAGCGCCGTGCCGACCGCAAAGATGGCGTAGTAATGGTGCGACAGCCCGGTTTGCAGCCGCCGCGCATCCGCGCCGCTGCGCCCGGTGATGCGCGCGACACCTTCGGGCAGACCGTCGCTCAGCGTCTCGCCGGGGCCGCCGCCCAGTCGGGCCAGGGCGCGGGTTGCGGCAGCCACCCGCCAGACCGCCGCGTCGAACAGTTCCAGGTCGGCCTGCATCAGCCCCGGCAGCCGACGCCCGCCGCGCGCGATATACCGCGCAGCTTTCGCAGCGCCGCGCGGGATGGCGTCGAGCGCGACATCGTCCAGCCACGCGGCACCGGCGGCAAGCCGCTCGAAAGGCCGCACGATGCCAGCGTTGATCAGCGCGGGCAGCCCCAGCCAGTCGGCGGCCCGCGTTTGCGGGGCGTCGGCTCGCCGCGCCAGCGTCAGCCCGGCCAGCAGGCCGAGGGCAAGCAAGGCGAGCGAGACGGCGAGTTCCAGCGCGCCCCCTTCGGGCAGGCGTAACGGCAGCAAGGCCTGCACCGGCGGCAGCCACAGCAGGGCCAGCGCGACGCCGGCCAGCGCCAGCGCGCCAAGCGCGGCGGTCTCGAGCCAGTGCGGTCTCGCCCCGGGCGCGGCCTCGCCCGGCCCGTAGGCCAGCCACCAGAAGCGCACGGCATAGGCTGCGCTGAGCGCGCCGGCGACCATGACGGCAATGCCCAGCCAGAGGTTTTGCCCGGTGGCGGCGGCGACGATCTGCTCCTTGCTCCAGGCGGCACCCATGGGCGGTATGGCCGCCAGCGCAAGGGCCGCCAGCGCCGTCAGCCCGGCAACCCCGGGCAGGGAGCGCATGAAACCCATCTGGTCCAGGCGAAAGCTGCCCCCCGCCTTGCCGGCAATCCCGGCGGCCATGAAAAGTGACGCCTTGAACCCGGCATGAGCAATCAGATAGACAAGCGCGATACCGGGATAACCTGTACCGACCGCCACAAACATCAGCCCCAGTTGTGCGGAAGTCGAGGCGGCCAGCAGCTTTTTCGCCTGGCCCTGTATCACCGCCACGGCGCCGCCGGCCAGCGCGGTGAAAAGACCGAGTGCAGTTACTATTGCGCTCCAGCCCGGCACAGGCGCAAACCAGGAATGCAGCCGGGCGAGCAGATAAGCCCCCGCGGCTACCATGGTGGCGGCATGCAGCAGAGCCGAGACTGACGACGGGCCGTCCATCGCGCGAAACAGCCACGGCGCGAACGGCCCCTGGCCGGCCTTGGCGCCGGCGGCGGCGAGCACGCCGAAGGCGGCCAGCGCCAGGGGCGCGCCCTCGAGCTGCCCCAGCGCGGCATAGTCGAGCGTACCCGTTCCGCTCCAGGTCGCCATGAGCGCAAGGTACAGCCCCAGATCGCCCAGCCTTGTCGTCACGAAGGCGTAGCGGCCCGAGGCCGGGTTGGCGCCGTCGCGCCAGTGATGTCCGATCAGCGCCCAGGAACAAAAGCCCATGATCTCCCAGCCGATCAGCAGCGACAGCAGATCACCGGCCGTAATCGCCAGCTCCATCGCGCCGCAGAAGACCAGCATCAGGCCCAGAAGCCGGGCCAGCCCGCGTTTGTCCTCATGCGCGGCGGCGAAAACCAGAACGGCCAGCGTGATTGCCGCAACGGTGATCGCGACCGCGGCGGAAAGCGGGGCGAGCGCAAGGCGCAGTTCCAACCCTGAGCCCCAGGCAAATGCGCCGTGCCAGCCCTGTGCGGCGGCCAGCACCGCCAGCGCGAGCGTCACCGCTGCCGCCCCACCTGCCGCCAGCCCGAGGCGCACACGGCCGCTGTCGCCCATGGCCAGGATCGTCAGCCCGGCCAGTATGGGAAAGAGAGGAAGCGTCCAGAGCATCAGTGTTTCAGGGTCGTCAAGCCTTCAGTTACATCAGCCTGGCGCTTGCGATAGACCGCGACCACCAGGGCGAAGCCCACGGCCATCTCGACGGCCATCACGGCCATGACAATAATCGCCAGAAGCTGCCCCTCGGGCATGCCGCCCAGAGAGAACGACCAGAAGCCGATGATCGCCAGGATCGCGCCGTTGAGCATCAGCTCCAGCCCCATCATCAGCATGACGAAGCTTTGCTGCGACAGCGCGCCATAAAAGCCGATGCCGATCAGAGCGGCGGCTACAATCAGGACCGAAGTCAGCGTCATCTCAATGCCCTCAGTGATGTCCGTGGTGGTGATGGTGATCGCCGTGCTTGTCCGGCTTGCGCCCCGCCGGTTCGCCGCCGGGATGCAGGCCGGGCGGCCGGGATCCGGCGTCGGAGCCGCCATACCGGCCCGAGTGTGCCGACAGCACGACCGCGCCGATCATGGCGGAAAGCAGCGTGACGCCGGCGGTTTCGAAGATCAGCATCGACGGCCCCAGCAGCTCGTGCCCCAGCGCGCGCACCACCTCGGCATCGGCCGGAACAGGCTGCGCGGGCAAATCCGACAGCAGCACCGCCAGCACCAGCCCGGCAAAGGCGGCGATCCCTGCGGCCACGGCAAAGCGGTGCTGATGCACCATCGACATCGGATTGAGCCCGGCCGGATTCATCATGAACATGACCATGAACAGCGCCATGACCATCATCTCGACGGCCATCATGAAGATCGTGGCAATGCCGATATAGGGCGCGGCCAGCAGCACCGCGATCAGCCCGACGGCGATGAACGACACCATGAGCTGGAACGATGCGCGCACCATCGAGTCGACCCGAAACACCCGCCAGCCGGACCAGATCGCCAGCGCGGAAAACAAAAGAAACAGCGCGTCGGTCACGGCAACACCTCCAGACCCACCAGAGCCAGGTTGGCAAACGACAGCGGCAGCAGCACCACCCACAGAAAGGTCAGCATCCGCGCCGGCGGCATGCGCGCAAACCAGCGCCCGGCGGCCACGGTGGCGGCCATTACCGCCACCGTCTTGAGCAGCAGCCAGATTGGTCCCGGCAGCCCCGGACCCAGATAGCCGCCCAGGAATGCCGTTGCCGCCATTGCCGAAAATGCCACCAGCATCGCCAGGCGTGCGATTTGCCACAGTGCCAATGCCGGCCCGCTTTCCTCAGCCGTTGTGCCGCCGGCAAGCTCGGCCCCGTCGGCGTAGTCGAACGGCCCGCGCAGCGTGATCGCCAGGCCCAGGGCCATGAACAGCGGCAGGCCCAGCGGCTGGCGGACCACGTTCCACAAGCCGCGCTGCGCCTCGACCACCTCGACCACCGACAGCGACTGGGCGGGCAGCGCCGCGGCGATCAGCACGAACATCGACAGCAGCATGGCCGGCAGGCCGATGGCGACATAGCGATAGGCCCCAATCAAGGGCAGCGGCGAATTGGGCGACCAGCCGTGCAGAAACACGACCACGATGGTGAGGGCCTCGCAGGCGCCCCACAGGACCAGGCCGGTGGACAGCTCGCTGGCCACTACGCCCTCGGCCAGCGGCACCACCGACAGCCCGACCAGCGCCAGCGCCAGATACCAGCCCGGCGCCAGCAGACGATTGAGGGCATCGGGCGCTTCGGTCGGCGTATTCGGGCGCAGCATCAGCGCCGCGCCGTTGCGCAGCGGGCCGATGACCGTCGCACCGCGCCCGCTGCCGACGCGGTCGAAGATCGCTGCCGCCCAGATCAGCGGGGGCAGGGCGATGAATAGCGACAGGGCTGCGAGGATCATGTGGTCGCCTCTCCCATGCAGATCGCGCGCAGACGCGAGGGCTGGAAGCTGGCCAGCCACAGCATCGCCTCGGTCCATTCCAGGCCTGGCAGCACTTCGGACGGTGAAGCAGGATCCTCCGCAACTCTTTCGCCGCGCAGCCATGCGGCCAGCCGTCGGTGCGTGCCTGATCCCGCAGGCAGGGCCAGCAGCGCGCCGCGCGAACGCGCCCGCTTCAATTCGATGCCCATCAGCCGCAGCATTCGCGCGGCACACAAGTCAGGCGCGTCGTCTGCCGATTCCTGCTCGAAGGGCGGCGAGGCAACGTGAGCCGAGACGATCACGTCGCCCTGCAGGCTCAGGTCCAATGTCAGCCCCGGCGGCAGCATCGGCAGAAACGGGCCGAAGCGCGCGTCGTAGATATCGAGCGCCAGCCCGTCGCGAATATCGTCGACGGTCATCGCCATCGGCCGGCCGTACGGGCTGCCGCCCATCATGCCCTGACCGCCCTGGCCGTGCGGCCCGATACCCTGCCAGGGATGCGGCGGCAGGTTCGGGCGCAGAACGGGTTCGTCGGCCTGTGCCGCCTGGCGGATGGCGGCCAGCGGATCCTCATCGCTCACGCTGCGGCCGCGCGAGAACAGGGGCGAGGCCTGCCACCACACCGTGCCGCGCGGGGCGGGAAGCTGGGTGTGCAGCCGCTCCAGTGCGCGCCGATGACGCGGGTCGAGTTCACCTGCGACCAAAAGCACGCGGGCGTGGCGCGGCGACTCGACCAGCCGGATACCCGGTCTGTTTCGTAGCGACTCGACCCGGGCGAGGCCCTGCGTGCCGATGGCCGGGAAAACCGGAATCTCGGCGCCGCGCGCCAGTGCCGAAAGCAGGCTCATTGCCACCGGAACACCCCCTCGCGCCAGCCGTAAAGAATACCGACCGAAAGGATTGCGAGAAACATGCCCATCTCGGCCAGGGCCAGAAAACCGGTTTCCACATAGACCACCGCCCACGGATACATGAACATCATCTCCATCTCGAAGGCGATGAATAGCAGGGTCATCGGGTAGTAGCGAACGTGAAAGCGCTGCCAGGCGTGGGTCCGCGCCGTGCCGCCGCCAAGAAACGGCGCGCGCGCAGGCCAGCTTGCATCGGCCCGCGGGCCGACCCGCTGCAGCGCGACGGCCAGGCCGACGGCAAACAGCGCAAGAATGATCGGCATGGCGATCTGAATCATCGGTCCTTGCCTCGCGATTTTCGCAGTCTGGACAGGCTCATTCAGGCATCTTCCAGAACTTGGCCGGCTTTACGCGGTCAAGACGCCTGCGACAACGCGGCCTGCAGCGAGCCTGCATGACCGTCCTTTTTTGCAAGATAGCGAGGTGTCTCATGACGAGTCAACAATTCAGTTTTGGCAAGACGGTCGAAATGGGCTTTGAAGACGCGATCGAGGCGGTAACCGTAGCGCTCGAGGATCAGGGCTTTGGCGTACTGACCGAGATCGACGTGCAGGCGACGCTGAAAAAGAAGCTGGATGAGGACACCCGTCCCTACCGCATTCTCGGCGCCTGCAATCCTTCGCTGGCGCACCGGGCACTGACAGCCGAACCGCGGATCGGGGTATTGCTGCCCTGCAACGTCGTCGTCCGACAGCAGGAAGACCAGACCATGCGCGTGGACTTCATGGATCCGCAATCGGTACTCGAGCTGGTGGACAATCCCGCCGTCCATGAACTTGCGGCCGAGGTGCGCGAGCGAATGGTTCAGGCATGTGAGGCCATCTGAACGCTTTTCCGGCGGCGTGTCTATCAAGTCGCGCCGCCGGGAATATGAACCGGCATTCACGCCTGGCGTGCTGCCTTTTTACTGTTCGAGATCATCCCGCTTCTGTCGATACTCTTCGCGATCGATTTCGCCTTTTGCGTAGCGATCCTTCAGCGTTTCGAGCGCGCTCTTTCCGGACTCGCGTCGGTTCTGATCACTTGTCGACAGCCAGCGGATGATTGCAATAATGCCGATGATGATCAGCGCCCAGAAAAGTAGCATGAAAATCCAGCCGATCCCCATCCATCCATGTGATCCCATCCATTCCATTGATTCGTTCTCCTGTTGGTAAGCGCCAGGGTTTCGTAAGGCATCGAGAGAGAAAGCGCACAGGCTGCGCGTCCGTTCGTGCGTGATGCGCGGCCTGTGCGCGCCGATCGATCACTCAGTTCTTGCCGCCGGGTTTGCCTTGCTGCATCTGCATGCGGGCATCCATCTGCTCCATCATGCCTTGCATCATTTCCGAGTGCATCTTCATCATTTGCTGGCAGCGCTCGCCATCCATATTCTGGCGCATGCCGCCATGACGCATTCCCATGCCACTCATTTGACCCATGGCATCGCGCATCTGGTGCATGTGCTTCTGCATCAGGCGTTGCCGTTCGGCGGGGTCTTGCGTGCCCTGGATTTTCTTCATGGTCTGGCGCATGGCCTGCATGCGTTTCTGCATGGCGTCGTGGTTCATCATGTCACCTTCACCCATCATGCCTTCCTGCATGCCCATTTTTTGCGCTTTTTGGCTCTTCCCTTCGTGGTGTTGTTGATTGGCCATGGCGAGCGGCACAGCGAGAGTCATCGCGAGGATCGTGATCGTAATAAGCTTTTTCATGGTTGCTCTCCTATTGATCGAGCGTGAGTTGACGGATGCTGTCCTGTGGATTTCAGCATTTGTTCGCACCCTCTTGGATATGACAAGGGTGGACGGGTGCGTGTTCCTTGCCCTTGCTCATCTTCCGTGTCAGCCAGAAACCTGCGGCAAGCAGTAAAGCGCCGCCGTAGATCGTGCGATCTCCAGGCACCTCGGAGAAGATCAGCCAGCCGAAGGTCGCGGCGACCACGGGGGAGACGATGATGTCGACCAGCGAATAAACGTTTGCGTTGATTGACTTGAGAACAATGGAAATTCCGAAATAGGCGAAGCCGGTGGAGATCACGCCCAGGCCCAGGGCCCAGGTGAGGACGGGCAGGGCGACACCGCCGAGATCCGGGTAGTGAATGGTTTCGAACGGCGCGCCCGGCCCGGAAAGTAGTAGTGATGGTGAGAGCACAAGCGCTGAAGCCAGCAGGGACCATGCGATATCGTTGCCGGTTTCGGTCATGCCCTCGTGGCGCATGTAGGTGATCATCGCGGCATAGATGGCGCCTGTCGACAAGGCCACCAGGTTGCCCAGAAGATAGCCGCCTCCCAGCGGATTGGCGAGCACGATGCCGATCATGGCCAGGCCGAAAATAAGGATGTAGGACGGTTTGGCTTTTTCGCCCAGAAAGGCCCACGAGAAGATGAAAACGAAGAACGGGGCGATGCTCCAGAAGATGACGGCGTTGGCGATGGGTACCAGCGACATGGCGAAATTGAAGAAGCCGCCCTGGGCCGCAATCAGCATTCCGATGATGACCGTGTCCTTGACGCTGCCGGCCGGGAAGCGTGGCCGTTTTCTGGCTGCCAGCCAGCGTGCGCCGAACAGGAAGATCGCTGCAAAGCTCATGGCATAAAAAGTCAGCGTGTGGATCGGTATTCGCCCGTCGGTAAGCTTGACGAACACGCCGATGGTGGCTTCGGAGACCGTGATGAGCGCCAGCAGTAAAAGGGTCTTCATCAGCTTGCTCCGGGATCTTCGGTCCGGGTGATGTCGATGTCTTCGGCGCCGGATTCATCCAGGCACTGCCGCTCGATCTGCAGCGTCGAGAAGAAGAAGCCGTAATCCGACTTGAGTGTGCGATAAGCGGCTTTCAGGATCGAATCCGGATCGGCTGTTTCCCGAACCCGGAGATGGCCCGAGAATATATGGCGGCCGCTGGTCAATGCCCAGGCGTGAACGTGATGCACGTCCTCGACGCCTTCGAGATTCTCCAGGGCGTCGGTGATATCGGCCAGGTCCACATCGGCGGGCGTGCCTTCCATCAGCAGGTGCATCGAATCCCTGAGAATGCCCCAGCTTGCCCACAGCAACACGAAACCGAATGCCATGCCCAGCAGCGGGTCGATCAGGAGAAAGCCGGTGAAATGGATGACCAGTGCGGTGACGATGATCAGCAGGCTGCCGACAAAGGTCTGGATGATGTGCCATAGCGCGCCCTTGACGTTGAGATCGCTCTGGCTCTGCTTCCAGATCAGGGCAAGCGAAATGATCTCGGTGACCAGGCCACCGGCTGCGGCCCACAGCATCGGTCCCGGAGGCAGCTCGATGGGATCGGCCAGGCGCATGGCGGCCATACCAACCACGAACACGGCCATGGCCAGCAGGAAGCCGCCGTTGACCAGCGCGCCGAGCAGCTCCGCCCGATACCAGCCAAAGCTGCGGCTCTCGTCGGCCGGCCGGCGGGCCAGACGGGCCGCCACGATGGCGACCAGCACGCCGCCAACGGCCGAAAAGGTGTGAAAGGCATCGGAGATGACGGCAATCGAGCCGGTCCACAGTCCGATAGCCATTTCGATGACGAAGTAGATGCCGGTCAGCCAGGCGGAGATTGCCAGTCCTCGCCCGCTTTGAGGCATGTGGTCGGCGTGTCCGTGTGCGCTGTGATTCGACATTTCCATGTGCTCCTGTATGCGAATTACATGTGGTGCATTGCTGTCAATTGCCGTGGCTCGTTTACTGCGACCAGCGAAGCGACAGCATCGATCAGGCTTCAGTTGTCAGCTCTCACCATTGGTAATGACTTTCCGGCTTCTGATCCGGATGGCCTTGTCCACCGGTTCGATGGCCACGATGCCGTCGCCCGATTGGCCGGTGTGCGCCGAATCGACGATCAGGTCGGCAATCTCCGCAGCGCGCGAGGTGAAGATTTCCAGGCGCGCGTAGTGGTGCGTCCAGTCGTCACGGAAGTAATTGCGGTAGGCGCCGAAGCCGCGTACGCGGCTGATGGTCAGTCCGCTGACGCCGGCGTTTCTGAGCGCTTCTTCTACCGGCTCCAGAGCGCTGACGCGAATGATGGCTTCGATCTTTCGCATGGGCATCGGTCAGTCCCGCTCGATGGCTTCGTAGTGATTGAACACCGAGGTGGCGCCGTCGTCATCGAAGCGGATCACATCAAAGGCCATGCGCCGGCCGTCGTATTCCATGCCGGGCGAGCCCATCGGCATGCCGGGTACGCTCAGGCCCCGGGCGTCGGGCTGTTCGGCGAGCAGGCGCTTGACGTCTTCGGCCGGCACATGGCCTTCGATGACGTAGTCACCGATCACGGCTGTGTGGCAGGAGGGTAGATCGCGCGGCACGCCAAGCTCGCGCTTGACGCTGCTCATGTCCTGCGTCGGTACCTCTTCGACCGTGAAGCCGTTGGCGCGCATGTGCTCGGTCCACTTGCCGCAGCAGCCGCAGTTGGGGTCGTGGTAGACCGTCATCTCCTTTGTCATCGATGCCGAATCGGCCGATGCATCGCTGCCCGGTGTTTGGGCCTGGCAGGCGGAGATCAGAAAGGCGCCGGCAATCAGCGCGCCGGTGAAAAGAATGCGATTAATGGTCATGGTCGTTGTCTCCTTCGGTATGGGATTGGGGGTTCTGTTTTTCGTCGGTCTCGGCCTCGGTGTTCTCGCCGGCCGAAAATGGCTGCGAGCTCCAGGCAATCTGGCTGATTCGCCAGCCGTCTTCGGTCTCGATCAGAGTGGCGAATTCGGTGCTTTCCAGGTCGATGGTTCGGTCGCTGACCTGTCCGCTGAAGCGCGAGCGGGTCTCGACCGTGGCCTGGCCGTCGGCGAGCTGGATATCGCGCGAGAGCGGCTCGATCTCGATCTGTGCGAGAAAGGCCATGTCCTTTTCGAGATGGCCCGCAGCGTACTGATCGATTGACTCGACATGCCCGCCTTCGACAATCGTGGCCTGCGGATGGAGCCAGGCCAGTGCGGCTTCGCCGCGACCTTCGATCAGCGCCTGGGTGAAGCCCTCGATGGCCTGCTGCGGCGTCTCGGCCGTCACGTCGTGATCGGGGCCGGACTTGCTGGTGGACGCGGTCTGGTCATGAGAATGACCGTCATCGCCATCGTGTTTATGAACGGCGTCTTTGGTCAGGTCCAGATATTCCTCGCTGTTCATGTCCGGCAGCGCCTGGACGAAGGCGACCGTGTCCCAGTTTTCTTCATCACTGTGGTCGAGATGACTGGGCATGGCGGTCATCTTCAGGCCGTGCTTGATGGTCCAGAACGCGGCCCGCGGTTCGAGCCGCTTGCGGTACAGTGCCGGTGGGGCGGGCTCGAAGGCATCGGCCGGCTCCTGGCCGGGCTTGCCGTGACAGCCGGCGCACATCGAATCGTAGTGAGCTGCGCCGGCGGCGATGCGCTCGGGCGAATCGAGATCGGTGGGCAGTTTCAGCTCCGATGAGCGCACGGCAACCGACCGCTCCCGGGTGGTCTCGAGCAGCCAGGCGACCGGTGCGCTGTGGCCGGAGCCCACGGCCACCGGATACAGGCCGCTCCAGACATAGACAAATACGCCCAGGGCTCCCAGAATGGCGATGGCAACAAGGGTCTTGAAGACGGTGGCAATGCTTTTCATGGTTCCTTCTCCTTGGATGAAGCCTCCCCGATACTACGCCGATCGCACGGCGATCGATTTCCACAGGTAGTAGATCACCGGCACCACCAGCAGGGTCAGTACGGTGACGCTGACCATGCCGCCGACCATGGGCGCGGCAATGCGGCGCATGATCGCCGAGCCGGTGCCGTGTCCGAGCATGATTGGCAAAAGCCCGGCGATGATCACGGCGACCGTCATCATGATCGGCCGCACGCGCAGCAGGGCGCCGCTGGTGATCGCCTGCCTGATGTCGTCTTTGCGGATCGATTGTCCCTGCTCGATCATCTCGTCGCGCTTTCGCGCCAGGGCCTGATCCAGATAGACGATCATCAGCACGCCGATTTCCACGGCCACGCCGGCCAGGGCGATCATGCCGGCGCCGACGGCCACCGACATGTTGTAGCCGAGCAGGTAAAGCAGCCAGTAGCTGCCGACCAGCGACAGCGGCAGGGTGCCCAGAATGATCAGAACGGAAACTGGATTGCGGAAGTTCATGAACAGCAGCAGGATGATGATGCCGACCGCCGCCGGCACCACCAGCTTGAGCCGGTCGGCGGCGCGCTGCATGAACTCGTACTGGCCCGACCAGCCCAGCGAATAGCCGGGCGGCAGGTCGATGTGCTGGGCTACCGCTTCCTTCGCGCGCTGTACGTAGCCGCCGAGATCCGGGTCGTTGACGTCGATGTAGATCCAGCCGTTGAGGCGCGCGTTCTCGGTGCGAATCACGCCCGGACCGGTCTCGACGGCGAGACTGGCGACGGCCGACAGGGGGATCTGCTCGCCGCGCGGCGTGACGATGGTCAGATCACGCAGGTCCTCGACCGACTCGCGCTTGTGGCGCGGGTAGCGGATGTTGATGGGATAGCGCTCCAGCCCTTCGACGCTCTGGCTGATGGTCATGCCGCCTACGGCCGAGCGCACGATCTCGTGCACGTCGCCGATGTTGAGCCCGAAGCGCGCCGCCTGCTCGCGCTTGACGTCGATGGTAACGTAGCGCCCGCCAGTGACGCGGTCGGCGTAGACGGAGGCCGTGCCTTCTACCTTCTCGATCACCCGCTCGATTTCCGTGCCAATCCGGTTGATGACCTCCAGATCGGGCCCCGCCACCTTGACGCCCACCGGCGTCTTGATACCGGTGGCCAGCATGTCGATGCGGTTCTTGATCGGCATGATCCAGGTATTGGTCAGGCTCGGGACCTGCACCAGCGCATCCAGCTCGGCCTTGAGCTTGTCCATGGTCATGCCGTCGCGCCATTCGGCGCGTGGCTTGAGCCGGATGGTGGTTTCGATCATGGTCAGCGGCGCCGGGTCGGTTGCGGTGTCGGCCCGCCCGGCCTTGGCATAAGCCGTCTCGACTTCCGGCACCGACATGATCAGGCGGTTGGTCTGGCCCAGGATTTCGGTCATCTTTCCGGCCGAAGCCGCCGGCCAGGCGCTGGGCATGTAGAGCAGGTCACCCTCGTCGAGCTCGGGCATGAACTCGTTTCCCAATCGGCTGTAGGGCAGCCAGGCGCTAGCCAGGATGGCCAGCGTGATGACCACGGTCAGAATCGGGAAGCGAAGCGCTGCGGCAAGAACCGGTCGATAGATCCAGGTCAGAAAGCGGTTGAGCGGGTTCTTGTATTCCGGCGTGATCCGGCCGCGAATCAGATAGCCCATCAGCACCGGCACCAGGGTGATCGCCAGACCGGCTGCCGCCGCCATGGCGTAGGTCTTGGTGAAGGCAAGCGGCTTGAACATGCGCCCTTCCTGGGCCTCGAGCGCGAAGATCGGCACGAAACTCAAGGCGATGATCAACAGCGCGAAGAACAGCGCCGGCCCGACCTCCACGGCGGCGTCGGCCAGCGCGTTCCAGCGGGCTTCGCCTTCCAGGTCATCGCCGTGCCTCTCGAGGTGCTTGTGGTAGTTCTCGATCATGACGATGGCGGCGTCCACCATCGCGCCGACGGCGATCGCGATGCCGCCCAGCGACATGATGTTGGCGTTGATGCCCTGAATGTTCATGATGATGAAGGCCGTGAGAATGCCCAGCGGCAGGCTGAGCACGATCACCAGCGACGAGCGGAAGTGGAACAGGAAGAGCAGGCATACCAGGGCGACGACGATGAACTCCTCGACGAGTTTTTCGGTGAGCGTATCCACGGCTCGGCTGATGAGCGAGGATCGATCGTAGGTCTCGACGATTTCGACGCCTTCGGGCAACCCTTTCTTGAGCTCTTCGAGCTTGTCTTTGACTCGCTCGATGGTGGCCATGGCGTTCTCTCCGAAGCGCATGACGATCACGCCGCCGACCGCCTCGCCCTGGCCGTTGAGTTCGCCGACGCCGCGCCTGAGCTCCGGCCCGAACTGGACGCGGGCGATGTCGCGGATGCGGATCGGCACGCCGTCGTCGGTCGTGCGCACCGGAATGGCCTCGAGATCCTCGAGCGAATCGACATAGCCGGTGGCGCGAATCATGTATTCGGCCTCGGCCATCTCGATGACGCGCCCGCCGGTTTCCATATTGCCGCTGCGGATCGCTTCGCTGACCTTCGATAAAGGAATGTTGTAGGCCCTGAGCTTGTCGGGATCGACCACCACCTGGTACTGGCGCACCATGCCGCCGATGGCGGCCACTTCGGAGACGCCTTCGACGGTTTGCAGTTCGAACTTCAGAAACCAGTCCTGCAGCGAGCGCAATTCGGCCAGGTCGTGCTCGCCGCTGCGGTCAACGAGTGCGTACTGATAGACCCAGCCGACGCCGGTGGCGTCCGGGCCGAGCGCCGGCCGGGCCTGTTGCGGCAGCGTGGGCGCAACCTGGCTCAAATACTCGAGCACGCGCGAGCGCGCCCAGTACAGATCGGTGTCGTCTTCGAAGATGACGTAGACGAAGGAGTCGTTAAAAAAGGAATACCCGCGCACCGTGGTTGCCCCGGGCACTGACAGCATCGCCGTGGTCAGCGGATAGGTGACCTGGTCCTCGACCACCTGGGGCGCCTGCCCCGGATAGGTGGTCTTGACGATGACCTGGACGTCCGACAGATCGGGGATCGCGTCCAGCGGCGTGCGCAGCATGGCGATGGTGCCCCAGGCGGCCAGCAGGGCGGCGAGCATCAGCACCAGGAAGCGGTTCCTGATCGACCAGCGGATGATGGCTCCGATCATTGCCGGCCTCCCGTGATGTCATCTTCGGCATCGATATGGTTCATGGCCTCGTGGTCGATTGCGTCCTCATCCATGCCTTCCTGATCCATGTCCCCGTGGTTCATGTCTTCATGGTTCATGGTCTCTTCATCCATGCCCTCGTGATCCATGTCCCCGTGATCCATGTCATGCTCCATTCCGCCGTGATCATCGCTTTCGCCGATCATGCGAAGGAGACCCGCATCGACGCTGGCTTCCGAATCGAGCAGGAACTGTCCGGATACGACGATTTGCTCGCCTTCATCGAGCCCGGCGGCAATCTCGGTCATGCCGTCGACCTCCAGCCCGGTCTCGACTTCGGCCGGACGAAAGTGGCCGTCGCCGAGCGCCAGGATCACGCGCTTGCCGTCGCCTGTGCGGATGATCGACTGCGCTGGAACGACCAGCGCCTGTCGGTGCGGATCGGCGGCGATTTCGACGCTGGCGTACATGTTGGGCTTGAGCGCCAGATCAGGATTGTCGAAGGCCAGGCGCACGCGACCGGTGCGGGTCTCGGCGCGCATGGTCGGATAGACATAGTCGACTTCGCCGTTCCACTGGCGATCGGCGGCGGAGAAGGGCAGGGTCATGGTCGCCGCCTGTCCGGCCTCGACCCAGCCGACCTGGCCCTCGAACAGGTCGACTTCCACCCACACCCCGGTCAGATCGGCAACGCTGATGATGGTGTCGCCGGGCTGCACGTACATGCCCTGGCGAACGTTGAGTTCGATCACGTAGCCGTCCCTGGGCGCCTGCACCGTGAATCGCCGCGTCGAGCTGCCGCGCTGGCCAAGCGCCTCGATCTGCTTGTCGCTCATCCCTAGGGCGACGAGCCGGATGCGCGAGGCGCGCAGCAGCGACTGGTTGCCCATGCGTGTGGCCTGCAGGTATTCCTCCTGGGCGCTGACCAGCGCCGGCGAGTAGATTTCGAACAGGGGGTCTCCGGCGCTGACGCGATCGCCCTGTGTCTTGATATGCAGTTCCTCGATCCAGCCTTCGGTGCGCACGTGCACGTGCGAAATACGCCCGCCATCGGCTGTCACCCGGCCGACGGCTTCGATGTCGCGATTGATGTCGCGCCGCTCGACCGGCGCGGTTTTGACCCCGATGTTATTGATGACCGCCGGATTGATCCGGATCGAAGGCCCGCTGTCAGCGGCCTGTCCGGTCTCGTCGGCGTAGACCGGCACCAGGTCCATGCCCATCGGCGACTTGCCCGGCTCGTCGCGGCGGTAGTTGGCGTCCATGGGCGCGACCCAGTAGAGGATTTCGCGCTCGGATTCTCCGGTCTGCTGCGAATCGCCTCCCGGCTGACCACCAAGGAACCAGGCGCCCAGGAACCCGGCCGTGGCGGCCAGCGCAGCGATGATGATGACTTGTACCTTGTTCATGATTGTTCTCCCGCCAGGTAGACGATGCGCGCCCAGGCCTGGCCGGCCCGGGCCGCCAGTTCGGCTCGCTTGATCCGCGTATCCAAAGCCGCAAGCTGGCTGCGGATAAGCTCGGCGAAATCGGTCTGGCCGTTGGCGTAGGTGGTGATCGACGCCTCGACGGTCTCATCGGCGCGCTGCCCGACGACCTGCTCGTAGAGCGCCTGGCGCTCTCGGTAGCGGCGCCAGTCGGCCAGGGCCTGGTCAAGCTGTTGTCTCAGATTGCGCAGCACCGCATCGCGCTCGAACTGCGCTGCGCGGCTGCGTTGGGTGGCCGCCTGATGGCGCTTGTCCTGGCGCTTGTTGGTAAACAGCGGCACCGACAGGCTCACGCCGATGCTGGCCAGATCCGGGCGGTCGAACCGCAAGCCATAGCCGGCCTCGACGGACCATTTCGGCTTGTAGGCCTGTTGCGCCAGCTCGATGCCTGCATCTGCGGCCTCGATCATGGCCTGGCGTGCGCGCACGGCCGGGTGGTCGACCAGGCGCTGCTCCAGCGCCTGGAGTTCCGTTGAATCGAGCGTGAACTCGGGTATGGATTCCGGCACCGGGCGGAAGGCTTCGCTGCCGATATAGCGTGCCAGTGCGGCCCGGGCCTGGTCGGCCATGCGGCGGTGTTCGGCGATGCGGTCGTCGAGCAACGACAGCTCGAGCTCCGAGCGCAGCAGGCTCTGCGCATTCAGCCTGCCGGTGGCAAAGCGCGACTGCAGCGACTCGATCTGCTGCTCGATTCGGTTGCGGCTTTGTTCAAGAATGCCAACGGCGCGCTGCTGCCAGGTAAACTCAAGCCAGGCTTGCCGAGTGTCGAGAGCGATTTGTCGCAGGGCCTCTTCGCTGCGGGCCCGCTGGGCTTCGGCTTCGGCGCTGCGTTGCCGACCTTGAACCGCCAGCGTTCGACCAGCGGGAAATTCCTGGCGCAGCCCCAGGCGCAGGGGCTGGGTCATGCCGTCACGATCCAGGCTGAAACTGTCGGTCGGGACGCCGGCCACCTGGGCGGTGATCATCGGATCGGGCAATTGGGCGTCAGCTACGGCCTGGTTGTCGAGCGCCCGGGCGCGAGCGGCGAACCGCACCGCCTCGGGGTCGGATGCTGCTGTGGCCATGGCAACGGCTTGCTCCATGGTCAGCACCGTTGTGGTCGGGGCCGTTTCCGGCGGTTGCTGGTTTGCAGAATCGTCGGCCAGGGCCGCTGTTGCGGGCAGCAGCAGTACGGCGAGCAGGCACAGCCACGGCCATGGACGACGGCCGGCGCTTCGCGCGCGGCGGGATATGCCATCGGGCATGATGAACCTCGTTGTGTCGTTTACGAAACTTCACGGGAAAGCGCGGCCGGCGACAGTCTGGTCGCAGGCGATCAGCTTTCCAGAAAACGGACGAGCTTGAGGTTCAGGCCCGGGGCGGGCGCTTCGGCGGGCTGGAGAGGTTGTGCGGGGACGGTGTGGTGAATGCGACCGGCGGGCAGGTGGCTGACGGCCAGACGCTTGAGTGCGCGCGCACGGGTACGGCCAGGCCGGCCGCCA
Organism: Wenzhouxiangella sp. YN1; assembly: GCF_056324145.1. Taxonomy (NCBI): domain Bacteria; kingdom Pseudomonadati; phylum Pseudomonadota; class Gammaproteobacteria; order Chromatiales; family Wenzhouxiangellaceae; genus Wenzhouxiangella; species Wenzhouxiangella sp. YN1. Next base: position 188,455 of record NZ_JBJNIO010000154.1, read on the forward strand.
GGCACAGATGATTGCAGGAGGCGTTGTCGCAGTCGTCGCTGTCGGCGCAGTGATCGCTGCCGGCTGCGAGAGTGAGCGCATTGGCGACGTCCTGGCCCGGCGTGTGGTGGCATGGGCCGACTTCGCCGTCATGCGCTTGCGTCGCGACATTCATCGACATCGCTGTTTCACTCATCGCCCAACCCGACAGCCCGCCGCCAACAAGAGCGAGAGCCAGCAGCGAGCGCAGGGCGATGGCGAGGAAAAATTTCACGGCAGCGATTCTAGCAGCAAATCAATGGCGACGCATTCATGCACATGGATGTGAGACCCTGGCTACCGCTTCGAGGTTCCCGCAGATGGCCTTCGATCGACCTCAGTGCCCGACAAGCTGGCGGTAGATGGCCGGCAGGGCGCGGCTGAGGGCGGCGGCGCGCGGCACGATGGCGTAGCCGGCGCGGCCGAAGATCAGCGGAAAGTACTGGCGGGCACGGGTGTCGATGGTGACGCCGAAGACGGTCAGACCCTTCTGGCGCGCAGCGCGCACGGCCATGCGGGTGTCCTCTATGGCCCAGCGACCTTCATAGTGGTCGGTATCGTTGGGCTTGCCGTCGGTGAGCACCAGCAGCAGGCGATGGCTGTTGTCGCGTTCGGCCAGTTCGTCGGTGACGTGGCGAATGGCCGCGCCCATACGGGTGTAGCGACCGGGTTCTAGCGCGGCGATGCGGCGCTCGACCTTCGGGCCCATGTCCTCGGAAAAGTCTTTCAGCGGGGTGATTTCCACCCGCTTGCGCCGATGCGAGCTGAAGGTGTGGATGGCCAGTTCGTCACCGCAGGCATCAATGCCGTGGGCGAGCACCAGCAGCGCTTCCTTTTCGATGTCGAGTACGCGCCGGTCGTCCATCCAGGCGTCGGTCGACAGCGAAGTATCGACCAGCAGGCTGACGGCCAGATCGCGGGACAAATCACGCCAGGCGGTGTAGACGCGGTCGCTGCCGGAGTGGCCGGCGGCAATTTCTGCCTGGCGACGGACCAGCGCATCCATGTCGAACTCGTCGCCGTCGAGCTGGCCGCGCAGCATTTCGCGCTTGGGGCGAAGGGCCTCGAACTGGCGGCGAACGCGCCCGATTCGCCTGCGCATGTCGGCGTCGGGGTGCCAGTCGGGATCCTTCGTTTTCGGCGTGATGACCTGGACGGCGCAGTAGTCGGGCATCAGACTGCGGCGGCGGTAGTGCCATTCCGGCAAGGTCCGTTCGGCCAGCAGGCGGCCTTCGGCGACCGACTCCGGGGCGATTTCGAGCTGCATCTTCAGCCGGGTGGCGGCCTTGCGGCGGTGTTTGCTGATGGTCAGCTCTTCGAGCTCGTGGGCCGCCTTGCGCGCGTCTTCCTCGTCATCGTCGTCGACCGCGCGGTTGACGTTGACCATTTCCGCCCAGGAGATGAGTTTCTCGAAGGGGTTGAGCATCAGCGGGTCGTCGCGTTCGCTCTGGTCGAGGCGGCGTCGGCGGGCGCGGAACTTCTTTTCGCCGAGTTCCTTGCCGTCGCCGCCGGGTTCTTCGTCGTCCTCGTCCGGTTTCTGTTCATCGTCCGCCGTCGCCGGGCGGGCGCGCTCGGCCTGCGGCCACAGCGGTACCGGCAGGGGCGGGCGGTAACCTGACGGCGCGTTGAATTGCGCGATCGCTGCTGGCTGTTCGGTCACCGCCCGATGCATGCTCGCGGCCAGCGGATCGAGCGGACGGGCATCGTCGAGCAGGTGGCAGATGAGCTGTTCGACGGCCTGCTCGTGTTCGGGCAGGCGGCGGGCAGGCCGCAGTGCCAGCAGCTCGGCGCTCAGGCGCGCGTACGGGGCGCGCCAGCCGGGCAGCTCGTCGAGCAGCGCGCGGGTGGTGGCCGTGGCCTCGGCGATCTCGAGCAGGTCGCGCTGGAGCGGGTCGCTTGTTGTGGCAACCAGGCGGCTGTGCGCCAGGAAGGCCGTCTGCCAGAAGTAGAGCCGGCGGTTGTCTTCCTGCCGGGGATAGAGTGCCTGCACAGCCGGCAGGATCACGTGCTCGCCGTCGAAACGGGCCAGTTCCATGGGCTCGCGCGTCAGGCCCAGGCGCTGGCGCCAGCTCAGGCGGTGGTCCTGCTCGGCGCTGCGCGCGGTGGTCAGCTCGATGCCGGCACCACCGCCCAGCGCCCGGAAGTAGATTGCCAGCACGTCGCGCAGCGCGTCGAAGGCCACGGCGTCGTCGTCGTGTAGAGGATAGCTGACCGCGCCCGCTGCCCAGCCGTGCCACCAGCGGCCGGCGATTTCCTCGAATTCATACCAGGCGGTCATGGCGGCCGCATCAGAAGCTGTGGGCGAGCAGTTCCTCGAGCGCGGCGATCACGTCCTCGTCGTCGCTGAGCGGCTGGATGAGCGTGGCGCGTGCAGCCGTCTCCAGGGCCATGCCGCCGGCAATCAGGCTGGCGCAGTAGACCAGCAGGCGGGTCGAGACGCCTTCTTCCAGGTCCTGGCCCTTGAGCTCGCGGATCTGGCGGGCAAGATTGATCAGGCCGGCGCACAGATCCTTCGACAGGCCGCTTTCGTTGGCCACGATCTCGATTTCGACCTCCGGCGGCGGGAAATCGAAGTTGAGCGCGGCAAAGCGCTGGCGCGTGCTCGGCTTGAGACTTTTGAGCAGGTGCTGATAACCGGGATTGTAAGAGGCTACAAGCATGAAACCTGGCGGCGCCTGCAGCTCCTCGCCGGTGCGCTCCAGCGGCAGAATGCGGCGGTCGTCGGTCAGCGGGTGCAAGACGACGGTGACGTCCTTGCGCGCCTCGACTACCTCGTCGAGATAGCAGATACCGCCCTCGCGCACTGCGCGCGTGAGCGGGCCATCAACCCATTTCGTCTCACCGCCGGAGAGCAGATAGCGGCCGGTCAGATCAGCGGCAGTCAGGTCGTCGTGACAGGCGATGGTGTACAGCGGCCGCCCGAGACGAGCGGCCATGTGGGCCACGAAGCGGGTCTTGCCGCAACCTGTCGGCCCCTTGAGCAGCAGTGGCAGGCGGTGTTTGTAGGCCGCCTCAAAAAATGCGCACTCGCCAGCCGTCTCGCGGTACCAGGGCGCATGCTCGGGGGCTTGCCTGGCAGTGGCGACATTACTCATTGGCAACGTCGACATCGGCGGCAATGTGCGGCGCGCCGCGTGGCACTTGTTCGCGCGCGGGTCCCAGGATGGCCCACAGGTAGAGCAGGGCGCCGAGGACCACGACCACGCCGGAGGCAAAGCGCATGACATAGAAGATCGTGATCTGATCCTGGGTTGTCATGTAATTCTCGCCCATGACGCGCTGCAGATGCGTTTGCACCACGCCGGCAAAAGTCAGCGTGAAGGTCATGAAGGACATGCCGGCGGTCATCAGCCAGAAGCTCCACATGTTGACAATCTGGTTGTAGGGCCGCTTGCCGCGCAGGTGCGGCATGGCATAGGCGATGATGGCCAGGTTGACCATGACATAGGCGCCGTAGAATGCCAGGTGGCCGTGGGCGGCGGTGATCTGCGTGCCGTGGCTGTAGTAGTTGACCCAGGACATGTTGTGCATCAGCCCCCACACGCCGGCGCCGAAGAAGGCCATCACGGCACAGCCGAGCGTCCACAGGATGGCTGACTTGTTGGGGTGGTTGCGGCTGCCGCGCCAGAACATGTAGAAGGCAAAAGCCACCATGGCAAATAGCGGCACCACCTCAAGCGCCCCGAAGATGTTGCCGATGGGTTGCCAGTAGGCGGGCGTGCCGATCCAGAAATAATGGTGGCCTGTGCCCAGCAGGCCGGCAAACAGCACCAGGCCGACGATGACGTAGAGCCATTTTTCAATGATCTCGCGGTCCACGCCGGTCATCTTGATGAGCAGGTAGGCCAACAGCGAGGCCAGGATAAGGCCCCACACGCCTTCGACCCAGATATGGACGATGTACCACCAATAGAGCTTGTCCAGCGACAGGTTGGCCGGGTTGTAGAAGGCGAACAGCCAGAAGATGGCAGCCAGCGAGAGGCCAGCAAGCAGGATCGTGGAAATGGCAGTGCGCCGGCCGGGCAGCAGGGTGCGCCAGCAGTTATAGAGGAACATCAGAAAGGCGATGGTGATCAGCACCTTGATCCAGGTCGGCTGCTCAAGAAATTCGCGTCCTTCGTGGATTCCGAACTGGTAGCCGATCAGCGCGGCGGCGCCGGCGAAAACGAATAGCGCGAGCTGGAGATAGGCAATCATTGGGCTGTGCAGTTCGCTTTCAGCCTCTTCTGGCAGCAGATAGTAGGTTGCGCCGAAGAAGCCGATCAGCAGCCATACAATCAGCAGGCTGGTGTGGCTCATGCGGATGATATGGAAGGGCATGGCTTCGGCCATGAACTCCGGCCACACGTAAACTGCCCCGGCCATGAGCCCGAAGGTCACCTGGGCGGCAAACAGAATCAGCGCGGTGATAAAGAAAGGGTAGGCGACTTTTTGCGTCTGAAATTTCATTCTTGCTTGTCTCCCTGGTTATCCCGAAATCGTCGGTGGCCAGCCCTGGGTGTCGATCTCGCTGGTCCAGCGGAAGAAATCGACCAGCGCATCGAGCTCGTCATCACTGAGGTGGTCGTAGGAGGGCATCTGGCGACGCCCCGGCACGCCCAGTGGCTGCAGGCGGATCCAGGACTTGATGCCCTGACGCGCTGCCTCGGGATTATCGGCGCCGCCGTAGCGCAGCCAGACATTGCCCAGCTCGGGCGCGAAGTAGGCACCCTCGCCGAGCAGACTGTGGCAGTTGATGCACGATTGCTTCTCCCAAACGTGCTTGCCCTGCTTGACGGATTCGGTCAGACCTTCATGGTTGGTGGATTCGTTGACGATATAGCTGTGGCTGTGCATCGTCAGGCCGACGAATATGATGAAAAAGATGATGGAGCCGCCCAGAAAGATGTTGCGTGCGGCGTTGCGGCTAAGACCCTCGATCATTGGACCCTCCTCAAGCTCGAACAAGCTAAATTACCATTTATCATGCATCAATTCCACAGCTGCGCGACGGTTGTCCGCAAGATGAATACGCGGGCGGCGTCAAGCTTGCGCAAGCAGCCCCTGGTATTCGGAATGGCGCTGGATCCAGCGGGCCACGTAGGGGCAGCGCGGCCGGATCTTCAGTCCCTGGCCATCGGCCCAGTCGAGCGCATGTCGGGTCAGCCTGCCGGCAATGCCGCGCCCGCCAACCGCATCGGGTACGCGCACATGATCCATGCTGACGACCCGGCCATTTTCTTCAAGCGAGAACTCGAGTACGCAGCGTTGGCCATCGACGACGGTTTCGAAGGTGCCAGCCTCTGGGTCGAGATGAATTTCCGAATCGTTCATGGCGGTGATCCTGTCAGTAGAGAAAACGGGTGCGGATGGTTTCGGGAATGGCCTCCAGGGCACGGATGATACCGGTCGCATCATGGGTTTCGGCGTCCATCACGACGTAGCCCAGGTCCGGCAGGGTGCGCAGATACTGGGCGGCGAGGTTGACATCGGCCCGGGAAAACACCGAGTTGATTGCCTGCAGCACCCCGGGCTCGTTGCGGTGAATATGGAGAATGCGCCTGGCGGTGTCATGGTCGGGCAGGGCGACCTCCGGAAAGTTGACCGCGCCCATGGTCGAGCCGTTGTCGGAATAGCGCACCAGCTTGCCGGCCACATCAAGAGCGATGTTCTTCTGGGCTTCCCGGGTGGAGCCGCCAATATGTGGTGTCAGAAGAACCTTGTCCATCCCCTTGAGTTCGCTGACAAAAGGCTCGTCCGGGCCGGAAGGCTCGGCGGGGAACACATCAATGGCGGCGCCTGCAAGGTGATCGGATCGCAGCGCGTCCGACAGCGCCGCGATGTCGACCACCTTGCCGCGCGAGGCGTTGATCAGATGGCTGCCGGCGCGCATTGTGGCCAGCTCGCGCTCGCCGATCATGCCGCGGGTCTGCTCGGTGTCGGGCACGTGCAGGCTGACGATGTCGGCCGTTTGCAAAACCTCGCTCAGGCCGCTGGTCTGGCGGGCATTGCCCAGCGGTAGCTTGTCGACGATGTCGTGGAAGATCACGTTCATGCCCAGGCCTTCGGCGAGAATGCCGAGCTGTGAGCCGATATGGCCAAAACCGACGATGCCCAGCGTCTTGCCGCGCACTTCGTGCGAGCCGCGAGCGGTCTTGAGCCATTCACCGCGATGGGCGGCCATGTTCTTCTCGGGAATGCCGCGCATGAGCATGATGATTTCAGCCAGCACCAGCTCGGCTACCGAGCGGGTGTTGGCGTAAGGCGCATTGAACACCGGGATACCGCGACGTCGGGCCGCGGCCAGGTCGACCTGATCGGTGCCGATGCAGAAACAGCCGATGGCGGTGAGCTTGTCGGCGCGATCGAGCAGCTCCTCGGTGACCTGTGTGCGCGAGCGAATGCCCAGAAAGTGGACGCCGGCGAGAGCGTCGGCCAGGCGGTCGGGCGGCATGGCGGCATCTTCGACCTGTAGCTGTTCGTAGCCGGCGGCGCGAATGCTCTCGACCGCCCGCTCGTGGACGCCCTCGAGCAGCAGGAAGCGGATCTTGTTTTTCGGCAGGGAGTGCTTGGGTGGCATATTCGTGATTCGATTGCAGGGGTAAAACAGCGATAATAACGCCATGAGTCTATTTGATCCGATCGAATCCCTGTCCGACTCCGAATCGCTGGCCCATTACGGCAGTGACTGGACCCGGTTCTGGCCCGCGCAGCCAGAAGCCGTGGTGTTTCCGCGCAGCACCGAAGAGGTGGTCGAGCTGATTGGCATTGCACGTCGCAAGCGCCTGAAGCTGGTGCCCAGTGGTGGGCGCACGGGCCTTTCCGGCGGCGCTGTGGCTGCTCGGGGCGAAGTGGTGGTTTCGCTCGAGAAAATGCGCCAGCTCATCGACATCGATCCGACCGAGCCGAGCCTGTCTGCTCAGGCCGGCATGCCGGTCGGTGAACTGCAGCGTCGCGCGCTTGAAGCGGGGTTGTGCTATCCAGTCGACTGGGCGGCGGCCGATTCGAGCCAGCTCGGCGGCTCGATCGCCACCAACGCCGGCGGAATTCGCGTGCTCCGATACGGCATGACGCGCGACTGGGTGCGGGGGTTGACCGTGGTTACCGGCACCGGCGAGGTGCTGCATCTCAATCGCGGCCTGGTCAAGAACAACACCGGCTTTGATCTGCGCCACTTGATGATCGGTTCCGAAGGCGCGCTGGGCATCATCACCGAGGCAACCATGGCGCTGACGCAGCCGCCTGTCGAACAATCCGTGTTGCTGGTCGGTTTTACCGGCCTGGCTGCCATCATGCCGTCTTTCGCCGAATTTCGTGCCGGGCTGACCCTGTCGGCATTCGAGTTTTTTGACCGGCGTTCGCTCGACTACGTTGCCGAGACAACCGGCGAGACGTTTCCGCTCGACGGCGAGTGCCCGTATTACGCCGTGGTTGAATTCGACGACCCCGGACAGGCCAGCCAGCAGCGGGCGCTCGAGCTGTTCGAGCGCCTTGCAGAGAGCGGGCACGTTGCCGACGGGACCATCAGCCAGTCGCTGACCCAGGCGGAAGAGCTGTGGCGCTGGCGTGAGGCGATCAGCGAATCGATCAGCGCGCACACGCCCTACAAGAACGACTTGTCGGTGCGCATCCCGCGGGTACCGGAGTTTCTCGCATCACTGCACCAGCTGGTGGCTGAGCACTACCCTGAATTCGAAGTCGTCTGGTTCGGCCACATCGGCGACGGCAACCTGCACATGAATGTGCTGAAGCCGTCGGACTGGTCGGTCGAGGACTTCCGCGTCGCCGTCCGTCGCTTGAGTCCACGTGTATTCGATCTGGTGCAAGAGTTTGACGGCAGCGTCTCGGCCGAACACGGCGTCGGCCTGCTCAAACGCGATGACCTGCACTACAGCCGCTCACAAGCCGAGATCGAACTGATGCGTCAAATCAAGGCGACTTTCGACCCCGACGGCATCCTCAACCCCGGCAAGGTCTTGTGAAAGCCGAAACCCCGTAACCGCAAAGTCGCGAAGAGCGTCAAGGAAAGGAAGTTCTGGAAACATGGCATGGGCTTGTTTGATCCGCCTTGACGCTTGATGAGCTGCGGACTATGGTTCACTAACGGTCGCGAGACCGTTGGTAAGTTGCATAGCGCGTTGGAAAGGGGCTGAGTGGGTAAGCGGGCCTTGAGCGGCCGCTGGTCTGAGGGGGATGCATGAGTCCATGCGACTGTTCAATTGCCCCTGACCGAAAGGCGGCATGCACAGCTCTTGCATGCAAACAATCCTGTCTGCATTCAGTATCCGTCGATTCCCGCGATTGCCGGGACGATGCTCACAGCGCGCCGAAGGGTGAACATCACGCACCCGGAATGAGCTCCGGGGCGAACGGGTTCATGTTGTTTTCGAATGAGGATGAATGGGAGCATGGAAATGGGGATGAGATCCTTTTTTGCATCATGTTGATGCTGATTGTGACGCAAGCCGCGAGCGCGCAAATCCAGCCCGCGCATACCGCCTTGTGGAAGAACGACAGCCGAACCGGTGAGGGCTGGCTGCTGGAAGTCCTGAATGAAGAACTGGCGGTGCTGTACTGGTTTACCTATGACGACGAAGGGAACCAGCGCTGGCTGATGGATGTCGGCAGTATTTCCGGCGACACCATCACGTTTTCGGAGCTCCTGGTCACCCGGGGCGGACATCTTGGGGCCACCGATGCGGAGGAGGTGGAATCGCGAGTGGTCGGACATGCGGTCATGACCTTTGATGACTGTGAGTCCGGCACGGTTGAATACTCTGCTTTCGGCCAGAGTGAATCCATCGACATCACTCCGCTGACGATCACCAGCGGTGCCCCTTGCGGGGATTCCGGGAGCAGCCCATCCGATCCGAACGCGGCGCTTACTGGAAGCTGGTATGACCCCAAGCACAGTGGAGAAGGGTTCATCGTGCAATGGATGAGCCGTGGTCAAGCCCTGCTGATCTGGTTCACTTATGACAGTGAAGGCGGCCAGAAGTGGATCCTTGGAACCGGGGAGGCCGACGATGGTTACCTTGAATTCAGGGGTCTGAATGTTACCTACGGCGCTCGTTTCGGGCGGGAGTTCAACCAGGACGACGTTGTCCAGGAGCTCTGGGGAGACCTGAGGCTATTGCTCAATCCCACCACCGGCGGCCGGGCAGAGTACTTCCCCCTGGGTGAACAGTACGGTGCGGGAGAAATGGCGCTGGTGTCATTGACCGAGCCGGACTGGGTCGGCTCCTGGTGGCGACCACCGGTCACTCGAGGCACCGAAGCCTTCGATATCACGGCATTTTCGGTCCGCGGCAACCGCGGCACCGTGCTGGATACATCTGCGTCAGGAAAGTTCTACCTGGACTGGACGACCAATGATGGCGCCGGCCTCATTTCGCCCATGTACCACATCGAGGCCTGGTTGGTCAGCGGCGGAGGAGAGAACGTCTGGCAGAAGCGAAAAATTCTGGGGCGCAACTGTCCGATTTATGTTTTTGACTCTGGCTGTGACTTCGGGAATAACAGCTTTCCCTGTCGGTTCGTGCACGATGGTGAAAGAGTAAGTGTGCGGTGCCCCCCCAGTGACGATTTCCAGGACACCAGGGTTGACGGCTTTTTTGACGATTCCATCGGATTGCCGGGGCAGTACTTCATCCAGGTCGAGGCTTGTGGTTACGTACTGGATGCTGATACTTCTTATATCCCTGATGAAGTGTGCGGCAGCCGATCAGCCCCCGTGTGGATCGAGTGAGTAGCCCTGACCGGTGAGCTCTCGTCCATTGGGCCGGCGCCAAAAGCAGGCCGGCCCAATGGGCGGGCTTGTCACACTACGGTGCGTTTGTCGCTCTGCGGGCGGAACTCCTGCCCGTTTCTGGTCGGCAGGCTGACGAGATAAATGGCCAGCAGCGAGAAAACGAAGCCCGGGATGATTTCGTACACGCCGCCGAGCCCGAAGAAGTCCTGATTCCAGCCCGCAGCAATCCAGACAATGACGGTGGCGGCGCCAACGGCCAGCCCGGCCACCGCGCCGGTACCCGACATGCGTGACCAGGTAAGCGAGAGCAGGATCATCGGCCCGAAGGCGGCGCCGAATCCGGCCCAGGCGTGGCTGACCAGCCCGAGAACCTGTGAGTTGGGGTCGCGGGCGATGAACGCGGCCACCAGCCCGACCAGCACCACGCACACGCGGTTGACTGTCACCGTTTCGCGCTCGGTGGCTTCCTTGCGCAGAAACAGGCGGTAGAAGTCCTCGGTCAGTGAGGACGATGCCACCAGCAGCTGGCTGGAAATGGTGCTCATCACCGCGGCCAGCAGGGCGGCATACAGAAACCCGGTGATGAGCGGATGGAACAGCAGGTTGGCCAGCACGATGAAGATCGTTTCCGGGTCACCGATATCCAGGCCGTTGCGGATGGCATAGGCGCGGCCGAAAATGGCCATGGCAATGGCGCCGGTCAGGGAAACGAACATCCACGACATGCCGATATTGCGCGCCGTGGCGACTTCCCTGACGGAGCGCACCGCCATGAAGCGCACGATGATGTGCGGCTGGCCGAAATAGCCCAGGCCCCAGGCCACCGCCGACAGCCAGGCGATGAAGCCCAGGCCGTGTGTCCAGGTGAGATAACCTTCGGCGATGGCAGGATCTGACAATGTTTCCGTTGCCTGCGAGAGTCCGCCGCCACCTTCGCCATAAAGCACGACCAGCGGCATGACGATCAGCGCCAGCATCATGATGCAGCCCTGAACGAAGTCGGTCATGCTCACGGCAAGAAAGCCGCCCAGAGAGGTGTAGCCGAGCACGATGATGAGCGTCAGCCAGATGCCGATCTGATAATCGGTGAGCCCGCTGAATGAAAACACGTCGCTGAAGGCCATATCGAACAGCTTGCCGCCGGCGACCAGCCCCGAGGCGGTGTAGACCGCAAAGAAGATCACGATCACGATCGCCGAAAGTATCCGCAGCGACTGTGCCCGGGTCGGGAAGCGGCTGGAGAGGAACGCCGGAATGGTCAGGGCATTGTCATAGCGTCGGGTCTGCTCGCGCAGACGGGGAGCGACCACGATCCAGTTGATCAGCGCACCGCACCACAGGCCCACACCGATCCAGGCTTCGTGCAGGCCGGAGATGAAGATCGCACCGGGCAGGCCCAGCAGCAACCAGCCGCTCATGTCCGACGCGCCGGCCGACAGCGCGGCCACGGCCGGGTTCAGGTTACGGCCGGCCAGCAGATACTCTTCCGACGACGAGGTCGCCTGGCGCATGGCATAAAAGCCGATGCCGAGCATCAAGATAAAATAGAGTCCCAGGCTGATCCACACGCCGATATCCATGTTGCTCCCTCAAATATTGCGTCAGTTTTCACCTGATTCTGCAACAGAGTGACAGGCGAAAGCAATTCTGCTTGTGACATGGCCGGCAGATGATCAGGCTTCAACAACCTGGCCGGGTGCACTCTGAATTGTTGCCAAGTTAATGATAATGATAATGATAAAGCCCTGAGCACGGGGCGCTACAACCGTAAAGGGCACCAGAAATGCTCAGGACAACGGAACCACGGAAGACCCGGAAAATCACGGAAAAGAGCTTGGTTCGTGAGTTTCGCATGTAATTCCGGGGCGTCCCGTCCGTGGGTTATCGGTTTTTCCCGCTCCCCTTCTTGCCTTGCTTTCTTTGCGGTCAAGGGCTTTTCAAATCAATGCTCAAGCCGCCGCACGTGCCTCCGGCGCCAGGCGCTCGAGGAGTTCCTCGGCCAGGTGGAAGCGGTCTTCGACTTCCTCGAATTCGCCCTTGATGCGCAATCTGTCGTTGGCGGGCAGCTCGAAGGTGTGGGACTCCTTCTGAATCATCTTCAAAAGTTCGCCCATGTCGATATCGGGCCTGGCCTGAAATTCGACGCGGCCGCCGGCGGGGCCGACCTCGAGCCGTTTCATGCCCAGCTTCTTCGCGCGCAACCGCAGCTCGGCGGTGGCGAAAAGATTCTTTACCTCGGCCGGCAGCAGGCCGAAGCGGTCGATCATTTCCACCTGCAGGTTGTGGAGCCTTTGGGTCGTGTCGGCTTGACTGATGCGCTTGTATAGCACCAGGCGCTGATGGACGTCGGGCAGATAGCCTTCGGGAATCATGGCCGTGATGTGCATGTCGACCTCGCTGGTGATCGACATCGGCTCGTCGAGATCCGGCTCCTCGCCGCTCTTCAGCGCTTCGACGGCGCGGTTGAGCAGGTCGGAGTAGAGCGAGAAACCGATCGCCTCGATCTGGCCGGACTGGTCTTCGCCCAGCAGCTCGCCGGCGCCGCGGATTTCCAGGTCGTGGCTGGCCAGGGTGAAGCCTGCGCCCAATTCTTCGAGCGACTGGATCGCTTCCAGCCGCTTCTTTGCGTCGCGCGTGAGCGTTTTCCACGGCGGGGAGATCAGGTAGGCGTAGGCGAGGTGGTGTGAGCGCCCAACGCGACCCCTGAGCTGGTGAAGCTGGGCCAGGCCGAACTTGTCGGCGCGGTTGATGATGATGGTGTTGGACGTGGGTACATCGATGCCGTTTTCGATGATCGTGGAGCACACCAGCAGGTTGATACGGCGCGAGTAGAAGTCGCGCATGGTCTTTTCCATCTCGCCGGGCGGCATCTGCCCGTGCGCCATGCCGATGCGCGCACCGGGAAACATCTCTTCGAGCTCAGCGACCTGGCGCGCCATGGTGCGCACTTCGTTGTGCAGGAAGTAGACTTGTCCGCCGCGCTGGAACTCGCGCGTTACGGCGTCGCGAATCGTGGTCGAGTCCCACTCGGAAACAAAGGTACGAACCGCCAGGCGCCGGGCCGGCGGGGTGGCGATGATCGACATCTCGCGCAGGCCGGCCATCGACATGTTGAGCGTGCGCGGAATGGGCGTGGCGGTCAGCGTCAGCAGGTCGACCTCGGCGCGCAGCGCCTTGAGCCGTTCTTTCTGGCGCACACCGAAACGCTGCTCCTCGTCGACTACCACCAGGCCCAGATCCTTGAAGCGGATGTCTTTCTGCAGCAGGCGGTGGGTGCCGATGACGATGTCGACGGTGCCGTCGCCCAGGCCTTCCAGCGTCTTGCCGGCGGCCGCGCCGGTGCGCGAGAGCAGGCGCACGTTGATCGGCCAGTCGGCAAAGCGGTCGGCGAAATTGCGGTAGTGCTGCTCGGCCAGCAGGGTGGTGGGTGCCAGCATCGCGACCTGGCGGCCGGAGTTGGCGACCACAAAAGCCGCGCGCAGGGCGACTTCAGTCTTGCCGAAGCCGACGTCGCCGCAGACCACGCGGTCCATCGGCTCGCTCGAAGCCAGGTCATCGAGCACCGCGTCGATGGCTTCCTGCTGGTCGTCGGTTTCCTCGTATTCGAAGCCGGCGGCAAAGCGCGCATACAGCCCGCGCTCGATCTCGAAGCTCTGGCCCTGGCGGGCGGCGCGGCGGGCCTGCAGGTTGAGCAGCTCGGCGGCGGCGTCGCGCACCTTTTCGGCGGCCTTGCGGCGGGTGCGCTGCCAGCGCTCGGAGCCGAGCTTGTGCAGGGCCACCAGCTCCGGGTCGACTCCGGTATAGCGGCTGACCAGGTGCAGATCGGTGACCGGCACGTAGAGTTTGTCGCCGCCGGCATACTCCAGGCACAGGTATTCGGCGGTGGTGTCGCCGGCGTCGAGTACTTCCAGCCCCAGGTAGCGGCCGATGCCGTGCTCCAGGTGCACGATCAGCGCGCCGGGCTGCAGGTCAGCCAGGCTCTTGATCATCGATTCGGGGTCCTGGCCGCTGCGGCGCTCGCGCTGAATGGTGCGGGCGTGCCCGGGGAACAGTTCGCTTTCGGTCAGCACGGTGATGCCGCGCTCGCCCAGGCGACAACCGCCCGAGACCGGCATGACGGTCACCGCCAGCGCATCATCGCCGCTGACGAACGCCGACCAGGAATCGAGCGGTCTGGGCGGCAGGCCGCCGGCGCGCAGGGCGTCGTGAATCAACTCGCGGCGGCCGGCTGTGTCGGCAGCAATCAGCACCCGGTCGCGCATGTCGCGAAGCTTGCCCGTGGCCGCTTCGGTGTCGGCATCCAGATCGAGGGTCGGCGCCGGGGCGATCACTTCGGCGGCCGGCTTGCGGCGCGTGACGCGCACAGTGGCATCGGCCTCCATGGTGCGCGCCAGGTCGCCGGCCGGGATGAAAAGCTCGCCGGGGTCGAGTATCGGCCGCTCGATATCGCCGCGGCGCTGCTCGTGCCGATGCTCGATTTCGCGCCAATACTCCTGCGCTGCCTCCACGACGCCGGGCAGAAGCACCAGGCGGTGAGGGCTCGGCAGGTAATCGGTCAGGCTCGCGGTCGAGTCGTAGAACAGCGGCAGGTATTGCTCCAGGCCCTGGCTGTGGTAGCCCTCCCCGACCTCTTGATAGGGCAGGGCGCGCCTCAGGTCGACATCGAAGCGGTTGCGGAAGGCGCGCCGGAAGATCTGGCGGCTGTCCTCGTCGAAAGGGTATTCGCGCGCCGGCAGCATGTCGATGCGATCGATCTTGCCGGTCGAGCGCTGACTTTCGGCATCGAAGGTGCGAAGCGACTCGATTTCATCGTCGAACAGCTCGAGGCGATAAGGCTCCGGGCGCCCCATCGGCCACAGGTCCATGACTGCGCCACGCACGGCGAACTGACCGGGCTGCCAGACCTGCTCGGTCGTCTGGTAGCCGGCCGCGTGCAGCTGGCCGCGAAAAGCGTTGCTGTCGATGCGTTGACCCAGCGCCAGATCCAGGCTCTGGCCCTGCACCCAGGCGACCGGCGGCAGGCGCTGCATCAGCGCGGTGATCGGCGCGATGACCACGCCCGAGTCCATCCCCGGTAGCCGCGCCAGCAGCTCCAGGCGCCGCGAGATCAGGTCGGGGTGGGGCGAGTAGAGATCATAGGGCAGAATCTCCCAGTCCGGAAACAGCTCGGCGGTCACCGATCCGAGCTGATTGATGTCGTCGCGCAGGCTGCGTGCAGCATAACCGTCGGCTACTGCAACCAGCACCGGCCCGCCCTTGCGCGCGGCATAGTTCGAGACGGCGAGCGCCAGCGGCAGGCTTTCGAGCAGTGGCCAGTCGATGCGACCATCGCCGTCGCGGGGCGGATTGAATACGGAGAAACGCTCGGACATGTCATACCGGAGTCTGGAAAACCCGCTATTTTACCAAGCCGCAGCATCGTCGCTCGGTGAAGCGCTGCAGGCGTGAGGGTTTGACCGGAGCGGTGACAATGCCGGCTTCGAGCCGGTAAATGGGCCCGATGCTTGTTGCAAACGGGAAATTCGAGTAAACTACCCGGCTTTGATGTTAGGGGCGATTAGCTCAGTTGGTTAGAGCGCTGTCTTGACATGGCAGAGGTCGCTGGTTCGAATCCAGCATCGCCCACCACCGAATGCTTTCCAGTCCTCCCTGAATCCGCCGCTTTCGGCGCCGTTCGGTGCTCGCAATCCTCATGTGCCATAAAGGCACACTGCGGTTGCTCCGCTCCGCGCGTCACCGAAATCGACGAATTCAGAAAACCCTGGAAAGCATTTCGGTTCGATAGTGGGTTTGAGGTCGATCCGGCGCGTGCTTTCGGGGCCGGAGGGAGTTTGCCACCGGACTTGATTTGCAGGGGGTTACCGCTGATCCAAATGTTCTTTTGCCGCGGTTAGCCTTATGGGGCCTGGTTTGCGCAGCCAAGCTGGCTGCACGGGCAGGGTCGATGCGGGTGGGCGCGCTGAAGGCCTCGCCACTGCGTCGAACTGAAGCGCGCCCACCCGCATCGACCCGGTATCGAAGCCGGGGCTTGCTGCATGGCCGCCAAACCTTCAAATTTGCGGAATTTGCCCCAACCTTCGGGGCTGAGTGACGGTAGAATTCGCAACCATGGTTCAGATTACGCTTCCAGACGGTAGCCGGAAGGATTTCGATCACCCGGTGACAGTACATGAGGTGGCCGCGTCCATTGGCCCGGGCCTGGCCAGGGCGGCGCTCGGCGGTGAGGTCGAGGGTCAGCTGGTGGATGTCGGCTTCAGGATCGATCGCGACGCTGATCTGCGCATCATCACCGCGCGCGATGAAGAGGGCCTGGACATGATCCGGCACTCCACCGCGCATCTGATGGCGCAGGCGGTCAAGCGATTGTTTCCCGAGACCCAGGTCACCATCGGGCCGGTCGTCGATGACGGCTTCTACTACGATTTTGCGCGCGAAGAGCCCTTTCATCCCGAGGATCTCGAGAAGATCGAGAAGGAAATGGCGAAAATCGTCGCCGAGGACCTGGCGGTCGAGCGCTCGGTAATGGGGCGCGATGAGGCGATTGAGTTCTTTCGCGAACAGGGCGAGGAATACAAGGCCCGCATCATCGAAGACATTCCTGCCGAGGAGACGTTGTCGCTGTATCGTCAGGGCGACTTCATCGACCTGTGCCGCGGGCCGCACGTGCCCTCGACCGGAAAGCTTGGTGCTTTCAAGCTGACCAAGCTGGCCGGAGCCTACTGGCGCGGTGACTCCGACAACGAGATGCTGCAGCGCATCTACGGCACGGCCTGGCCGGACAAGAAGCAGCTCAAGGCCTATCTCAAGCGCCTTGAGGAGGCCGAGAAGCGCGACCACCGCAAGCTCGGTGCGCGCCTGGATCTGTATCACATTCAGCCCGAATCGCCCGGCATGGTGTTCTGGCATGACCGTGGCTGGCGCATCTACCTGGCGCTGCAGAATTATATTCGTGAGCGGCTGCGCAAGGCCGATTATCAGGAAATCCACACGCCTTCGATCATCGATCGCAGCCTGTGGGAGAAATCCGGCCACTGGGAAAACTTTGGCGATGACATGTTCATCACCTCGTCGGAAGACCGCGTCTATGCGATCAAGCCGATGAACTGCCCGGCCCATGTGCAAGTCTTCAATCAGGGCCTCAAGAGCTATCGCGACCTGCCGCTGCGCATGGCCGAGTTCGGCTCCTGCCATCGCAACGAGCCCTCGGGCGCGCTCCACGGCTTGATGCGGGTGCGCAATTTCGTGCAGGATGATGCCCATATCTTCTGCACCGAAGACCAGATTCGCGAGGAGGTGCTGGCCTTCAACCAGCTGGTCTTCGAGGTCTACAACGATTTCGGTTTTACCGACGTGGCGGTCAAACTCTCGACGCGCCCGGAAAAGCGGGTTGGCTCCGACGAGGTCTGGGACAAGGCCGAAAAGGCGCTGGCCGACGCCCTCGAGGCGGCCGATATCGAATACGAACTGCAGCCGGGCGAGGGCGCTTTCTACGGCCCCAAGATCGAGTTTTCGCTGACCGACTGCATCGGCCGGGTCTGGCAGTGCGGTACCATGCAGGTCGACTTTTCCATGCCCGGAAGGCTGGGTGCGGAGTACATTGACGAGCACGGCGAACGCCGCGTGCCGGTCATGCTGCACCGCGCAATTCTGGGCTCGATCGAGCGCTTTATCGGCGTGCTGATCGAACACCATGCCGGCGATCTGCCGCTGTGGCTGGCGCCGGTACAGGCGGTGGTGATGAACATCACCGACGCCCAGGCGGATTACGTCCGCGAGCTGACCAACACCCTGAAACAGCAGGGTTTTCGCGTCGAGTCGGACTTGCGCAACGAGAAGATCGGCTATAAAATTCGCGGCCGCACCCTCGAGAAGATTCCGTATCTGCTGGTCGTGGGCGATCGCGAGGTCGAAAATCGCCAGGTGGCGGTACGCTTGCGCGACGGAACCGACCTCGGTGCCATGTCGATCAACGACTTGGTCGCGCGATTGTCCGAAGAGGTGACACGGCGTGGCCCTATCGCCGATAATTGATGATTCACTTGTATTGAGTTCACGAAGGAGCAGCACACATCGCAACAGATAAGAAGACCCGACGCAACGAAGACATCACGGCGCGCGAAATCCGCGTGGTGGGTTCTGACGGTGAACAGATCGGGGTGATGGGAGTCAGGGATGCGTTGGTCCGTGCCGAGGAGGAGGGCATGGACCTTGTTGAAATCGCGCCACAGGCCAGTCCGCCTGTCTGTCGCATCATGGACTGGGGCAAGTACCGCTTCGAGCAGTCCAAGAAGGCACAGATGGCGCGCAAGAAACAGAAGCAGACTCAGCTCAAGGAAGTGAAGTTCCGTCCGGGAACCGATGATCACGACTACAATGTCAAGATGCGCAATCTGCGCCGGTTCATCGAGGAAGGCGACAAGGTCAAGGTTACCCTGCGCTTCCGTGGTCGGGAAATGGCGCATCAGGATCTGGGTCGTGACCTGCTCCAGCGGGTCGAACAGGACATGATCGAAGAAACGGTCGTGGAACAGCGGCCGCGCATGGAAGGCCGGCAGATGGTCATGGTGCTTTCACCAAGAAAGAACACCTGACCGGGCAGGTCTGCCAGAAGCGAACGCTGAAACCGGCGGCAAGCGAAGGCTGCCGCCTACAACTAGCCGGAATGCAGCTCGCACAAGCGTTGCCCGGACGGCCCGGGCGCCGCTGCACGAAGGTAAAACAAATGGAGATAGCACAATGCCGAAGATGAAGAGCAATCGGGGCGCGGCCAAGCGCTTCCGGGCGACGGGTAGCGGGCGCATCAAGCGCAAACGCGCCTTCCATAGCCATATCCTCACCAAGAAGGACCCCAAGCGCAAGCGGCGCCTGCGGTCCAGCACCCTGGTCGATCGCGCGGATGAAAAAGCCGTGCGTCAAATGCTGCCCAAGCTTTAAGGAGAGCGATCATGGCAAGAGTCAAACGAGGTGTCATCGCCCGCCGTCGCCACCGCAAGGTGCTCAGCCGGGCCAAGGGCTATTACGGCGCGCGTCGCAAAACCTACCGCGTAGCCAAACAGGCCGTCATCAAGGCCGGTCAGTACAGCTACCGTGACCGGCGTCAACGCAAGCGCGATTTCCGCAGCCTGTGGATTCAGCGCATCAACGCTGCGGCGCGCCAGCATGGCCTGTCCTACAGCCGTTTCATCAACGGCCTCAAGCGTGCTGAAGTCGCCATCGACCGCAAGGTTCTGGCCGACCTCGCCGTGCATGACAAGGCCGCATTCAAGACGCTGGCCGAGAAAGCTCAGTCCAGCCTGGGCTGAGCATGAGCAAGCCGGCATTGCAGAACCTGCTCGAGGACGCCCTCGAGCAGGTCGCCAGCGCCGAGAGCGAGCGCAGCCTGGACGATGTCCGGGTGCGCTTTCTCGGCAAGAAGGGGGCGCTCACCGCACAGCTCAAGACGCTGGGCCAGCTGCCGCCTGAGCAGCGGCGTGAGGCAGGACAACAGATCAATCGTGGCAAGCAGACGCTGGAACAGGCCATTGCCGAACGCGGCGATGTGCTGGCCCGTGAACGCCTTGAAGCCCGCCTGAGCGAAGAAACCATCGACGTCACGCTGCCGGGACGCGCGGTTGATCCTGGCGGAGTTCATCCGGTCAATCGTGCGCTCGATCGTCTGCTCGACATTTTTCAGCGGCTTGGTTTCGAGGTTGCAACCGGGCCGGAGGTCGAGAACGACCATTACAATTTCGAGGCGCTGAACTTTCCGCCTCATCATCCGGCGCGGGCGATGCACGACACGTTCTACTTGCCGGACGGTCACCTGTTGCGCACGCATACCTCGCCGGTGCAGATCCGCGTGATGCAGGAGCGAGGTGCACCGGTGCGCATTGTCGCCCCGGGCCGGGTGTTTCGCTCCGACTCGGATCAGACGCACACGCCGCAGTTTCATCAGGTCGAAGGCCTGCTGGTCGATCGTGGCGTGGCCTTCGCCGATCTGAAAGGGATGCTGTCGGATTTCGTCAACGCGTTCTTCGAAGACGAGCTCGAGATGCGACTGCGGCCCTCCTATTTCCCCTTTACCGAACCCTCGGCCGAGGTCGACGTGCGCTGGCGCCATCCGGACGGCACCACCGGCGACTGGCTGGAAGTGCTCGGCTGCGGCATGGTGCACCCCAATGTTCTGAGCAACTGTGGCGTCGATCCGGAGGAATTCACCGGCTACGCTTTCGGCCTGGGCGTCGAGCGCTTCGCCATGCTGCGTTATCGCGTCGACGACCTGCGCCTGTTTTTTGACAACGACCTGCGTTTCCTGCGTCAGTTTCGCTAGGGCAAATTCCATGAGGGGATCTGCATGAAGATCAGTCATCGCTGGCTCGCTGAATGCGTGGATTCGGGCCTGAGCGCCGAAGAACTGGCCGAGCGTTTCACCCTCGCCGGGCTGGAAGTCGATTCCATCGAGGCCGTGGCTCCACCGCTCGACGGCGTGGTGGTGGCTGAAATCATCGCGGTCGAAGCGCATCCCGACGCCGACCGTCTGCGCGTGTGTCGCGTCATCGGCGACAGTGAAGAACGCACCATTGTCTGTGGCGCGCCCAACGCCCGCGAGGGCCTCAAGGCACCGCTGGCCACGCTCGGCACGAAGCTCCCCGGCGGTTTGAAGATCAAGCCGGCAAAACTGCGCGGTGTCGGTTCAGAAGGCATGTTGTGCTCCGAGCCGGAGCTGGGCCTGGGTGAGGGAGCGGATGGCCTGATGGAGCTGCCCGCCGATGCGCCGGTTGGCCGGGCCTTGTCCGAGTATCTGCAGCTCGACGACCACATTCTGGAAATCGACCTCACGCCCAACCGTGCTGATTGCCTGTCGCTGCGCGGCCTGGCGCGCGAGTTGGCGGCCATCACTGAAACACCGATGCGCATGGCCGACATCGATCCGGTGCCCGCCACCAGCGAGCGCCGTGTGCAGATCGAGCTGCTGGCGCCCGAGGATTGCCCGCGTTATCTGGGGCGGGTCATCGAGGGCGTGAACGTCAATGCGGCAACGCCGCTGTGGATGGTCGAGCGCCTGCGTCGCTCAGGCATCCGCAGCCTTGGCCCGATCATCGACGTGACCAATTATGTGCTTCTCGAGCTGGGTCAGCCGATGCACGCTTTCGATCTCGACCGTATCGTCGACGGTATTCGCGTGCGCCGCGCTGACAGGGGCGAGAAGATCACCCTGCTTGACGGACAGGAGGTCGACCTCGATGCGGACATGCTGGTGATCGCTGACCATCAGCAAGCGCTGGCAATCGCCGGCGTGATGGGCGGCGCCGAGTCGGCAGTGAGTGACGACACTCGCGATATCCTGCTTGAGTCGGCCTGGTTCAATCCGACCACGATCAGCGGCCGGGCCCGTCGCCTGGGAGTGTCGACCGAATCGGCTCATCGTTTCGAGCGCGGCGTTGACCCGCAGCTGCAGCGCCTGGCGACCGAGCGGGCGACCGCGTTGATCCTGGAGATTGCCGGCGGGCGCGCCGGCCCGATCGTCGAGGCGCGCAGTGATGATCAACTGCCCGTGTCCGAGGCGGTCGAGCTGCGCCTGAACCGCCTCAACCAGCTGCTCGAAAGCAAGCTTTCGGGCGCTGAGGTGCGCGCCATTCTCGAGCGTCTGGGCATGAGCGTTTCGGAGGACGATGGCGTCTTCCGCGTGGTTGCGCCCAGCGCCCGGCGTGACATCGCGATCGAGGCTGACCTGATCGAAGAAGTCGCCCGCATCCATGGTTACGATCGTTTGCCGATTCGGCACCCGGGCGGCGAGATTATCGTCAAGGCACCCGTGGAGACGCGTACCACCGAGCGCAGCCTGCGCGAGCAGCTGGCCGCGCGCGGTCTGCAGGAAGTGATCGCCTGGAGCTTTGTCAGCCAGGATGAGCTCGATGCCCTGTCCATGGGCGAGGGCGCACAGCCGCTGGCCAATCCGCTCAGCCGCGAGATGGCGGTGCTGCGCACCAGCCTGCTGCCCGGCCTGATCAAGGTCGCTGGCCGTAACCTGCGCCGGCAGATTGCCTCTTTTGGGCTGTTCGAGACCGGCCACTGCTTCCGGCAGACCGGCGGCGAGAATCTGCAAGAAACCTGGCGCCTCGGGTTGTTGCTGACCGGCAATGTTCATCCGGAGCATTTCAGCGATGCACCGCGCTCGGTCGACTTCTTCGACCTCAAGGGGGAAATCGAACACCTGCTGGCGTTCAATGCGATTGCCGGCAAGGTGGCTTTCGAGCGTATCGAGCTGCCTTGGCTGCACCCGGGCCAGGCGGCAGCCTTGCTGATCGATGGCAATCAGGTTGGCTGGCTTGGTCAGCTGCACCCGGGGTTGAACGAGCGCCTCGAACTTGATCAGCCTGTTTTCGTGGCCGAGCTGGACGGCGAGCGGGTGTCTCCGCGCCGTCTGCCCGAACATCGCGACAGCGGCCGCTATCCCGCGGTCCGGCGTGATATCGCCATCGTGGTGGCCGATGAGTTTACTGCCGCGAGCCTGTTGGAGAGCATTCGTGCCTCGGCCGGTGGCCTGCTCGAAGACTGCATCGTGTTCGATCAGTACCGCGGCAAAGGAATTGAATCCGGGTTCAGAAGCCTGGCTATTGGCTTGATTTTGCGCGATGTTTCGCGCACTCTAAAGGACGGCGAGGTCGATGCCCTGCTCAAGACAGTGCTGGCCGATCTCGAGAGTCGCTTCGGTGCCAGATTGAGAGGTTGAAAAGGGGATGTCGTTAACCAAAGCTGATCTGGCTTCCGCGCTGTTCGACGAGGTCGGTCTTAACAAGCGCGAAGCCAAGGAGTTCGTGGATGCCTGGTTCGAGACCATTCGTCAGGCGCTCGAGGATGGCGATAACGTCAAGCTGTCGGGTTTTGGCAACTTTCAGCTGCGCGACAAGAGCCAGAGACCGGGGCGCAACCCGAAGACCGGCGAGGAAATTCCGATTTCCGCGCGACGTGTCGTGACGTTCAAACCCGGACAGAAACTGCGAGCAAGAGTGGAGGCATATGCTGGATCCGCGGAGTAACCAGGAGCTGCCGCCGATACCGGCGAAGCGCTACTTCACCATTGGCGAGGTCAGCGAGCTGTGTGCGGTCAAGCCCCATGTGCTGCGTTACTGGGAGCAGGAGTTTCCCCAGCTCAAGCCGGTCAAGCGCCGCGGCAATCGTCGCTATTATCAGCGTCACGATGTGCTGACGGTGCGTCAGATTCGCAGCCTGCTCCACGAGCAGGGCTTCACCATTCAGGGCGCGCGTCAGCGGCTGGAAGGCGACACCGCGCAGAATGACGTCTTGCGCAGCCAGCAGCTGGTGCGGCAGGTGCGCGTTGAACTGGAGGAAATTCTTCACGTCCTGCGCCGCTAGAACCAATAAGCCATGGAATGCCCGGGAGAGCACGCAATTGCAACGGGAGATGGTTGCAGATGGATGATTCGCGTTTTTCTCAGTGTATTCAGTGTCTTCGGTAGGTTCATCCTTTTGCCCGCAAACCCGTGGCATTTTCTGGTCAATTGAAGGTAAAATAGACGCTTTAACCCCAAGCAGCTTTCGGTCGGAGCGTGGCGCAGCCTGGTAGCGCACCACAATGGGGTTGTGGGGGTCGCGAGTTCGAATCTCGCCGCTCCGACCAATCAAATCAAGTGTTTGCAAGCCCGGCATGCGTCCGGGCTTTTTTTTGTGTCACCGTCGGGGCGCGCGGCGCTCGGGGTCAGATCGGATGGCCCAGCGGTTCAACGGCGCAGCGGTCGGCTGGGTGCGCGGCGGATTTCACGGGCCCTTGATCACCCATGGCGTTCAATGTTGCTTCGCAATACCATCGCCCCCACTTGATGAGTGGAGTCCTTCTACGCACGCAGCAGAGAAATTCATGAAAGATCAATCCAGACTCGCAAATATGCCGGACGTTGCCAGCCATGCCCAGGCGCAGGTCGGAGGAACACTCGACTGGGTGGGCATGAATACCATCGAGATGCCGGTTTTGCTCGATGCCAGTGACGGTCGGCATGTGCAGACCACGGCGCGGATCAGTGCCTTTGTGGATCTCGGGCAGGCGGAAAAGCGTGGCATCCACATGTCGCGGCTGTATCTGCACCTGGATCAGGCGCTGGCGGAGCACACCGTCACGCCAGCTCTGCTGCGCCATCTGTTGCGCGACTTTCTTGCCTCCCACGAAGAGCTCAGCTCGCGCGCCATGGTGCGCCTTGATTTCGACTACATGCTGCGGCGTCCGTCGCTGGTCAGCGACAACAGCGGCTGGAAACGTTATCCAATCAGCCTGATCGCCAACCTCAAGGGGCAGGAGTTCGCGCTGGAAATGGCCTTCCAGGTGACCTATTCAAGCACCTGTCCCTGCTCGGCGGCGCTGGCTCGTCAGCTTGTGCAGGATCAGTTCCGCAAGGACTTCGGTGATCGCGAATCGGTGGATGCACAGTCCGTGCTGGAATGGCTCGGCAGCGAAAAGGGCATTGTCGCCACCCCGCACAGCCAGCGCAGCGCGGCCGATATCCGTTTGCAGCTGGCGCCCAGCTTCGAGGCGTTTCCCTTCGTGGAGATGATCGACGCAGTGGAAGATGCGCTCAAGACACCGGTGCAGGCTGCCGTCAAGCGCGAGGACGAGCAGGCATTCGCGCTGCTCAACGGTCAGAACCTCATGTTCTGTGAGGATGCGGCCCGGCGCGTGCAGACCGCGCTGGAGACACAGGATCGGGTCACCGACTTCTGGGCGCGCTGTCGTCATTTCGAGAGCCTGCACCCGCATAACGCGGTGGCGATCACCACCAAGGGTCTTGACGGCGGCTACAAGCCCATTGATGGCCAGCCGTCGGGCTGGCGCAGCGAATAATAGTCAGGGGCGCTCGGCCACCAGCCCGGCCTGCAGCTCGGGCAGGGCAAGGCCCAGCCGAGCCGAGCCCGGATCGGCCCAGCTCTCGGCGAGCACTTCTCCGGTTTCGCCGTCGCTCACGGTCAGGCGCATCAGCAGGGCTTCCTCGGGCTGCGTCAGGCGGTGGTAGGCCAGCTCAAGGACCACGCCCAGCGACATGCTGGCGGCATCCACAGGCTCGGCGGTTGCTCCGGTCTGGACACTGAAGTCCCGCGCCACCCGCCACTGATCGCCTTCGCGCACGCCCAGCCAGCCGCTGAACTGCCGCTGCGGCAAAAAGCGGACAATCCGATCTTCACCCTGCGCGTCTCCGCTGGCCGGATCAATGATGCGATCGGCAATGTCCAGGCTGTGGCCATCAAAGGCGATTTCCTTGAGCAGGCCGACGGTGTTCTCGCCGTCACCGAAGCGGCAGTCTGACGGATCGGTTCTGCCGACCAGGGCGCGCCGGGTCAGATGAAACTGCATGGAGCAGCTGCGACGCTCGGCCGCACCGGCATCCAGCAGGGTGAATCGCCCTTCGAGCCGGTGGTCCATCGCGGCGGGTCTCAATTCCAGCCGATAGCGTCGTGAATGGCTGCCGTCACGGCTGCGCTGATGCAGCGCCAGGGTCAGCTGATCGCCGTCTGAAGAAGCTCTGGGCTCGATCATCAGCGAGCGGGTGGGGAGGCCCTCTTGGGCGACACTGACCCAGTGGCCGGGCAGGCTGCTCCTGATGTATTCGATTGCTGGAGAGCGGGCCGCGGTCTCATCGTCAGCCTTCGGGCGGGGCGCCGTCGTGACGCAGCCACCGAGCGCCAGGGAGAGGACAGCGAGCGCCAGCCAGCGCCGGCACGCGTGTTGACGCCGGGTTTCAGGGCGCTTCGGCATCCGGATTCTCGCTCCAGTCGAGCAGCAGGGCGGGGTCGATACGAATGTCACCGAGGTTCATTCGCCAGTCCAGATGGGGGCCGGTGGCGCGCCCGGTCGCGCCGACTTCGGCGATGACCTGCCCGCGTTCGACAACGTCGCCAACCTCGGAATGCAGCGCGCTGAGGTGGAGAAAGGCCGAAACCAGCCCGTGGCCGTGGTCGATGAACAGGGTGGCGCCGGAGAAGTACATGTCCGGATGTGCCAGGGTCACGACCCCCGGCGCGGGGGCATGAACCGGCGTTCCGGTGGGCGCAGCAATGTCGATGCCCCAGTGGGGATTGCGCGGCTGGCCATTGAGAATGCGCTGGCTGCCGTAAACGCCGGTAATCGGGCCGGTCAGGGGCCAGTCGAAGCCGTCAGCCCAATCGCTGCGCTGATCGCGGCGTTCGCGTGCCTGACGGGCAAGGCGAGCGTCGTCGCGGATGCGGCTCAGCACCGCTTCAGGCGGCGTGACCTGCTCCTGCGGCAGGCCATCGATGCGCTGGATATCGAACTCGCGCGGCTCGGGGCTCAGCTCCTGGCTCAGGCACCTGCCGTCAGGCAGCGTGACTTCGACCGCTGTCGGATCGGTCTGCTCGCGCTCGAAGGCCAGCAGGAACCGACCCTCTCTGCTGGTCATGACGGGCTCGCCGTTCACGCTGGCCGAGCTGCCCGCCGGAGCCTGACCGATCACCAGCCCTCCCTGGACGATTTCACCGGTGAAACTGACCGCCTCATCGCCGGCCGTTCCGGCAGTCGAGACGGACAGCACCGCGACGAAAAAGACGAGGGCCGAGAGATTATGCATTGCCGCCTCCACGGATGGTCAGCGTCTGTCCGGGGCGCAGTATGGCGCCTTCGTTGAGTCCGTTCCAGCGCATCAGCTCGCGAACCGATACGTCATGGCGCCGGGCTATGGTCCACAGCGAGTCGCCTCGCCGAACCGTGTATTCGCGCGTCTGTGCAGTACCGGGCTGGCTCATGTTGACCAGAATGCGGTCGCCGGGACGAATCAGACTCCTGCCGCTGAGCCCGTTCCAGCGCTGCAGCTCGTCGACGGTGACGCCGTAGCGCTGGGCAATGATCCACAGGCTTTCGCCGGGTCGGACCTGGTGCTGAAAGCGCTTGGTCGGCAGCAGCCGCTGCTGCAGGCGTTCCAGCTGCGCGTAGCGCTCGGCATGGGCTGAGTTGGCGGGTGTGCGGCCGTTGTCGGCCAGACGCAGTTTCTGGCCGACTTTGAGGAAATCGCTCTGGAGGTGATTGGCCTCGCGCAGCGCGCGCACCGTCGTGTTGTGCCGGCGGGCCAGGTGCGAGAGCGTGTCACCCCGACGCACCCGGACTTCACGCCACACGATCATGTCTTCGGCATTCAATTCGCCGAGCAGGTCGCGAACCCGGTCGGCGCTTGTGGCCGGCACCATCAGGTGGTGTGGTCCGCCGGGTGGTGTCAGGTGGCCGTTAAGCCCGGGATTGATGGCGACCAGCTCGGCGATGTCGATATCGGCAGCCGCCGACAGGGCGACGATATCCACCGGGCCATCGAGCTCGACGCGCGCGATCTGCGGCCGGTTATCCCACACCGGCAGCTCGAAGCCATAGCGTGCCGGGTCGGCAAACAGGCAGCCCAGGCCGTTGAGCTTGGGGACGTAGCCCAGCGTCTCCCGAGGCAGCGGAAGCGCGTGCCAGTCGGTCGCGCGGCCAGCCCGGCGGTTGCGGGCAATGGCGCGCTGCACCCGGCCCTGACCGCCGTTGTAGGCCGCCAGGGCCAGGTTCCAGTCGCCGAACTTGTTGTTCAGGTATTCCAGGTAGTCCAGCGCCGCACGTGTTGCGGCCCAGACATCGCGCCGGCCGTCGTAGAAGTCGTTGATTTCGATGCCGCGTTCGCGCGCGGTCGCGCTGACGAATTGCCAGGTGCCCGCCGCCCGGCCGTGCGAGTAGGCAAAGGGATCGTAAGCCGACTCGACGATTGGCAGCAGGGCCAGCTCGCCGGGCAGCTGGCGGCGTTCGAGTTCGCCGGCGATGTCGTAGAGCCAGGGTCGGGCCCGGTCAAGCACGCGCTGCATGTAGTCGTCGCGTTCGCCGTACCACCGGGCCCACTGCTGGGCGCGGCTGTCAGCCGGGCATTCGGAAAAATCAAAACGCTCGACCACGCGCGCCCACAGATGCGGCGGGCGGCTGTCATCGGGATGGCGCTCCGGCGCCTTGCCCAGATGCCGGGTGGCTTCCTCGACCACGGCAAAGGGATCCGGCAGGTCGACCGGGTGGCGCTGCCGGTCGGGCTCGCTCTGCATCGCAGCCTGTTCGCTTGTCATGGTCGCGCAGCCGGCCAGCAGCAGCAGCGCCGCGGCGCTCAGCGCCCGCGAGGGCAGGCTCAAGCTGCGTGTGCCGGATGTCGGGTTGCTGGTCTGGTGCCTTGTATGCATGAAGTCGCTCGAACGGACGCAGCGGTCAATTATGCCGCCTCCGGGGTTTGGGTCAAATGTATTGGGCAGGCCGGCGGGCAGGTACAATGATGCGCCATGAATTCCCAATCTTCGCAAATTTCGCGTGAGCGCATCCGTGACGCGCTCGAACAGGCCGGGCGACCGGTCACCCGCCGTCAGCTGTCACACCAGTTCGGGCTTGACAAGCCGCAGTCCGACGAACTGCTCAGACCGGTGCTGATGGAGATGGTTGCATCCGGTGCGTTGTTCAAGAATCGTCGAGCCGCCTACGGCCTGCCGTCGCAGGTGGACATGATTCCCGGGCGCATCAGCGCCCATCCCGACGGTTTCGGCTTCGTCGTTCCCGATGCCGGCGGCGATGATCTTTACCTGGCGCCCAAGGAGATGCGCCAGGTGTTCAACGGCGACCGGGTCATGGCTGCGGTCGTCGGTGTTGATCGCCGCGGCCGCAAGGAAGGCGCGGTCACCCGCGTGCTCGAACGCGCCCACACCCAGGTGGCCGGCCGGCTCCTGATCGAATCCGGCGTGGCCGTGGTCGTGCCCGACGATCCGCGCCTGACCCAGGACATTCTGGTGCCCGCCGAGCGGGTGGGCAAGGCAAGCCCGGGGCAGGTGGTGGTAGTGCGCATCGACAAGCCGCCAACGAAGACGCGCGGCGCCGTGGGCGAGATCATCGCCGTGCTCGGCCACGCCGACGAGCCCGGGATTGCCACCGACATTGCCATCCACAGCTATCAGCTGCCGCTGGGCTTTGCCGAGGAAACGCTGGCCGAAGCGGCGGCGTTCGGCGAAGACGTCGACCCGGAGTCGATTTCCGGGCGTCTCGACCTGCGCGAACTGCCGCTGCTGACCATCGACGGCGCCGATGCCCGCGACCTTGACGATGCCATCTTCGCCGAGCGCCGCGGTGAGGGTTTCCGCCTGCTGGTGGCCATCTCCGACGTCGCTGAGTATGTGCAGCCCGGCGGCTCCCTGGACGACGAGGCTGGTGCTCGCGGCACTTCGGTGTACTTTCCCGACCGCGTCATTCCGATGCTGCCCGAAGCGCTTTCCAACGGCCTGTGTTCGCTCAACCCCGATGTCGATCGGCTCTGTCTGGTCTGCGAAATGCGCATCGATGCCAAAGGCAAGGTCACCTCGAGCCGCTTTCACGAAGCGGTCATGCGCTCACGGGCGCGGCTGACCTACGATCAGGTGCGGCGAATCAAGGAAGCCGGCGATCCGGGCCTGATCGAGCGTTTTGACCATGTCCACGACACCCTTGATGCGCTCTACGACGTCTACCGCCTGCTTTTTCGCCGCCGCCAGCGCCGCGGCGCGCTCGACTTCGACTCGCAGCAGGCCTTTTTCGAGTTCGATACCGAGGGAAGGGTGGCCAACATCCGGCTGCAACAGCGTCACGATGCGCACCGGCTGATCGAGGAGTTCATGATCGCCGCCAACGTCGAGGCGGCCAAATTCGTCGGCAAGAGCAGGCTGCCCCTGCTTTATCGGGTGCACGAACCGCCGCCGTCGGAGAAGCTCGAATCGCTCGAGGAGTTTCTGCGGGTGTCCGGTTTTCAGGTGCGCTGGTCGGAACAGCCCGACCCGCAGCAGTTTGCGGCCATTCAGCGTCAGGCGGCCGACCGGCCCGATGCGCCGCTGATCAATGCCCAGCTGCTCAGAAGCCTGAGCCTGGCTGTCTATCAGCCCGAAAACAAGGGCCATTTCGGGCTGGCTCTGGACAGCTACGCGCATTTCACCGCCCCCATCCGGCGCTATCCGGACCTGCTGCTGCACCGCGCCATCAAGCACCTGTGCCGCAGCACCGGCGGTGACTTTCACTATGATGGCGGGCGCATGGAAGAGCTGGGGCGACACTGCTCTTGGCTGGAGCGCCGCGCCGAGGAGGCATCGCGTGATGTCGAGGAACGGCTCAAGTGTCAGTTCATGCAGCGCCACGTCGGCGAGACATTCGACGGTATCGTCACCGGTGTGACCAGTTTCGGACTGTTTGTCGAAATCGACGGCATGGCGGTCAGCGGCCTGGTCCACGTGACCGCGCTGGCCAACGACTACTACAATTTCGATCCGGTCAGCTCCAGCCTGGTCGGCAAGCGGCGCGGCGTGCGCTATCGCCTGGCAGACCGCGCGCGCGTGGAGGTTGCCGCCGTGAGCCTTGAAGAGCGCAAGATCGATTTTCGTCTGCTCGAACAAGACGAGTGACGGGAAACGGACATGAAGCGTGAGCTGGCCATGGGTATCAATGCGGTCGAGGGGCTTGCAGAGCACGCACCCGAGCGCATCGTTCGCGCCTGGATCAAGCCCGGCGGGCAACGGCTGGAACAGCTGGAAGCAACGCTTCAGGCATTTGGTGTGGCGGTCGAGCACAGCGATGAGCGCGCGCTCGATCGCATGGCCGGCAAGGTTCGCCACCAGGGAGTGATCGCGGAGTTCCAGGCGCGTCAGCCCGGCGACGACCAGCGCCTGCAGGAGCTGCTTGAAGGAGTGGATGAGCGGACGCTGTTTCTGGTGCTCGACGGCGTGCAGGATGCAGGCAATCTGGGGGCCTGCCTGCGTACGGCCGCGGCGGCCGGTGCCGCGGCGGTCATCATTCCGCGCAACCGCGCCGTTGGGCTGACGCCGGCGGCGCGCCGTGCGGCAGCCGGCGCGGCCGAGCGCGTCGAGCTGGTCATCGTGACCAACCTGGCGCGCAGTTTGCGCCTGCTGGCCGATCATGGAGTCTGGCGTGTCGGCCTGGCCGCCGACACGGGGCAGAGCCTGTACACCGCCCGCCTTGATTCGGCTCTGGCGCTGGTGCTCGGCGGTGAGGAAGGCGGCCTGCGCCGGCTCACGCGCGAGCACTGTGACGAACTGGTCGAGATTCCCATGCCGGGAGTGGTGGAGAGTCTGAACGTCTCCGTGGCCGCCGGGGTCGCCCTGTTTACCGCCATTGAGCGTAGAACGCGGTGACAACCGGCGGTTGACCGAGGCCATGCAACCGGCTGGTTTCAGCGCTTGTGTCGCTGCTGCTCTCGCGTTTTCCGCGGATCAGGCTGATTGAAAAAGCCGGGACGGTAACCGCCCCGGCTTTCGCAGTTCAGGCCTTTTCAGGGCCGTATTCGCAGCGCGCCTCAGCGCTGGATCATTTCGGTCAGCTTCTGCTGCAGCTCCGGCGAATTCTGAATGGCCATCGCGATCTGGTTGAAGGACTCGACGTCCAGTCCGACGTCTTCGACCGCGCTGGTCATTTCCTCGTTGGCCTGACGCTGCAGCTCACGCGCCTTCTCGGGATCCTCGACTTCCTGCAGGCGCGAGGAGAAGTCCTGCTGGATGCCGGCAATCTCTGATTGCGCCTCGGCAAACTGCTCCAGCTCCTGATCGCTGACATCGATCTGCTGCTGTTGCTGGGCGGGCGGGCTTTGCTGCTGCTGGGCCATGGTGGTGACGCCAAACGTCAGCGCGAGCGCGGCGACGAACAGTTTGATGGTATTGCCGATGTTCATGATTTCACTCCTTGAATATGACAATGTTTGTGTTGGCAATACCGTATGTGCATGTGCCGTGCCAAATATGTGGGCCAATGAAATCAATGACTTGCAGTTCAGGCGGGTTGTGCGCGCGCCAGTTTGATGTGTCATAATGGCGCATGTGTCCATATTGAAGCCATTCCGGAGCCTGCGTTTGCAGCTGCTGCTGCTGGTCATCGTGCCGCTGGCGGTGCTGAGCATTCTGGTGGTATGGCTGACTTATGAGTCGGTAGAGAACGCCATGGAAAGCCGGCTGGAGAAAGAGATCGAGCTGGTCGCCCGGGCCATGCGCGTACCGGTGGAGCGAGCGTTGCGCCAGGGCGAGCTGGAAAGTATCGAGCAGACTCTGGATGCCGTCTTCGAGATCGGGCGCGTTTATGGCGCTTATGTCTACGACGCCGGCGGGCGCCGGATTGCGGTCGCCGGTGAAGCCCGGCCCGGCCCGCGGGAACAGATCGAAGCCGTCGAGCTTGTTCAGATTGGCGAGGAAATGGGGCGGTATGCGCAGCTGGGAGGCGAAGACGTTTATTCCTATTTCGTGCCGCTGACCGGGCGCACGGGAAGAATCGACGGCCTGCTGCAGGTGGTGCGTCTGGAAAGCGAGATCACGCGCCGCCTGGAGCGAATCCGCAATCAGATCTGGCTGGCCTGGGCGGGTGTGTTGAGCCTGATGCTGGTCATCGCCGTGGTCGGCTATCGGCTCGCGGTCGGGCGGCACGTTGAAAGACTGGTCGATTCCATGGCCCGGGTGGAGTCGGGCGATCGCCGGCATCGCGCAAGCGTGGACGGCCCGACTGAGCTTTCGCGCGTGGCTGCCGCTTTCAATCGCATGCTCGACGGGCTGGACCGTCTCGCCGCACAGCTGGCCGAGCAACGTCGCCAGAGTCGGCGCATGGAGCGGCGCATGCTGGCCCAGAAGAACCTCGCCCGGCTGGGGCAGTTTTCTTCCGGCGTGGCGCACGAGCTGGGGTCGCCGCTGACCGTTATCGACGGCGATACCCGCCGCCTGCAGCGCGAGGAAGGGCTTTCCGGTGACGCGCGTCGGCGTCTGGAGCGGATGCGTCGCCAGGTAGCGCGCACGCGTGAGTTGATTACCCAGCTGATGGAATTTGCCCGCAGCGATCGCACTGAGCCCGAACGCGTTGATCTGTATCGACTGCTGCAGCGCGTGCTCGGCGGTATCCGCCCGGAATGCGAGAGCCGCAGGATTCTGCTCGAAGACCGGATCGAGTCGGCCGGAGTGACGGTCGAAGGCTGGGCCGCAAGGCTGGAACATGCGCTCCTCAACCTGGTGCGCAACGCCGTGCAGGCGGCCGCCACCCGTGTTCGGGTGCGGCTGGAAGCCGACGGTGACGAGCGCGTCATGGTCACCATCGAAGATGATGGACCCGGCGTTCCGCCGGCCCAGCGGGAGCGAATTTTCGAGCCGTTCCAGACCGCCAGACAGGGGCGGGGCGGCACTGGCCTGGGGCTGGCAATCGTGCTCGGCGTGGTTGAAGAGCATGGAGCCAGCATCGACGTTGGCGAAAGCGACGCCCTGGGCGGCAGCCGCATGGTGCTGATTCTTCCCGCGAGGCAGACATGAGTGACAATGCGCGTATTCTGGTGGTCGAAGACGACCGCACGCTGACCGAGCTTCTGGTCGAAGAGCTCGAGGCCGAAGGTTGCATCGTCGATGCTCAGCCGAGCGCCGAGCACGCGCTGGAGATCATCGGCGAGTTCGAGCCGGATCTGGTCGTCAGTGATCTGCAGCTGCCGGGCATGGATGGCCTGGCCCTGATCGAGAAACTCCGCCGTCGGCACGCGCCGCCGGCCGTACTCATGATCAGCGCCTACGGAACGGTCGAACGAGCGGTTGCGGCCCTGCAGGCCGGTGCCGAAAACTTTCTGACCAAGCCGCTGGACATGGATCATTTCACGCTCAGCGTGCGCCGACTGATCGACAATCGCCGCTTGCATGAACAGGTGCAGCGCTTTCGCGACCTGCTCGACACACCATCCTTTCACGGCATGCTCGGCTCCAGTCGCGTGATGCGCGTGCTGTTTGACCGTCTGCGCCAGGTTGCCCGAGCCGACGGGCCGGTTCTGGTCAGCGGGCCGTCGGGCACCGGCAAGGATCTCGTTGCCCGTGCCATCCATGCCGAGAGCGCGCGTGCCGAGAAGCCTTTTCTGGCGGTCAACTGCGCCGGCATTCCGTCCGAGCTGATGGAGTCGGAGTTTTTCGGCCACGCCGAGGGCGCCTTCTCCGGTGCTGACCGCGCCCGTAGCGGTCTGTTCCGGGAGGCCAATGGCGGCACGCTGTTTCTTGATGAAATCGGAGAGATGCCGCTGTCGATGCAGGCCAAGATGTTGCGCGCGCTGCAGGACGGGCGGGTGCGGCCGGTGGGCGCCGAGCGCGAACATCAGGTTGATGTGCGCCTGGTGGCGGCCACCAATCAGGATCTGCACGAGCTGGTGCGCAGCGGCGAGTTTCGAGAGGATCTCTACTATCGCCTCGAGGCCTTCGAGCTGGAGGTTCCCCCGCTGCGTGACCGGGGCGAGGACCTGGAGATGCTGGCCATGCAGTTCGTGGGTCGCTTTGCCGCAGCGCGCGAGCGCCCGGCACGCTCGATCGACAACGAGGCGCTGATGTGCATTCGTGACTACCCCTGGCCGGGCAACGTGCGCGAGCTGAGCAATGCCATGGAGCGCGCGGTCACCTTCTGCGAGGGCCGCGAGATCGGACCAGAGCACTTGCCCGAGCGCGTACGCCGCAGCGCGGATGCAGCCGAGACAGAGCAGGGTGATATCGTGCAGACGCTGCTTGCACAGGAACAGATGCTGCCCACCATGGAAGCGCTGCGACGCCGCTATGTGCGCCATGTGCTCGAGCGTGTGGCGGGCAACAAGCGGCGCGCTGCTGCCCTGTTGGGCGTCGGTCGCCGCACCCTCTACCGCTGGCTTGAAGATGACTGACTGTTCAGCAGCCGTTGAAGCGAATGCGTTAGAAAGTTGACACGAGTCCTGAAATCCATAAAAACCCGAGGAGAATATTCATGATTCCGATGCGTCGATCCGTCCTGGCTCTGGCCGTGGTCGCTGTCGTTCTTGTTGCCGGATGCGCCACGACGACTGATCCCTGGAGCGGTGAGGAGCGCGCCACCCGCGGAACTCAGGGGGCGGCCATTGGTGCCGGGGTGGGCGCCGTTCTTGGTGCCATCAGCGGCGGTGACCGGCTCCAGCGCGCCGCCATCGGCGCCGGTGTCGGCGCACTCAGCGGCGTGGCCATCGGCAGCTACATGGACCGCCAGGAGGCCGAACTGCGCCGCCAGCTTCGCGGCAGCGGGGTCAGCGTGACTCGTCGCGGCGACGAAATCATTCTCAACATGCCCGGCAATGTCACGTTTGACTTTGACAGTGCCGCCTTGCGCTCGGAGTTCTACCAGGTGCTCAACTCGGTTGCCCTGGTGCTGGAAGAGTACGATCGCACGGTGCTGGTCATCGACGGTCATACCGATTCGACCGGTTCACGCAGCTACAACATGGGGCTGTCGCAGCGTCGGGCAGAGGCCGTTGGCGACTACATGATTGCCCGGAATATCCGGCCGGTTCGCCTGGCCACCTACGGTTACGGCCCCGATTACCCCATTGCCGGCAACGATACCGAGAGCGGTCGTCAGGCCAACCGGCGCGTCGAGCTGACGCTGATGCCGGTGACCAAGCAGTGATTCACGGCAAGGGCTCGGCGGTCATTTCGGTGGCTTTCGAAGACAGGCCGACGTCTTCACGCAGAATGCGGTGGTCGCCGGAAGAAAGTTCTTCATAGCGACCGCTTTTGACGCGCGCCGGCAGAAAAACCGGACCGAAGCGGACGCGCTTGAGGCGCGCAACCTGCGCGCCCACCGCTTCCCAGAGGCGCCGCACCTCGCGATTGCGGCCCTCCATCAGCGCAACGGTATACCAGCTGTGGCTGCCGGTGATCTCGCCGGGCACGATGTCGGTAAAGCGCGCCGGGCCGTCGTCAAGGGTCACGCCATCGCGCAGCTTGCGAAGCTGCTCTTCATCGACGGTTCCGCGAATGCGGCACAGGTACTCGCGGTCAACCTGGCCGGCCGGGTGCATCATGCGGTTGGCGAGCTCGCCGTCGGTGGTCAGGATCAGCAGGCCGGCGGTATTGATATCGAGCCGGCCCACGGCAATCCAGCGTCCCTGTCGGAGTTTTGGCAGGTGGTCGAAGACAGTGCGTCGGCCCTGCGGGTCGCTGCGCGTGGTCAGCTGGCCTTCAGGCTTGTGATAGATCAGGGTGCGATGCTCGGTCGGGCGGGTGCTCACGCGCCAGCGCTTGCCGTCCAGCTCGATCACATTGCCATCCCCGACCGTCTCTCCGAGCGTGGCAACGCGACCGTCGACCTGGATTTCGCCGGCTTCGATACGCGCCTCGAGCTGGCGTCGCGAACCCAGTCCGACGCGCGCGAGAATCTTCTGCAGCCGTTCGCTGCCTGCCGTATCAGCTGTCTGGGTCGGGGTGGCTGTCGCCTTGTCCGACTTGTGGGTCTTCTTTGGCCGGCGTCTGCTGCCGGTCTTGGCTTTCCTGCGCTGACCCGGCGTCGTCTCTGACGTCGTCCGGGATCGATGCTGCGTCGTCGCCTGCTTGCGGCGGGGCGCTTTCTTCCCCGGCTTCGATTTGCTCTTCTTCAGCCGCGTCTTTTTCGGTTTGTCGCTTTTCGCTTTGCTCATGGCGTTGATTCTCTGCCTTGAATTCCTCGGGCCCGGATTCCGGACTTTCAAGCGCCAGTTCGGGCTCGAGGTTATCAATGTCCTTGATTTCGGCGAGTGTTGGCAACTCGTCGAGTGATTTGAGGTTGAAATAGTCCAGAAAGGCTCTGGTGGTGCCGATCAGCTCCGGTCTGCCGGGCACGTCGCGGTGTCCGATCACGCGAATCCAGTCGCGCTCCTGCAGTGTACGCAGAATGTTCGAACTGACCGACACGCCGCGAATCTGCTCGATCTCGCCGCGTGTGATCGGCTGCCGGTAGGCAATGATTGCCAGGGTTTCGAGCAGAGCGCGCGAGTAGCGCGGCGGCTTTTCGGCCCACAGCTGCGAGATGATCGGCATCAGTTGCGTACGAATCTGCAGGCGGTAGCCGCTGCCGACTTCCTTGAGTTCGACCGCGCGCCCCTCCAGGTCGGCGTCCAGCGCTGCCAGCGCTTCGCGCAGCGGGCCGTGACCGGGCTGTTCTTCATCGGGAAACAGGCTGTTGAGCTGATTGAGACTCAGCGGGTTGCCGGCGGCCAGCAGGGCGCCTTCGACGATGCGTTTGAGGTAGTCGATATCCATCGGCGTTCTCTTGCGGATTCAGGCCCGGGTTCGGGATGGTGCGCGCAGATAAATGGGGTCGAACAGCTTCTGCTGGACCAGGTCGATGAGGTGTTCGCGCAGCAGCTCCAGCAGGGCCAGAAAGGTCACCACGGCGCCCATGCGCCCCTCTTCGAGATCGAAGCAGCGGTCGAATTCAACGTATTGGTTGTCGGCGACCAGATCGATGATGCGCGACATGCGCTCGCGCACGGAAAGCGGCTCGGCCTGTATCTGATGGTGGGCAAACATCTCGGCGCGCGCCATGACGTCCTTGAGCGCCAGCAGCACCTCGCGCAGGTCCACTTCCGGCGGCAGCTTGACCTTGCCCTGATCCTCGACTTCGGCGCCCGCCACGGCCACGTCGCGTTCCAGTCGGGGCAGCTCTTCGAGATCCTCGGCGGCCTGCTTGAAGCGTTCATACTCCTGCAGGCGACGAATCAGCTCGGCGCGCGGATCCTCTTCTTCATCCTCTTCGGCCTGGGGGCGCGGCAGCAGCATGCGCGATTTAATTTCGGCCAGGATGGCAGCCATCACCAGATATTCAGCGGCCAGTTCCAGGCGCATCTCGGTCATCATCTCGATGTAACCGGTGTACTGGCGAGTGACCTCGGCAATCGGGATATCGAGAATGTCGAGGTTCTGGCGGCGGATCAGGTACAGCAGCAGGTCGAGCGGGCCCTCGAAGGCTTCCAGGAACACTTCGAGCGCATCGGGCGGAATGTAGAGATCGTCCGGCAGCCTCAAAAGCGGCGAGCCCTGCACGATGGCAAAGGGCATCTCCTCCTGACGGGCGCGGGTGTCCGGGGTGGCATTCATGGGATGCAAGTGTAGCGGTTTATGTGCCCGCCGGGTGGTCGGGAGCCGCCCGGCGGGTGATGCAAGGCGGCTGCCGAAAACCGGTGTGGGCCGATACAATGCCCGTCTGCAGTTTGAAAGGAGACCTGAATGCTTTACATGATTGTGGGCCGCGATGCCGACGACAGTCTGTCGCGGCGCGGCGCGGCGCGCTCGGCGCACCTGGCTCGAATCAACGCGCTGCAGGATGAAGGGCGGCTGGTGCTGGCCGGGCCGCTGCCGAAAATCGACGCTGAAGATCCGGGGCCGGCAGGCTTTGCCGGTTCGCTGATCGTTGCCGAGTTCGACAGCCTGGACGCGGCGAAGGGCTGGGCCGACTCAGATCCCTACCTGAGCTGCGGAGCCTGGGAAGGGACAGAGGTTCATCCGTTCAAGCAGGTGGCGCCATGACCGACCGGGTTGCCATGATTCGCGAGCGCCTCGAAGCCGGGCTGGCCCCCGATGAGCTCGATATCGTCGACGAGTCGCATCTGCACATCGGCCATCCCGGCGCCCGCGACGGTCGCGGTCATTTTCGCGTGCGCGTGGTCAGCGATGTGTTTGCGGGGCTGCCGCGCCTGGCGCGGCACCGCCGCGTCTATGCCGCCGTCGGTGACCTCATGACCACCGACATCCACGCACTCAACATTGAAGCGTTGTCTAAAAATGAGACATAGTCTACTGATTTTTGTATTGATTTTTCTGATTTCTGGCTGCGAGCAACAGCAGGGAAAGTCAGAGCCTGTCGATGGCAATCAGGTCGTGCTGGTCGAGGTCGACGGTCGCCCCGTGACCCTGGACATGCTCGAACGAGCGATGGAGGCGCGTGGCGTCGAAGACGGCGAACACGAACGCATGCGCGAGCTGCTTGACGAGCTGATTCGCGTACAGGCGGTGGCCAATGTCGCGCGCAGCGAGGGCCTGGCCGACAGCCCTGAAGTACAGGCGGAGCTGCGGTTGGCCGAGAGCCAGACCCTGTTTCGCCACTATGTCAATCAGGCCCAGCGCGCTGAACCGCTGGATGAGGAGCAGCTGCGCGCGGCCTACGAGGCGCAGCTGAAGCGCTCCGGCGACCGGCAGTACGATGTCGAAGTCATCGCTTACGCGGATCAGGCCCGGGCGTTGCAGGCCATCGAGCGGATCGAAAGCGGCGATATTGATTATGCGGCGCTCAAGAGCGAGGCTGAAGCGTCCGGACGCCGGGTGGAGCGGCCCGGCTGGATCGATCAAAGCCAGGTGCCGGAGGATTTTGCCGCCCAGCTTGCTGAAACAGGCGCCAATCAGGTGGTTGCCAAGCCGCTCAAGGACAGCCAGGGCTGGTTTCTGGTGCGGGTGAAAGGCCGGCGTGATCTGGAGGTGCCGGCGTTCGAGCAGGTGCGCGAGGGCATTGCCCGATCACTGCTGCAGCAACGGCGTCAGGCGTTGATCCAATCGATCCACGACCAGGCCGAAGTCGAGCCGATGCTGCCGCTCGAAGCCGCCGATGACAAGGGGCCGGATTGAGCGCACAGCATGGCTTCCCGAGCGCGCTTCGAGCCTGACAATCCGGCTGGCCTTTCCCGGGGTACACTAGGGTCTCGGGCGTGCGGACGCAGTCGGTGGATCCTTGCGCCGCCGGCGGGCCGGGGAGTGCATTCTGGATTTCCGCCCGGTTTGACGGCCGTTTTGGCCAGCCTTCTGGCGCCACGAGCGCGTACATTACAACAACTGACTAAAAACACTCTTCCTCGATGCGACTGACCGCAATGAAACTGTCCGGCTTCAAGTCTTTTGTGGAGCCGACCACAATCACGTTTCCCTCCAACCTGATGGGGATTGTCGGACCGAACGGTTGCGGCAAATCCAATATCATCGACGCGGTGCGCTGGGTGATGGGCGAGGCCTCGGCGCGTCAGCTGCGCGGCGAATCCATGAGCGACGTGATCTTTTCGGGCTCGAGCGCGCGCAAGCCGGTGGCCACTGCCACGGTCGAGCTGATTTTTGACAACAGCGATGGCCGCGCCGGCGGAGAATACGCCGACTACAGTGAAATCTCGGTCAAGCGCCAGGTCACGCGTGACGGCCAGTCCAGCTACTGGCTCAACGGCACCAAGTGCCGCAAGAAAGACATCACCAACCTGTTCCTCGGTACCGGCCTGGGGCCGCGCAGCTACGCCATCATCGAGCAGGGGATGATCTCGCAGATCGTCGAGGCGCGTCCGGAAGAGCTGCGCGCCTTTCTCGAAGAGGCCGCCGGCATCTCCCGCTACAAGGAACGCCGCCGCGAAACGGAGAACCGCATTCGGCATACGCGCGAAAACCTCGATCGTTTGAGTGACTTGCGTGATGAGGTCAGCAAGCATCTCGACAAGCTCAAGCGCCAGGCCAACGCCGCCGAGCGCTACAAAAAGCTCAAGGCGCGCTATCGCGACGACGAGGCACGGCTGATGGCGCTGCGCTGGCGCGAGCTCAGCGCGCGCTCGGAAAGCGAGGAAAAGGCGCTGCGCGAAGTGGAAAACCGGCTGCAATCGACCCTGTCGACGCAGCGCACGGCTGAAAAGGAGCTGGAAACCCTGCGACAGGACCAGCACAAGGCGCGCGAAGCGGTGGCCGGGGTTCAGGGCGATCTCTACGAGGTCGGCGGCGAGATTGCCCGCATCGAGCAGGCCATCGAACACCAGCGCGAGATCCGCAAGCGCCAGCAGGCCGAGTACAGCGAAACCGAATCCCAGCTCAACGAGCTCAAACAACATCTCGTGCTCGACAAGGCACAGGTCAAGGAAACCTCCGAACTGCTGGCGCGCCTCAATCCGGAGCTGGAGACCGCGCGCGAGGAAGAGAGCGCCGCTCAGCTCGAGGTCGAGCGCATCGACCCGGCAATGGAAGAATGGCAGCAGCGCTGGCAGGCCCATCAGGAAGGTGCCGGCAGCGCCGCGAGCGAGGCGGAGCTGCTGCGTCAGCGCATCGATCATCTCGATGACCGCATGAAC
The DNA here is from genome assembly GCF_056324145.1 of Wenzhouxiangella sp. YN1. NCBI lineage: Bacteria > Pseudomonadati > Pseudomonadota > Gammaproteobacteria > Chromatiales > Wenzhouxiangellaceae > Wenzhouxiangella > Wenzhouxiangella sp. YN1. The sequence continues at coordinate 229,060 of NZ_JBJNIO010000154.1, forward strand.
CGTGCCGCTGAGCGACTCAAGGCGCTGGACGAGCAAAGCGGCGACGCGGCACTGGAGCGTCTGTCAGCGGAAAAGGAGGCGCTGTCGGAGCAGATTGGCGACGGCGAGTCGCACCTGGCCGAGATGCGCAAAAAGCTGGAGGGCAAGCGCGGCCGGCTGAATGAGCTGCGCCAGAAAATCGAAACGCTCCGCAACGATCTGGAAGCCGCCCGCGCCCAGCGCCATGAGCGCCAGACGCGCATCGAGTCCTTGCGCCTGCTCAACCGCGGCGATGATGACGGCGACGAGATCGAACGCTGGCTCGACGCACGTGGCCTGGATGGCGAAGCGCGCGTTCTGCGTCAGCTTGCGGTTTCCGATCGCGAATGGAGCCCCGCCGTCGAGGCGGTGCTGGAAGACTGGCTGCAGGCGGTTCGGGTCGACGATGTCACCCGACAACTCGGCGAGGACCTGCCAACGGCCGGGCTGCGGCTGGCCGACGAAAGGCAAACCGCGCCTGTGCCCGGCACGCTGGCGGACAAGGTCGACGGCGCCGGTGCGCTCGCTGCCGTGCTGTCGCGAGTTTACTGCGCGCCGGATCTGGCCGCTGCGCGGGAGCGGCTGAATACGCTCGATGAGCATCACTCGGTGATCACGCCCGAGGGGATCTGGTTGGGTCCGGGCTGGCTGCGGCAGCCGGCCAGGGCCGCCGATGAATCGGGTCTTTTGCAGCGCGAACAGGAGATCCGCGAACTGAGCGAACGGATCGAGACCGATTCCGATCGAATCGAAAACATCGAGACGCAGCTGGCCAGAACCCGCGAAGAGCGCCAGCAGCTGGAAACCGCGATGGCGCAGGAAAACGCTGGCCTTGAAGCGGCGCAGCGCGAGCATGCGCGGCTGCAGGGGCAGCTCAGCAGCCTCGAATCCCGCCGTGAAAATCTGGAGCGTCAGCGTCGCGAGGCGGTGGCAGAAGTCGAAAGGCTCAAGGCCAGACAGGCTGAAGACGGCGCGGCAGTGGCCAAGGCGCGCGGCGAGATGGAAGCGGCACTCAAGCGCATGCAGGCATCGGAAGCCGCGCGCGAGCCGCTGCAGCGCGAGCGGCGCGAGCTCGACACCGCCCGCCAGCAGGCCAGGCAGCGTCTCAACGATGCGCGCAGCAAGCGCGAGGCATTGTCGATCAAGGCCGAATCCAGCCGCGCTGGTCTGGAATCACTGCGCCAGTCGATCGAGCGCATGGACAATCAGGTCGGCCAGCTGCAGTCACGCTATCTGGAGTTGAGCGAAGCGCTGGCCCAGGGTGATGAGCCGGTGGCCGCTCAGCAGAAGAAGCGTGACGAGCTGCTCGATCAACGCCTGCAGATCGATGAGCGTCTGCGTGAGGCCCGGGTGGCGCTGGAGTCGCTGGAGGCGAAGTGGCGCGAGCAGGACGAGATCCGGCAAAAGGCTGCCGGCGAGGTCGAGCGCATTCGTTCTGATCAGTCCAGCGGGCAGCTGGCGCTGAAGGAAACCCAGCTCAAGGCGGAACAGCTCGCCGGACGCATCGCTGAACTCGATGCCGACCTGGAGCAGCTGCTCGGCGAGCTGCCTGGCGGCGCCGAAGCCGAGAAATACCAGAACGAGCTCGAAAGCCTGGAGCACCGAATTCGTCGTCTCGAGCCGGTCAACCTGGCTGCCATCGACGAGTACGAAGCCGAATCGGAGCGCAAGGAGTATCTTGACCGTCAGCACCAGGACCTGATCGAGGCCCTGGAGACGCTCGAAAAGGCGATCAATCGCATCGACCGCGATACGCGCACGCGTTTCCGCGAGACTTTCGAGCAGGTCAACCAGAATATGGAAGCACTGTTCCCGCGCCTGTTCGGCGGCGGGCACGGGCATCTGGAAATGGTCGGCGATGACTGGTTGTCGGCCGGGGTGGCCATTCTGGCGCGGCCGCCGGGCAAGCGCATTGCGCGCATTCACATGCTCTCAGGCGGCGAGAAGGCGCTGACGGCGGTAGCGCTGGTGTTTTCGATCTTCAATCTCAATCCGGCGCCGTTCTGTCTGCTCGACGAGGTCGACGCGCCGCTCGATGATGCCAACGTGGGACGTTTTTCCGAAATGGTGCGCGAGATGTCCGAACAGGTGCAGTTCCTTGTGGTAACCCACAACAAGGTCACCATGGAGGTCGCCCATCAGATGCTGGGCGTGACCATGCGCGAGCCCGGTGTATCGCGACTGGTTTCGGTGGATCTCGACCGGGCCGTGGCGTTGGCCCAGGCTTGAACAGGGCAGGGCAGATGGACGGCTTCGGTTACACTCTTTGCATCGCAACGGGCTAAGGTCGAACAAACGTGGATAATCTCCGCCTGATCCTGATTCTGATCGGTCTGGTCGTGCTGGCCGTGATTGTGTTGCTGCACAAGCCGGAAGGCGAGTCGAGGCGCAATCATGCCCGCTGGCGCGGCATGCGGCGCGAGCCGACTCTCGGCGGCGAAGCGGACAACCGGCCTGGCGCGGATAGTGGGTCACCCGCGGCCGACGATGGTCTTGGCGATGGTCGCGACGACCGTCATGACCATCGTCATGGCGACAGCAGTCAGACCCGCACAAAGAAGAGTGTGCCGCCTGAAAGCACCCGCGAACCCGGGCTTGGCAGCCGCATCGACCAAACGGCCGCCGACGAAGAAGCGAAACCGCGCGAGACGCCCGACAAGATCGTTTATCTGTATATCTGCAGGCACGGCGAGCAGCGCATCAGTGGTTCGGAATTGCTGGATGCCGCCATCAAGGCCGGCCTGAACTTCGGCGAGATGAACATCTTTCACCGCCGTCATGAAGGCGCCACCAAGCCGGTCTTTTCGATGGCCAACCTGACGCCCCCGGGCCATTTCGATGCCTCGCAGTGGAATGTCTTCGATACGCCGGGCGTGACGCTTTTCCTGACGCTGCCGGCGCCGGTCAGCGCGCTCGATGCCTGGGACGCCATGCTGGCCACCGCCGAGCGCATCAGCAAGCTGCTCGGAGCCGACGTGCTCGATGACAGCAAGTGCCTGCTCACACGCCAGCGAATCGCCCAGATTCGCGAAGAGATGCGCGAGTACGACCGCCAGTCGGGCACCATCAAGCCACAGTAGGGCGCCGCACATGACAAAACGGCATGCCGGTACGGTCGCAGAGCACATCGCGTCCCTGCGCGAGCAGTTGCGTGAGCACAATTATCGCTACTACGTGCTCGACGATCCCGTCGTTTCCGATGCCGAGTACGATCGCTTGCTGCGCGAGCTGCAGGAGCTCGAGTCCGAGCACCCGGAGCTGATCACCGAAGACTCGCCCACCCGGCGTGTCGGCGCCGAGCCGGCCGCGGGGTTCGAGACGGTCGAACACCGTATTCCGATGCTCTCGCTGGGCAACGCCTTCAGCGAAGAGGAGGTGGCCGAATTCGACCGGCGGGTGCGCGAGCAGCTCGATATCGAACAAGTGGCCTACAGCGTCGAGCCCAAGCTCGACGGCGTGGCCATTGCGCTGCGCTACGAGCGCGGTCGCCTGAGCCTGGCAGCCACTCGGGGTGATGGCCGCAGCGGCGAGAACGTGACCGCCAACGTGCGCACGATTCGCGCCGTGCCCCTGAAGCTGCGCGGCGACAATATTCCCGACAATCTGGAAGTGCGCGGCGAGATCTTCATGACCCGTTCGGGATTTTCCGAGCTCAACGAAGGCCTGGCCGATAGCGGCGAGAAAACCTTCGTCAACCCGCGCAACGCGGCTTCGGGCAGCCTGCGTCAGCTCGATTCGGAGGTTACTGCGCGTCGGCCGCTGCATTTTTTCTGTTACCAGGCGGCCACCACGGACGGTTTTCCGGAGTGCCACTCCGAAACCCTGGCCCGCCTGCGTGAAATGGGCCTGCCGGTCAGCCCCGAGGCGCGGACCGCGCAGGGGCTCGAGGGCCTGCTCGACTACTATCGACAGATCGGCAAGCGTCGTGATGCGCTCGATTACGATATCGACGGCGTGGTCTACAAGGTGGATGATTTCGATCAGCAGCGGGAGCTCGGCTTTGTCTCGCGCGCTCCGCGCTGGGCGATGGCGCACAAGTTTCCCGCACAGGAAGAAACCACCCGGCTCGTGAGTATCGAGGTACAGGTCGGCCGCACTGGTGCGCTCACACCCGTGGCCCGGCTCGAGCCGGTGTTCGTCGGCGGGGTGACGGTCACCAACGCCACGCTGCACAACCTCGATGAGGTCCGCCGCAAGGACGTGCGCCCGGGCGATTGGGTGGTGGTGCGCCGGGCCGGCGACGTGATTCCCGAAATCGTGCGTTCGATTCCCGAGCGGCGCGAGGGTGAACCCGAACAATGGCAGATGCCCGAGCGCTGTCCGGAATGTGATTCGGCCGTCGAGCAGGTCGAAGGCGAAGCCGTGACGCGTTGCACCGGCGGCCTGGTCTGTCCGGCCCAGCGCAAACGCGCGCTCGAGCACTTTGCCGGCCGCACGGCGATGGATATCGATGGTCTTGGCGAGAAAGTGATTGCGCAGCTGGTCGAGCGGGATCTGGTGCATAGTCCGGCCGATCTTTACCGCCTGGACCATGACACCCTGGCGGGCCTGGAGCGCATGGGCGAGAAATCGGCCGATAATCTGCTCCAGGCGCTGGAGAGCAGCAAGCAGGTGACCCTGGGGCGGCTTTTGTTTGCGCTCGGCATTCGCGAGGTTGGCGCGGTGACCGCGCAGGCGCTGGCGCGGCATTTCGGCAGCCTCGACAAGCTGGCGGCAGCCGGGGTGGCGGATCTCGAGGCCGTGCGCGATGTCGGTCCCGTCGTGGCCCGTCACGTACACGCATTTTTCGACGAAGCGCACAACCGCGAGATCATCGACGAACTGCTCGATGCCGGCGTCAGTTACGATCCCGAAGAGCCCGCTGCCGAGGCCGGCGAGCTGCCGCTGTCGGGCTGTACCTACGTATTGACCGGTTCGCTGTCGGGACTGACCCGATCACAAGCCAAGAGCCGCCTGGAGGCGCTGGGCGCGCGCGTGACCGGCAGCGTGTCGAAAAACACGACGGCAGTCATTGCCGGCGACAGCCCGGGCTCGAAGCTCGACCGCGCCGAAGAGCTGGAAATCGAAGTGCTCGACGAGGCAGCGCTGGAGCGACTGCTGGCCGAGCACGAGCGCTGAAAGCGTTCCGGATTTGCTTCCGGTCAAGTCGGGCCGGCATGCTGTCGTACATAATCAAGCTGGAAGTCAATCAATGATCATTGATTCAGGAGGAAGAAAATGAGTCACCCCGTCAAGGAAATCCTGGTGCCGGTCGACGGCTCCGAGAACGCCAATCGCGCCGTGAAATTCGCCGCCAGCATGGCATCGGCGCTGCAGGTGCCGATGCGTCTGTTCTACGTCTTTCCGGCCGCTTCGGTGGAGGTCATCGGCATGGCCGGCATGTCGCGCAACGATATCGACCGGGCCGCCCAGGCCGCGGCTCAGCGTGCTTTCGACAGCACGCGGGAAGCGCTTGGGGATGCAGCTCCAAAGGAGCTTGAGGAAGAAACCTCCATTGGCGATCCGGCCGAGGAAGTTGTGCGCTATACCGAAGACGACCCCGGTGTGATGGTCATCATGGGCCGCCGCGGCCTGTCGCGCATGAAAAGCCTGGTGCTCGGCAGCGTCAGCGACAAGGTCAGCCGCCACGCCAGGAGCCCGGTGACCATTATTACCTGAGCGGGCTTGCGTTGTGGTTTCGGTGCCTCCGCCGGGGGGAGCGCCCCTGGCGGAGGGCATGAAACTCCAAATTTCAAGCACCAAATCGCAAACAAATTCGAATGACCGAAATTCGAATGTTCAAAACAAAGCCTGCGTAGGTCGGCGTTACATCGCCGACGGACGACATGTCAAAACCTCCACGGCGCGCTACGCGTATTTTCGGCGCTCACTGCTCCCCGATGGCTCATCAACAAAAATCCCGTGAGCGGCTGTCGAGTTCGGCCAGCCATGCATCAAGGCTGTCGATGCGCTCGGCCACCAGGTGGCACACGCCTTCGGCGCTCTGAAGCCGGCCGTATACGCGCAGGATGCGCCCGCCGAGCACTTCGCGGCGGTAGCGCTCGAGCAGTTTCGGCCACACCACCACGTTGACGATGCCGGTCTCGTCTTCCAGCGACAGAAAGACCACGCCCGAGGCCGTGCCCGGGCGCTGACGGTGCGTGACCACGCCGGCGGCGGCAATGCGGCGACCGTCGCCGTGGCGGGGCAGGGCGCTTGCGTGCAGCACCCGTCGGCCCAGCCGGTGCCGCAGCAGTTTTGTCGGATGATGCTCCAGGCTCAGGCCCAGGCTGGCGTAGTCGTCGATCAGCTCTTCGCGGGCTTTCGGCACGGACAGCCGTACCGGCTGCTCGCGGATCTCGGCGCCGGCCAGCAGATCGCCCTGGCGCTGCGCGCCGAGCGCGGCCCAGCGCGCCCGATGACGATGTCCGGTCAAGCCCTTGAGCGCGCCGGCGTCGGCCAGTTTCCGCAAAGCATTTTGATCGAGCCCGGCACGCTCGGCCAGGTCGTCGATGTCGCCAAACGGCTGTTGCGAGCGCGCATCAACGATCCGCCCGACGACGTCTTCGCGCAGGCCCTTGATCATGCGCAGACCAAGGCGGATCGCAGGTTGGCTGGTTGGCGGGTTTACTGGTTGGCTTGTTTTCTGGTTGTTTTCTTTTTTGTTTCGATCATCCGAATTTGTTTGCGATTGGGTATTTGATATTTGGTGCTTGCTTTCAGCTTGTCCGTCGGCGATGTAACGCCGACCTGCGCGGCCATTGGCAAGGTCTGAATGCCATCCGCTGTAGCGCACATCCACCGGCAGAATCCGCACGCCATGGCGCTTGGCGTCGTTGATGATCTGGGCAGGGGCGTAGAAACCCATCGGCTGGCTGTTGAGCAGCGCGCAGGCGAAGGCGGCCGGATGATGGCACTTCAGCCAGGATGAGATGTAGGTCAGCAGGGCGAAGCTGGCCGCGTGTGATTCAGGAAAACCGTACTCGCCGAAGCCGCAGATCTGTTTGTAGATGCGCTCGGCGAAGTCGATGGAATAGCCGCGCTCGCGCATGCCCGTCATGAGCCGTTCGCGAAACGGCTCCAGGCCGCCGCGCCGCCGCCAGGCCGCCATCGCCCGCCTGAGCTGGTCGGCCTCGCCGGCGCTGAAGCCGGCGGCGACCATGGCGATCTGCATGACCTGCTCCTGGAAGATGGGCACGCCCAGGGTACGCTCGAGCACGCGCTTGAGCTCCGGGCTCGGATAGCTCACCGCAGCGGGATTGCGGCGCCGCTCGAGATAGGGATGAACCATGTCGCCCTGGATCGGCCCGGGCCGCACGATCGCCACCTCGATGACCAGATCGTAAAAGCAGCGCGGCTTGAGCCGGGGCAGCATCGCCATCTGCGCACGCGACTCGACCTGGAATACCCCCACCGCATCGCCGCGGCAGAGCATTTCGTAGGTGGCAGCGTCTTCGCGCGGAATGGTGGCGAGCGTCAGCTCGCGGGGGCTGCCCGGGGCCGGAGTGTGGCTCGCGCAGGTCGTGGTTACATCCGCGACGGACGAGGTTTCGGGTCTGTTCACGCATGGCGATGCATGTTCAAGAATGGCACATTGCTTATGCCATCTGGCCGGTTTGTCGGCTCTTTCTTTTGTTGGCTGGTTGGCTGGTTTCCTTGCTGCCTGGTTGTTTGTCTCCTTGTTTTGATCATTCGAGTTTATTTGTGATTTGATATTTGTGATTTGGTGCTTGCATTCAGGTTGTCCGTCGGCGATGTAACGCCGACCTACGCGGGTTTCGTTTTGAGCATTCGAGTTTATTTGCGATTCGGTATTTGAGATTTGGTGCTTGCTTCCGTGGTTCCAGGTTTCGGAGCGATTGACCAGATCCATCGCTTTCCGTATCACCGTCAGCATCCCCAGCGCCAGGCAGTCGACCTTGAGCAGGCCCAGGGTTTCCAGATCGTCCTTGTCCCACTGGATGATGGTGCGATCTTCCATGGCGGCGTTTTCCACCGGCACCAGTTCGTTCAGGGGCCGATCGGAAATGACCATGCCGCCGACGTGCTGCGACAGGTGGCGCGGAAAGCCGATCAGGCGAGTGCTCAGTTCCAGGAAATGCTTCGTCAGCGCCGCGTCGGGGTCGAGCCCGCACGCGCGCAGGCGCTCGGGCCAGGCCTCGGGTTTGTCCCACCAGGCCAGCGAGGCGGTCAGGCGGTTGACGCGCTCGGGCTCCAGGCCCAGCGCGCGGCCGACGTCCTGCATCGCGCTGCGCGGCCGGTAGCAGATCACGGTAGCGGCCAGGGCGGCGCGCTCGCGGCCGTATTTCTCGTAGACGTACTGCAGGACCTCTTCGCGGCGCTCGTGCTCGAAGTCGACATCGATATCGGGCGGCTCGTTGCGCTCTTTCGATAAAAAACGCTCGAACAGCAGCTGCTGCTCCGACGGGTCGACCTCGGTAATTCCCAAGCAATAGCACACCGCCGAGTTGGCCGCCGAGCCGCGGCCCTGGCAGAGAATACCGCGGCCGCGGGCGAATTCGACCAGGTCGTGCACGGTCAGGAAGAAGGCTTCCACGCCCATGTCCTCGATCAGGGCCAGCTCGCGCGCGAGCAGGGCCTGGACTCTTTCGGGAACCACATCACCGTAGCGCTTGCGCGCGCCGGCCAGGGTGAGCCGGCGCAGGTGCTGAATGGGGCGTAGCGGCTCGGGCACCAGTTCGCGCGGATAACGATAGTCGAGCTCATCGAGCGAGAAGCGACAGCGCGCGGCCACCCGCCCGGTTTCGGCCAGCCACTCGGCCGGGTAGAGCTTTGCCAGCACGTCGCGCGGGCGCAGGTGCCGCTCGCCGCTGGCGGCCAGCGCCAGGCCGCAGTCGGCGACGGGGCGCCCCAGCTCCAGCGCGGTGAACACGTCGAGCAGGGGCTTGTCGTCGCGGACGGTCAGGCGCACGTCACCGCAGGCCAGTCGGGGGATGCCGTGGCGCCGGCCCAGCGCGTCGAGCTGGTCGAACCAGGCGTGTTCGCCGGGGGCCAGCAGGCGGGTGGCGCCCAGCCAGAGCCGGTTGCCGAAACGTGCCTTGAGCCGGGCGGCATGAATATCATTTGCTGGTTGTGCTGGGGCATGGTTCTGATGCGCGCCTGATCGTCGGCGCGCTTTCCAGATGGCCAGCACGCCGTCGAGCCCGGCTTCCAGGTCTTCGGGCTCGAGCCGGTATGCGCCCTTGCCGGCGCGCCGGCGGGCAGAGGTGATCAGACGGCAGATCTGGCCGTAGGCAGCCCGGGACGGGGCGAGCAGCACCAGGCGGCTGTCGTCTTCGAGGCGGAATTCACTGCCGATGATCAGTCGCAGGCCGTGCTCGCGGGCGGCCTCGTGGGCGCGCACCACGCCGGCCATGGAGCACTCGTCGGTGATCGCCAGCGCCGAGTAGCCGCACTCGGCGGCGCGCTCGACCAGTGCCTCCGGCCGCGCGGCCGAGCGCCGGAAGCTGAAGGCGCTCAGGGCGTGGAGTTCGGCGTATTCGGGCGCTGATGCGGCTGGAGTGGTCAAAACGGGCTCCGGAAAATCCGTCGATTCGCGGACTTTGAGAAACTGTAAACTTATACAGTATTCTGATTCATCCATCCGGAGTCCGCAATGTCGGCCAAAGCGCGCATTGAACAACTGCTCAACCGCCGTTCCGATCTGTGGCGCGGGCGCGGGCGCGGGCGCCAATCCCTGCCGGTGGCCGCCACCGGCCTGGGCTGGCTCGACCGCGGCCTGCCCGGCGGCGGCTGGCCGCTGGGCCGCCTGACCGAGCTGCAGCCGCGCTTGCCCGGGTGCGGCGAGCTCGGCCTGCTGCTGCCGTTTTTCGCGCGCTGCACACAGCAGGGGCAGCCGGTGGTGCTGGCCGGGCCGACCCTGGTGCCGGGGCCGCAGGCGCTTGCCGGGGCCGGGGTGGTGCTCGAACATCTGATCGTGGTGCGCGCGGTCGACGAGGCGCTGTGGGCGGCCGAGCAGTGCCTGAAAAGCGGGCTGTGCGGCAGCGTTGCGGTGTGGCCTCCGAGCGGCCGCGTCGGAGAAAAAGCCGTGCGCCGCCTGCAGCTGGCCGCCGGAGATGGCCCGGGGCCGGCTTTCGTGATCTATCGCCCCGACCAGACGCCGCCGCCTTCCGTGTCGACCCTGCGTCTGGGGCTTGCGCCCGGGCCTGAAATCGAGGTTCTGCGCAGCCCGGCCGGGCTGGTCGAGTCGAAGCGTCTGGATCCGAAAGCCGGGTCTCCCGTCGACCTGGCGAGCTATCGTCGTCATGCCCGGTCGAGATAGCGCCAGGCGCAGCGAGCTGTGGCTCGGGCTGTACTGCCCGCAGCTGCCGCTGATGGCGGCCTGGCAGTGCGATCGACAGGTGCCGCCGCTGCATGCCGTGCACCGCCATCATCGCGGCCGCCACGTCATCGTGCAGGCCAGCGCGGCCGCCCGCCGGGCCGGGGTCTGCGCGGGCCAGCCCCTGGCCACAGCTCTGGCCGTGGCGCCAGCCCTGCACAGCCGCCCGCGCGATTTACGGGCTGAAACCTCCCTGCTCGAGCAGCTGGCGCTGACCGCCTGGCAGCACAGCAGCCACGTCGTGCAAGTGCCGCCCGACAGCGTGCTGCTCGAGATTGCCGGCAGCCGGCGCCTGTACCGCGGGCTGCGGCCGCTGGTCGAGGCCTTGCGGACAGACCTCGAGCGCCGCGGGCTTGAGGTGCAGCTCGGCTCGGCGCCGGTTGCGGCCACGGCCTGCCTGTTTGCCCGCCACGGCCTGCATGCCGCCGGCATCAACAACATGCGCGAGAAACTGCACGGGCTTTCGCTGACCGCGCTGGCCGCCGACGACAAACAGGCGCGGGCGCTGGCCGGCTGTGGGCTGAAATCGGTGGCCGAGCTTCTGCGCCTGCCGGCGCCCGAGCGGGCGCGGCGTTTTGGTCCGGCGCTCGGCCGACACCTGCTCTGTCTGGAAGGGCGCCAGCCCACCGCGCTGGCCGCCTGGCAGCCGCCGCAGACATTCCGGCTGCGTCTGGAACTGCCGGCGGCCAGCAGCGACAGCTCGGCCCTGTTGTTCGTCTTCCGCCGCGCGCTCGAGCGCATGGCGCACTGGCTTGACGTTCGCGATCAGGCGCTTGTGCGCCTGCATATCTCGCTGCATCGCGAGAACGGCGGCGGCAGCATTCCGCTGAGAGTCGGACTGTCGCGCCCGGGCGTGGATGTCGACAGGCTGTTGGAGCTGCTTGCGCTCAAGCTCGAGAATCTCGAGCTGCCGGCGGCCGTGGAAGCCGTGGAGCTGAGCGCTGAGAGCACCGATGAATATTGCCCGCCCCAGGCAGATCTGTGGGGCGGTCATGATGGCTACAACAATCGTCATGACAATCGCGACGACGCCTGGCCGGCGCTGCTGGACCGGCTCAGGGCGCGGCTGGGTGACGACGGTTTGTCCGGCCTGGCGCCGCGGCCCGATCATCGCCCCGAAAAGGCCTGGCGCTGGGTCGAGCCGGGAACGGCGACGCAATGCGAGGATACGCGCCCGCGCCCGACCTGGCTGCTGCCCGTGCCAAAGCCCTGTCGGCGCGAAAATTTGCGGCTGGAGGAAGGGCCCGAGCGCATCGAGGTCGGCTGGTGGGACGGTGCGCGCTGTCAGCGTGATTATTTCATCGCCCGCGACCGTCATGGCCGCCGCGTCTGGGTCTTTCATGAACACCAGTCACCGAGAGGATGGTTCATCCACGGCCTGTTCGAACCCTAGGTTTTGGCTCGGCAGCAGGGACAGTCGCGCATAAGTGGCAGCAATGCTGCTACGCTTTGTGGTTGGTCATGACTCCGCAAGGACACAGGTCCGCCTCATGTCGCAGCATCAGGCATCCGCCGACAACCGGCTCCAGCAGACCATCGAAGAGCTGAAAAAGGCCGAACGCATACAGAAAGCCCTGTTCCAGATTTCCGATCTGGCCGGCGCAAACCTGGACACCGACGATATCCTGCAGCGGCTGCATCAGATCATTGCCGAGCTGATGTATGCCGAGAATTTTTATATTTTTCTCTACAATGCCGACCAGGATACGGTTCGCTTCCGCTATTTTGTCGACGTGGCCACCCAGCCTCCCGATCTGTCGGCCAACATTCCGCTTGAAGATATCAAGCACAGCCTGACCTGGTACGTGATCCGCCTGGGCAAGGCGTTGCGTGGATCAATCAGTGACATCGAGAAGATGATACCCGGGCCGCTCAAGTTTCTGGGCGCTACCACCAATGACTGGCTGGGAGTGCCCATGCTCGACGGCAATCAGGTTCGGGGCATGCTGGTTCTGCAAAGCTACAACCAGGAAAACCGTTACAGCCAGGAAGAGCAGCACCTTCTGAGCTTCGTGGCCAGCCATATTCTGACCATGCTGCAGCGTCGTCAGGCCCACAAGGACCTGGAAGAGGCGGTTGTGGCCCGAACGCGGGAGCTCGCCGAAGCCAATCGATCCCTGCAGGTGGAAGTCGCTCAGCGACGTCGTGGTGAGCGCCTGCAAAGGGCGCTGTTCCATATTGCCGAGCAGGCCAGTGAGGCGGGCCGGGAAAAAGATTTTTTCCAGCTGGTTCATCGTGAAGTGGGGCAGCTGATCTATGCCGAGAATTTCTTCATCGCGCTGCTGGTCGATCAGAATCAGGCTCTGGAGTTCGGCTACTATGCTGACGAGTTCATGCAGCCGCAAGAAAAGCGCCGCCTCAGCGGCGGCTTGACCGAATACGCCCTCAAGCAGGATGGCGGCGTCCTGCTGATGCAAAAAGACACGCTGGCGCTGATCGAGGCAGGCAAGGTCAATCCCCAGGGCCAGGGGGCACTGCCTTGTGCATGGATGGGCGTGCCGCTGCAGTGTGAGGGCAAGACCCTTGGTTTGCTGGCGGTGCAAAGCTACCGCGAAGATCGCCTCTACCAGGAAGGGGATCTTGACCTGCTGCGTTTTGTATCCAACCAGCTGGCCAGCAGCCTGGAGCGCAAGCGCGCATTGACGTCTTTGCGAGAGGCTAAAGAGACGCTGGAGCAACGCGTTCTCGAGCGCACTCGAGAACTGTCGAAGGCCAATGAGGCATTGGCTGAGCAGAGCCTGACCGATCCGTTGACGGGGCTGCGTAACCGCCGCTATCTGGTAGAGCAGGCGCCGGCTGATGTTGCTCTGGTTGATCGTTACTATCGCGACCAGAATACCGCGCCCGGTGAGCAGCTGGGCGAGAATGTCGATCTGCTGTTTCTCATGCTCGATATTGATCACTTCAAACAGATCAACGATCAATATGGGCATTCAGCTGGCGATCGGGTGCTCGAACAGGTTCGCGATATTCTCAACCAGAGTATTCGGGAGTCGGATACGGCCGTGCGCTGGGGTGGAGAGGAGTTCTTGATCATGGCGCGCTTTACCGATGCCTGCTTTGCTCCCCGCCTGGCCGAGCGACTGCGCAGATCCATGGCCGAGTATGAGTTTGACCTGGGCAGGGATCTCACTGTCCGCCTGACTTGCTCGCTCGGCTACGCTCAATACCCGATATTTCCGGCGCGCCCCGGCCACGTGCACTGGGAGGAGGTGATCAACGTGGCGGATCAGTGCCTGTACGCCGCCAAGCGCACCTGGCGGGATGCCTGGGTGGGCGTGCGCTGGGCCGAGTTGCCGCCACCCCGCAGTCTGCCCAAGCGGTTGACGCGCGTATTGCCGGAGCTCATCGAGTCTGGCCATCTGGAAGTGGCCACATCGGGTCCTGACGGCACTCGGATCGAGTGGCCGGATTAGCCGCGGGCCCTGCCGCACTGGGCTCTGGCGGAAACCGGGATGACAGCGCGGCGCGCTGTCATCCCGGCGGGTTTTGAGGGATGCCATAACCACATCAATCGAAGAAGGCCGCTACCTGGACACCGTCAAAAGAGTCAGATTTGGCTTTCAGAAGCAGATAGTGCCAGCCAGTGCCCGGGTTGGAGACGATGAGCGTTTCATCGTTGCCGGGGGCGGTGCCGGCGTTGTCGTAATCTGACGTTCCTGGCCAGCCACCATGTTTCTGATACAGGTCGGCGTCGCCTTCACCGCCGCTCATTTCCAGACGCAGCGTACCGGTGCCTTCAGGTACGTAAATATAGAGCCAGACATCTTCCTGTACCGTGCTGGCGGAAAGCCCGCCGCGCTTGCAGCCGTTTTCCAACTCGCGCTCATCTTCGAGCGTGCATTCACCCACCCCGGGTTCAGGCGGTGGTTCGCTGCCGCCATCGTCATCATCATTGCCGGAGGTATCAAAGCGATCAGCAAAGATGCTGTCGCCACCGCTCGGCGGCGGGTCCACTGGCGGTCCGCCGCAGGCCGAGGTGTCACCGTTGCCGCTGTGAAAGCAGATCAGCCACTCGCGGAATTCGTTGTTGTAGATGTTGCGGACAGGGTCTAGCCAATTACGATATCCCGGGTGGTAATTGCCGGCCCGGGTGATTGTGAACATGGCATCCAGTTCCGCTTCGTGCCGCTCGAACATGAAACGAGTGGCCAAGTAACCCCATTGATAGATGCGCTCCTGGCTGCTGTTGTAGTCGTTGTCGAAAATCTGTCCGAGCGTGAACTTATCAGGATTGGATGCTGAGTTGACGGCACCGACGTTGGTTACCTGGCGGAAGCTCCATGACATGTACTCGGCAAATCCCTCGATGAACCAGATGGCCGATGCCGGGGAACTCATCGGATAGTCAGAAAACATGCCCCACCAGTTGAAGCGGCCGTCCAGATAGTGGATGTATTCATGGGTGAGGTTCCACACATGGAACTCGGGTCGCATCCACTCCGCCTCATAAGCGATGAAGCGAGCCTGGTTATTTGGGTCGGAAGGGTCACCCTCCAGGTACATGCCACCATTGTTGGTATCGTTTCCGAACAAGGTGCCGGAGTAGGTTTCATAGTCGCTACTGGAGTGAAAGATGATCATCTCCAGCGTTTCGTTGTAGTCATCGTCCACCGGCACATGGTTGGTCTGCAGACGTTCGTGAAAAAAGACCTCTTCAGCACTGACTTCAGCGCAAACCTCATCGAGCTGACCGGGGGTCAATGCCTGGCTGCGTACGCGCAGTGTAGGGCTGCAGTCTCGGGCATGTTGTTCGGGCAGAATGAAGTCCTCCAGATCCTCTGCAAAGGTACACAAGGCAAAATATGCGCAGTGCTCGCTATCTTCATAGTCGATGATGCCGGCCATGCGCACATAAACGCCGGTTCCGGGGCCGGTCATGCTGAACTGATCCAGAACGGACTTGACCTTGGGGTGAACCTGGTTGTGGAATGGTTCCGGATAGCCCCAGGCACCCTTGATCAGAAAGCGGGCCAGCTCTCCGGCGGCGTTTTGCAGCATGTACTCACGATCACTGCCCAGGTCCGCGTTCTTGTTGGTGTTGATGAAATCAACCAGGGTATCCAGAATTCCAGTATTGCCTTGCTGCTGCACGGCCGTGCGAAAATCGGCCAGCTGCTGCCCGCGAAACAGTACGGTAAAGACGTTGTTGACCGCGGCCTCCATGTACCAGAGCCCGTGGTGGGAAGGGCCATAGCGATCGAGGACTCCGCTTATGGTGTCGATCTGAGTGGCGTTTCGCTCAGCACTGTCGATCAGGGTGATCACTTCGGACAGGATTTCGCCGTGAGCATCATTGACGTCCGTGAAGTGGCTGTTGTTCTTGAACGCGTTGAGTGCCTGATCAATGGCTGCATCCAGCGCCGGTCCATAGCTTCCGATCTGGCCGCTGTTGTAAAATTGCACGTAGTATCCCGCGCGCAGATAGAGAACCAGCTGCAGCATGCCACTGCTGTTATTGCCCGGATAGCTTGCCGCGTCGACCGCCATGGCATTGGCGATGCTGATCATCTGGGACTGGGAAAAAATGCCTGCGCCTGTTGCGCCATCGACGCTGAACAGCGAGTTGATGCACCCTGCTGATGCGGCCTTTACGGCGCTGACAAGGGCTGAACCATCAAGGCCGGTGAAATTGCCCACGCCACAGCCGGCGAGTACTTGCGCTGGCCGTGCCGGCGACGGACGATCATAGTCCAGTCGCAGATGCTCACGGGTCGACGGAAGGGGCGGCAACGGAGATTGGTTGCTTGCATGCGGCTGCACGTGCATTACAGGCGGGCGCGCAGATGGGTCGCTGGCAGGCTTCGGACCCTGGTTACTGGCCATTATCACGCGGCCATCGCTGGCCATGCCGGACGATGCCGCCAGAAGTAACAGAGCTGTGGTAATCAGCAGGCCAGAAAAGGCCCGCCGGGTCATGACGCTGGTCAACATGAGTTCTCCCTGGATAAAAATCATCATTCACTCAGCGCTGCAAGAAAGCGCTGATGAAGCTGCATTGATAATTTAACGGTGGAGCATGTTGAGAATCTTGAAAGATAGTTCCGACTTGACGTATCAATTTGCACAAACCAGTCTGTTATCGATCTGCAGCACACCGAGTACTGACCAAGTGACATTGATATTCGATTCACCAGCCATGACAAAAGACCGATTCATCGGTCGGGTTACTGGGCATGCATTCGTTCGCGCTCTATTTGATCGGATGCCCGACATGGTCTTTTCAATCAAGGATAGTCGCGGCCGCTATATGCACATGGCCGAGGAGGGGATTCGGCGATTCGGGCTGAGTCAGCCGCTCGAGGTGGTGGGCAAGACCGTTTTTGATCTGTTTCCGGAACCCATGGCCAGACGCTACCATGAGCAAGACCAGCAGCTGTTCAACAATGGAGAACCCATTACCGACAACCTTGATCTCACGATTTATCGGGGTGGAGGTGCCGGCTGGTGCTTGACAACAAAAGAGCCGTTATTTGATGCCGCTGGAGACATCATCGGTCTTGCCTGTCTATCCAAGGATCTGGCCGAGGCGACATCTGCAGCGCTGGTCGATTCGCGCCTGGCCCGTGTTGTTGACGGTTTGCAGGAAACGCCGCCCAGACCACTGACGGTGGAGTCGATGGCTACGGCGGCTGGCTTGTCGGTGCCGCAGTTGAACCGCCGCATGAAAAAGATCTTTCACCTGACAGCCGGGCAGTACATCATCAAGGCGCGCATTGATCGGGCAACGCGACTATTGTCTGACAACGACATGCCGCTTGCTGATATTGCCGCAGAGCTCGGGTTTTCCGACCAGAGCGCGCTGTCGCGACAGTTTCGACAGGTCACGGGAATGACGCCCAGGCAATATCGCCAGCTGGGACGCCAGAACAGCCTCTGAATGCGCCCCTCGCGCGCGATCGGCGAAGGCTGCCGGAGATTGTCGGGTAATTGCTCCGGATCCAGCACCATTGGCCAGGCAGAAAAAAAGGGGCTGCGACAGCGTCGCAGCCCCTTGATTGATCTGGCTCCCCGGGTCGGATTCGAACCAACGACCTAGTGATTAACAGTCACCCGCTCTAACCAGCTGAGCTACCGGGGAATTGTGAAGCCGTGTATTGTGCGCATCCTCGGCGCTGTAGTCAAGCCCCTTTTGGCTTGCGGTCGCGCAGGCGCGTCTGTGCGGGTGAATTTCTGCCTGTCTGGGTATACAATCAAGCGTTTGCCCGGCCAAGGGTGTACTGGCTGGCAAGTCATCGCGCTGGTTCGCCCTGTCCGGGGAGCCAGTCAAGCACCTACGACAGACTGCAGGAGCACGCATGGAGCGCACACTGTCCATCATCAAACCCGATGCCGTAGCCAAGAACGTGATCGGTGAAATCTACAGCCGTTTCGAGCGGGCCGGCCTGAAAATTGCCGCTGCCCGAATGAAGCATCTCTCCCGTGAAGAGGCCGAGGGCTTTTATGCCGTCCATCGCGAGCGGCCGTTTTTCAAGGATCTGGTGGAATTCATGATTTCCGGTCCGGTCATGGTTCAGGTGCTTGAGGGCGAAGACGCCATTGCGCGCAACCGCGAGATCATGGGCGCGACCGACCCGAGCCAGGCTGCTCCCGGCACCATTCGAGCCGACTTTGCCAACAGCATCGACGCCAATGCAGTGCATGGTTCAGACGCCGAAGAAACCGCCAGAGAGGAAATTGCCTTCTTTTTTGGCGCTGATGAGATATACTCGCGCTAATTACCAGCGAAAGCACACAAATGCCCGCAGGGCCTGAAGAAATCACCAATCTCCTCGGTCTCGACCGCGGAGGGCTTGAGCGGTTTTTCGTCGACCTCGGCGAAAAACCCTTCCGCGCGCGCCAGATATTGCAGTGGATCCATCAGCGTGGTGTGAGTGATTTCGAGCAGATGACTGATCTGTCCAAGGCGTTGCGCGAACGCCTGAAAGCCCGTGCGGGAGTGGCCCCGCCCAGGGTGATGCGGGAGCAGCGCTCGGCGGACGGCACGATCAAATGGCTGATGTCGATTGCCGGCGGCAATGCTGTCGAGGCGGTTTACATCCCCGAGACCAGCCGCGGCACCCTGTGCATTTCTTCGCAGGTGGGGTGCATGCTCAACTGCACCTTCTGTTCCACGGCTACCCAGGGGTTCAACCGCAATCTTGATGCGGCGGAGATCATCGGGCAGGTCTGGCTCGCTGCACAACGCTTGCGCGAGATTCACGGCGGGGAGCGGCACGTAACCAATGTGGTGTTCATGGGCATGGGAGAACCCATGCTCAATCTCAACGCGGTTCGTCCCACGCTTTCCCTGTTGCGCGATGATCTGGCCTATGGCCTGGCCTCGCGTCGAGTGACCATCTCCACTGCCGGCGTCATTCCCGGCATCGACGGCCTGGCCGAAGGCGATGAGTTTGCCCTGGCGGTCTCGCTTCATGCGGCCGACAATGATCTGCGCACTCGGCTGGTGCCGCTCAATCGCAAGTATCCGGTTGAAGAGCTGATCGCGGCCTGCAAGCGCTTTGTCAAGGCGCGCCCGCGGCGTTCGGTGACGTTCGAATACACCATGATTGACGGCGTCAATGACCAGCCGGAGCACGCCCGCGCCGTGGTGCGTCTGCTCAGTGTGCTGCCGGCAAAAATCAATCTGATCCCCTTCAATCCGTTTCCCGGCACGCCGTTCGAGTGCTCCTCGGATGAAGCCATCTACGAGTTCCAGAAGATCACTCGTGCCGCCGGCCTGATCACTACCGTGCGCAAGACCCGTGGTGAGGACATCGATGCTGCCTGCGGACAGCTGGTGGGCAAGTTGCTCAGCCCCAGCCAGCGTCGCCAGATCGTTCAGCAGCAGCTGGCCAGTCAGGTAATGGCCGTATGAGTCGCGCGCGCCTGTTTGTGGCCATTGTGACTCTTCTGCTGCTGGCGGTCGGCTGCGCCAGCTCGCAACCACGGCCCGGAACATCCGGGCGGGCCGGCATGGATCGAGTCAGCCCGGTGCGGGCTGCGGACGTCAACACGCGTCTCGGGATCGGCTACTTTCAGCGCGGTGATCTGCAGCTGGCCATGGAGAAGCTCGAACGCGCCGTTGAGCTCGACCCGGCCCATGTGCCTGCCTATGCGACGCTGGGAATGATTCAGGAGCGCCTGGGGCGCGACTCCAGAGCTCGTCGCTACTATCGTGAAGCGGCCCGGCTGGCGCCTGAAGACGGCGCGACCCTCAACAGCTACGCCACCTTCTTGTGCCGGCAGGGCGAGTACAACCAGGCCGACGAGTTTTTTCAGCGCGCCATCAATGATCCCTTTTACGAGACTCGCGAAGTGGCGTACACCAATTCAGGCGCCTGCGCTCGCAGAAACGGGCGCCTGGACTTTGCCGAGGAGCAGCTGCGGCAGGCCCTGGAGGTCAGCGCCGAGTACCCGGATGCGCTGTACCATCTGGCCCAGCTGTTCTTGCAGCAGGGCGATGCTTTTCGGGCGCGCGCCTTTCTTCAGCGCCTGGAGTCGGTATCCGATGCCGATGCCGGAACGCTCGCGCTGGGGCATCGAATCGAACAACGCCTCGGCAACGGGCGGGAGGCGAGCCGCTACTTCGAGCGCCTGGAGGAACGCTTCCCCGATTCGGCCGAGGCGCGAAATATAAGACAGCAGACCAGCCAAGATGACTGAAAACACCAGCGCGAACGAAGACAGGGAGCAAAAGCCTGCCGACAGACGGCAGCGCTATGCGGATATCGGTGCCAGGCTGCGCAAACAGCGTCAGGCGCTGTCGTTAAGCCAGAAGGATATGGCCCGCCGGCTGCGCCTGCCCGGCATCGTGGTCAACGACATCGAAACCGGTCAGATCGAGCAGTTGTCCAGTATCTATCGCCGCGGCTATATCCGCAATTACGCCCAGGCCCTTGATCTGGACCCGGAGGTGCTCCTGGTCGACGCGGGCGAGGACTCACCGCCGGAGCTCAAGGCCGCTTTCCCGGTCGCGCCACAGCGCGAGTGGCAGTTTGAGCGATACTTGAAGATTGCCACGTATGCCATTGTTACCGTTGCCATTATTCCACCCCTGGTTTACTTTTTCATTGCCGGCGGCATGCGTATTCTCGAGCGCGACCCGGGCGTTGGCCCGAATTCAGTCGCGGTCCGTTCCGACACTCCATCCGGACACGACCAAAGGGCCGCTGCTGATCACGGCGAAGAATCAGGAAAGCAGGCTGACCGGCGCCGGCCGGCAGCTTCTGCAGGGCACGTGTCGGCTTCCGCGATTCCACTCAAGACCATTCGGCCGGTCAGCGAAACCATCGAAGGGCCGGTTCTTCCGACAGATCTCACGCCAGACCAGCAGATGTCTGCACCGACAGCTGATGAGGTGGCTGACGGACTGACATCTTTGCACCTTGAGCTGCTCGACGACAGCTGGATCGAGATTCACGATGCCGAGGGCGAACGTCTGGAATATGACCTGTTGCGTAGCGGCCAGACCCGCAGTTACCAGGCGCAGGCGCCTTTTCGGCTGTTGCTGGGGCGCTCGAGTGCGGTCGATTTGCGAATTGACGGTGAAAAAGTGACCTGGGAGGGGCACGAGAGCGGTGATGTGGCCGATATCGCGATTGCCGCCGACGGCAGCGTGGAGCCGCAGCAACCGTAACGCTGCAGAAAGCACGAAACCAGCAAGGCTGGCGCTGTTGCCAGCTCAGGGCGTATCGCCATGACACCAAGCCCGCCGCCGGCGGGCTTGCCGTTTTTGATGGAATTCAAGCGATGAACAACATTCAGTCGATTCGCGGCATGCACGATGTTCTGCCAGAGCACACGCCGCTGTGGCGCTGGCTCGAACAGCGTTTGGCACGGGCATTTGCTGCTTATGATTATCACGAGATTCGCCTGCCCATTCTGGAAAAGGCGGAGGTGTTCACTCGTGCCATTGGCCAGTCCACGGACGTGGTTGAAAAGGAGATGTACGCCTTCGAAGACCGCAATGGCGAACTGCTCAGCCTGCGGCCGGAGGGCACCGCTGGCGTGGTTCGCTCTGCGATTCAGCATGGTTTGTTGCAAACGCCCGGGCGCAAGGTGTGGTATCAAGGGCCGATGTTCCGCCACGAGCGGCCGCAAAAGGGACGGCAAAGGCAATTCCACCAGTTCGGCGCCGAGATGTTCGGCCTGGAGCAGCCGGCGGCCGACGTTGAAGTCATCGCTCTGGGCGAGCGTCTGTGGCGCGAGCTCGGGCTGTCGGATCGAATCCGGCTTGAAATCAACACGCTCGGAGACCGCGAAGATCGCAAGCGCTACCGTCAGAAACTGATCGACTACCTCGAGCCGTTCCGCGAGCGCCTGGACAAGGACAGCCAGCGACGGCTGGACAGCAATCCGCTGCGGATTTTCGACAGCAAGGATGAGCAGACGCAGGCCATCATGGCGGAGGCACCGAAGCTGACCGATGCGCTGGGAGACGAGGCGCGCTCGCACTTTCGCCAGGTCTGCGAGCTGCTCGATCACCTGGGCATCAACTACCGCATCAACACCGGCCTGGTGCGCGGGCTGGACTATTATTGTCGTACCGTGTTCGAGTGGATGACCGATGAGCTGGGCGCCCAGGGCACGGTGTGTGCCGGCGGGCGCTACAACGACCTGGTAGCCATGCAGGGAGGGCGCGATACCCCGGGTATCGGGTTTGCCTTGGGGGTCGAACGGCTGCTGGCGATGCTCACGGCCGCGGGCGTGACCCGAGATCAGCGCGCCGACGTGTTTGTGGTCAGCATGGTCTCTGCGGCCGACATGCTGGTGGTCGCCGAGGAGATCCGCGATCAGCTGCCGGGGCGCGGCGTTGCCGCCGCGTTGTCCGGGGGCAGCATGCGCTCGCAGTTCAAGCGGGCTGACCGCAGCGGGGCCCGCTGGTGCGTCATCCTCGGCGAAGACGAATTTGCTGAAGGCAAGGCGTCCATCAAGGACCTGCGCGGCGAGTCCGGGCAGGAGCTCATCGCGCTGGATGAGCTGGGTAATCGCCTGAATTCTTTGCTTGCCGCCGAGCGGCAGGACTGATTTATCATAGGCGACTGATTTTCTTTCAATGCCTATCGCAAGGAACTGATCGACATGGCCGTAGAGCTTTATGACGAGCACGAGCAGGGCGAGCGCGTTCGCCGCTGGATCAAGGAAAACAGCCCGGCGATTGTGGTTGGCCTGGTTCTCGCCTTTGGCGGTATTTTCGGATTTCGTTACTGGCAGGATCACCGCGCCGAGCAGCAGGTGCTGGGTTCGGAGTACTACCAGGTGGTTCGCCAGCAGATCGAGAATGACGAGCTCGACAAGGCGGAGTCGGAGTTCAAGGCCATGCAGGACGTGGCCGGCAACACCGCCTATGCGGGCCTGACCAGCCTGTACCTGGCCGCTGCTCGGGTCGATAACGGGCGCCTGGGCGCGGCAGCCGAGCTTTATCAGAGCGTTCTCGACAACCGGCGACTGAAGTCGCTGTGGCCCGTTGCTCGCCTGCGGCTGGCCCGCGTGCTCGAGGCGCAGGGAGAATATGAGGATGCCCTGGCGCTGATCGACGGCGAGGCGCCGGACGGTTTTGCCGCAGCCTGGGCTGAAACCCGTGGCGATTTACTGTTCGAACGCGGCATGGTCGATGAAGCCCGGGCAGCGTGGGAGGACGCTGTCGCCCGGCGCACTGCCGATGGCATGAGCGCCAATCTGCTGCAGATCAAGCTTGACGCTGCGACCCGTGGTGGAGATGCTTCGTGACCCGGCAGGGGCGCCTACCGGTACTGATCTTTGCTGTACTGCTGCTTGCTGGCTGCCAGACCATTGGCGGCTGGTTCAGCAGCAAAGATGACCTCGAGCCCGCAGAACTGACCGCTATCGAACAAACGGTACCGGTTGAACGTCTCTGGTCGGTGAACACCGGCAAGGGAATCAACCGCAGCAAGCCCCGGATTCGACCGGTCATCGAGGATGAGCACATCTGGGTGGCGGACTACCGCGGCAAGATCACGGCGGTTGACCTGGAAACCGGTCGAATCGAGCGCGAGATAGACCTTGGCCTGCCGATCTCGGCGGGCCCGGCGCTGGCCGATGATCTCATCATGGTCGGCACTTTCGATGGTGAACTCATTGTCATCGATCGCGAATCCGGGCAGATTCGCTGGCGCAAGCAGCTTTCCTCCGAGATTCTCGCTTTGCCGGTGCTGCATGACGGCATTGTCGTCGCACGCGCAATCGACGGCCGCGTATTCGGCCTGGATCGTAGCGACGGCGCTCGCCTGTGGATCTACGATCGCAGTGTGCCCTTGCTGAGCCTGCGTGGCAACAGCGACCCTTTTGCGCGGGCAGGGCAGGTGTTCATCGGCTTCGATGACGGGCTGGTTGCGGCCTTGCGCGTCTCCGATGGCTCGGTTCTCTGGGAGCAGCGCGTGAGCTCGCCGGAGGGCCGCACCGAGCTTGATCGTCTGGCCGACATCGACGGGCCGATGATCGTCGTCGGTACCGAGCTTTATGTCGTGACCTATCACGGTCGTCTGGCCGGGCTGGCGCTTGAGTCCGGGCGCACGCTCTGGGTCAAGGATGTTTCCTCGGCCAGTGGCCTGAGCCTGCGCCGCACTCAGCTTGCAGTGACCGATCGCAAGGACCACCTCTGGCTCATCGATCGACGCAACGGCGCTACGTTGTGGCATGACGAACAGCTTCTGCGGCGCGAGCTGACGCGTCCCGTTTTTCTCTCCGGGCTGGTCACGGTCGGAGACCTTGAAGGACATGTGCACTTTTTCGATGCCGACAGTGGCCAGATCGTGGCGCGGATCAGGGCCGGCAAGAAGGCCTTCGCGTCCGCCCCGCTGGTCAAGGGCAACCGGCTGTTCCTGTTTGATGAAGACGGCAAGCTGAGTGCCTGGCGGGTCGGTCGCTAGTGTGTGATCCGGGAGCCTGAAGCAGGTGTCTTTGCTGCCGGTGGTGGCCATAATCGGGCGCCCGAACGTGGGCAAGTCCACGCTTTTCAACGCGCTCACGCGTACTCGGGACGCGCTGGTTGCCGACACGCCCGGCGTCACCCGCGATCGTATCTATGGGCAGGCCAGACTGGACGAGCGCCCGATCATCCTGATCGATACAGGCGGTCTTGACGAGGCTGAAGACGAGATCGAAGCCGGTGCTCAGGCGCAGACTCGCACGGCCATCGACGAAGCCGACCTGGTCATCATGCTGACCGATGCGCGCGCCGGCATCCTGCCGGTGGAGCACGAGATTGCCGGCGATCTGCGCCAGCGCGGCAAACCAGTGGTGCATGCCGTCAACAAGACGGACGGTCTGGATGCTGACATGGCGTTGGCTGAAGCGGCTGAGCTGGGGCTGGGTGAAATCTGCCCGATTGCCGCCAGCCATCGGCGCGGGCTGGAAAGTCTGGCGCGCGCGCTAACGGAGAAATTACCGCCGGCCGTCGACCCGGGCCTGCCCGATGATGATGGCCTCCGGCTGGCTTTGATCGGACGCCCCAACGCCGGAAAATCGACCCTGCTCAATCGGCTGCTCGGGCAGGAACGCGCCTTGACCACGCCGATTGCCGGCACCACCCGGGATCCGGTCCACGCCACGGTCGAGCGTGACGGGGTGCGCTATCACCTGATCGATACTGCCGGCATACGCCGTCGCCGCGGCCAGCATGAAGGCGTTGAGCGCTTCAGCACCATCAAGGCCCTGCAGTCGGTCGATCAGGCGCGTATCGTTTGCCTGGTCTGCGACGCGGTCGAAGGCATTACCGACCAGGATGCCCGCCTGGCGGGCCACGTCATCGACGCCGGCCGCGGCCTGATTGTGGCACTCAACAAATGGGATGCAATCGATGGCGACCGCAGGCGCGCGGTGCTGGTGGAGGTGGCCGAGCGCCTGGGTTTTGCCCGCTTTGCGCCGACGGTCACGATTTCCGCTCTGCACGGCAGCGGTCTGGGCGAATTGACCGACGCCATAGAGCATGTCCATGACGCCGGGGAGCAGGAGTTCTCCACCTCGGCGCTGACGCGCGTCCTGCGCGACGCCGTCAACGCCCACCCACCACCGGCAATACGGAACAAGGTACCGAAGTTGCGCTACGCGCATGGTGGCGGCAAGTTTCCGACTCGCATCGTCATTCACGGCACGCGAACCCGCGGCATTCCGGACCAATACCGCCGTTATCTGATCAATCTGTTCCGCCAGCAATTCGAATTGACCGGCATGCCGGTGCAGCTGATCTTTCGTGAATCGGAAAACCCCTACGCTGGGCGGCGCAACCCGCTGACGCCCCGTCAGCAGGAAAAACGCCGGCGGCTGAAGCAGTTTTCCCGCAAGAAGGGCAAACGCTGAGGCTGCTGTGAAGACCCGCCCGCGGTCGCCTCAGACCCCGCCCAGCTGCTGATTGACATGCCTTGTCAGGCCGGGATCATCGGGCAGTGTTTCGGCGTGAAAACGCTTGACCAGCGCGCCGCGACGGTCGAACAGATACTTGCTGAAGCTGCCGCGCGGCAGAATTGAACTGCCGTGCTCCTGGAGCAGCTCCCGGAACAGCGGATGGGCCTCCGGCCCGCGGGTAGCATAGCGCCGGGTCACGATGAAAGTCGCCGGATAGTTTTCGCGCAGAAAGTGGTCGATCTCGGCTTCTTCCCGCGGCTCTTCCCCAAAGTCGTTGCAGGGAACCGCAACCACCATCAGCCCGTGGCGCCTGAACTGCGTATGCAGCTGTTGCAGGCCCTTGATTTGCGGCGTAAACCGAGCTTCGGTGGCAATGTTGACGATCAAGAACGGCTGGTTGCGATAGCGCTCGAGATAGATCCGTGCGCCTGAAAGATCCACGAAATGATGGTTGAAGAGATTCACGGCGACCGTCGCTCACTATCGGTTTTCACGCCCATCCTACTTTACAATATCGCGCATGACGAATTCCTCTGCACACACACTCGATGGTCGCGTGGTCGCCGACCGCCTGATCGCCAACGTGGCCGATGCGATCTCGCATCACGTCGAAGGCGGCGGGCGCCGACCCAGTCTGGCCGTGATTCTGGTTGGCGATGACCCGGCCTCGGAGATCTATGTCAATAACAAGATCCGCGCCTGCAAGCGCGCCGGCATGGTGTCGACGGATCATCGCCTGACCCACGGCGTCGGGCGGGGCGAGTTGCTGGCCTTGATCGATGCGCTCAATCGCGATGAGTCCGTGGACGGGATCCTGGTTCAACTGCCTTTGCCCGCTCATCTCGATGAACATGCAGTCACCCGCCGTATTGCCCCGGAAAAGGACGTTGACGGTTTTCACCCGGTCAACATGGGCCGGCTCGCGCTGCGTGATCCGGGGCTGCGTCCCTGTACGCCGCGCGGGGTCATGACGCTGCTCGCGGCCAACGGAATTGATACCAAGGGCATGAATGCGCTGGTGGTAGGTGCTTCCAACATCGTCGGTCGGCCGCTGGCGCTCGAGCTTCTTCTGGCCGGCGCGACAGTGACGGTGGCGCACCGTTTTACCCGCAACCTCGAAGCACTTGTCAGGCGCAGCGAGGTATTGTGCGTGGCGGTGGGCAAGCCCGGCATCGTCAAGCCGGAGTGGATTGCCGACGGTGCGATCGTCATCGATATCGGTATCAATCGCCGGCCCGACGGCAAGCTTCAGGGCGACCTGGACTTCGAGGCGGCTTCGCAGCGAGCCAGCTGGATCACGCCTGTCCCCGGCGGGGTAGGGCCGATGACGGTGGCCACGCTCATGCAGAACACGGTTGAGGCGGCCGGCCTGGTCGTACTGGCGCCCTGATGACTGACGCATCGTGGTCCGGGGCTTGTCGACAGTCGCTCGATTGGCCCGTGGCCGCAGCAAGACCGTTCGTCTGCGCGTCTCGCCAGATCGCGTGAGCCAGCCGGAGCAGGTGTGCCGCCCGCATGACCGCCGGCGCTCGGGGTTTGATCGGCTGGTCACCGCGCTGCTTTTGCTGCTGTTTGCCACGCTGATGGTGTTGGCGGCAACTCAGTTGCTATGGCGCCTGCTCCCCAAGACCGCCGCTGCGCCCTGGCTCGGCTCGTCGATCGCAGCCGTCGTGCTCTGGCTGGTCATGATCGGGGCGATTCAGGCCACCGGGCGCGCGGCTCATGTACGCATTCAGGTGCTTGAGCGCTGGCTGCCGCCAACCGCTGCGACTGCGGCATGGCGGTTGGTACTGGCTCTCACGGCCGTGATCTGTCTGGCGCTGGCGTCGAGCACCACGGGCATGGTTTTCCTGGAGTACGAATTCCTTGGTCGGAGCTTTCCCGGCCTGCCCGCCTGGTTGGTGCTCGCAATCGTGCCCGTAGGGTTCGTGGTCATGGGCCTGCGCTTTCTGGTGCGGGCCGTTGCCGCGCGCAGCTGAGTCCTCGATGCCGCTTTTGATCGGACTTCTTGTCGTGCTGGGCCTGCCCATTTTTGCTGTACTGGCGGCTGCGGCGCTGCTCGGCTATTGGCGGGCCGGGGTCGATCCACTGCTGCTCGGCGTGGATTTTACCCGCGTCGTTGCGCTGCCGGAACTGGCCGCGCTGCCGCTTTTCATTTTTGCCGGCGCGCTGATCGTCCACCGTCGCGACGGCGCCGGGTCAAGCGCTGCGTCGTCGTCGGTTGACAGCGAGGCGGTCGAGCTCGACGCCACGCCTGTGGGTCTGATCGCGCCCGCTCTGGGGCTGGTGATCTATGCGCTCGCTGCCGGCCAGCTGGTACCGCGATTCCGGCTCGAACTGACTGACCTGTATCTTCAGGCGCTCGTTGCCCTGGGGCTTTTCACGCTGCTCAGTGCCGGGCTGGTCGCCATTGGCCGCCGGCCGCTCGGATTGCCCCTGTCCGGCCACCGAGTGAGGCGAGTTTGGCGTGAATGGCTTCCGGAATGGCCGCTGTTGCCAATCGTGGTGGCCGGGTTCTGTTCGGGCTGGCTATCGCTGTTGGATGCGGCGGTGGTGGCGGTTGCCTGGCTGCTGTTTACCCGCGGGCTGCTGCAAGGCAAGCTGACGCTCCGGGAGCTGACAAGGCAGATCGGCGATGCCACGGTCAGAACGGCCGCGCTGTGCCTGCTGCTGGGACTGTCGGTGGCAGCTTGGAGCGCGCTCGACGTGGCCGGAATGACTCAGCACGGCCTTGACGGCCCGGGTTCGACCCTTCAGGGCCTGGTGTTTCTGGCGCTTGTCGTGTCGCTGCTGGCGCTGGTGGGCACGCTCGTGGATGTGCTCACCGGCATGGCCTTGCTGGCGCCGGTTGTCATCCTGCTGGCAGCCGGCGGCGCGAGCCGGATCGACCCGGGCGGGCTGGGGATTCTGTGCGTGCTCGCGCTGCAGCTGGGGCGCGGCCTGGTCGGCGGACAAAAAAGCCGGCCGCAGGGGGCTCCCGAAGCCGCTGTCAAGGCGGAACCCGAGATAACGCAGTGGCCCATCACACTGGTGGTCCTGCTGCTGTGGCTGGCTTGGCTGGTGGCGACCAGCAGCTGACGGGGCGAGCACAACCCGCTGCCCGCGCCGCACGCGGGGTACACTTGAGTGATGTGCTGTTCGCCTGAGCCAATCCGGAACCGCGCGCGTTCTGGCGCGCGCATTCATGCATTGCCGGTCCTGTCCGTGCTTGGACTGTGTCTGCTGCTGGCTGGTTGTCAGCTGCTGCCCATCGAGCGCCGCCAGCCTGGCGAGCCGCCCCGGGCATCGGTGCTTGAACAGTGGGAGCGCGCCGGACAACCGGTGGACGGGTCGCTGGATGCCGCTCTGGCCTTCCTGCAGGAGGGCAGGGAAAAGCGCGCCCGGCGTCAGCTGCAGCGCTTTCTGGAGGTCGACCCGGATAACGCCGCCGCCCGGCTGGTGCTCGCGCAGATCGACCAGCCGCCGGAAGAAATCCTGGGCTCTTCTTTCGAGCTTGTCGAAGTGCAGCCCAACGACAGCCTTTCGGCCATCGCCGGGCGCCGACTGGGCAATGAGCTGTTGTTTTACTCGCTGGCGCGCCTCAATGACATCACCGTACCGCGCCTGGTGCGGCCAGGGCAGCGAATTCTGGTGCCACGCCGCGAGGCTGATGACGAGGATGAGGCGTCAGAAACCACCGCAAAACCGGCGGTCGCGGCCGCTGCAGTGGCATCATCCGCGCCGGAAAAAACAGCGCCGGATGCCACGGTGAAACGCTTGATCAACAGCGACCGGCATCGGCAGGCTCACGCGCTCTTGCTCAGCCGGGCACGTTCCGGCCAATTGGACCCTGCCGGCCGCCAGGCGCTTGCCGACGTTGCGATCATCCTGGCTGAGCAGGCCTGCCGCCGCGATGCTCCCGATGCGGCAGTCCGGGTGCTCGACGACGCCGCACCCTGGATCGGGGCGCGTGCGGAATCCGGCGAGTTCGCGCGCTGGCGCCGGCATGTGGCGGCCCGTTTGCTGCTGGACGAGGCGGCACAGGCGCTGGCCGACAATGACCAGGACGCGGCAGTGAAGGCGCTGCTGCAAGCGCGTGCCGAAACGGATGATTTGCGTCGGCGACACAAACAGTCGCTGCGCCGGCTCGAAGTCGAACTCAGCGAGTACTATCATGATCTGGCGCTGTCTGCCTGGCGTGATCAGCAAGTCGACAGCGCGGTTTCACTTTGGGAGCGGGTGGTTGACATCAGACCGGATTTCGAGCCGGCGTTGCGCTATCTCGACCGCGCCCGGCGTGCGCAGCAGAAGCTGAAAGCCCTGGAAACCGAAGAAGTGCTCGGCGCGCCGGGCTGAGGGCAGGGCGGCCATCGATCGCTGACCCAGCTGCTACTGCCTGCGTTTGGGCAGCGGCAGGACGTTGTCGTCTTCCGGCGTCGACTCCATTTCAATGGTTTCTTCAAGATCGGGGTCCAGGTCTTCACTCGCCGTGGGCAGCGCTCGCTCTGCCGGCTTGTGCCGGAGGTGGCCATAGCGCTCTTCGAGGCGGTTGGCCATGTTGTTGAAACACTGGATGAGCGGCCTGAAAACATCCTCTCGCCCGGCATCGAGGCGGGTATCGTACTGGCCGCGAGCAACGCGCTGCAGCCCGCGGTTGATCCGCTGTACGGCGCGCTGCTGGCGGCGGACAAGCAGGCTGAACCCGCCGCCGACGACCAGAATGGTCACCGCAAACACCAGCGCCAGCATCAGCAGCGTGGTCTGTGCAGCAGACTCGAGCTGGTGGCCGTCGATACCCAGTTGAACCTCGCCGATACGCTTGGCCTCGAAGCGGATCGGCGTCTGGAACTCGAGGTTGCCATCCTGGCGATTGAGCAGCCGGACGGCGCCCTGCTCACGCTCGATCGTTGCCCGCCCCGGCTGCGGTCGCGGCTCGCCTTGAAGGAATGGATCGGTGCTGGCCTGCACGCGCCCCTCACGATCGCTGATATGCAAGTAGGTGATGCGGGGGTTGACCGAAAAGTCCGACACCAGATTGGACAGCGCGGTGGTGTCGTCGAGCAGCAAGGCTTCGGCCGTTTCCTGGGCGATGACGCCGGCCAGCGCGTCGCCATAGCCGTAGGTGGACTCGGTCATGGCTCGGGTCTGACTGTGATAGACCCACACCAGTCCGCCGCCCAGGACAAGCACCAGCGCCAGCGAAAGTACTGCCAGCCAGCGCCAGGGGCCGGGATGACCGCGAACGGTCGTCAGCAGACCGCGGTCGAGATCGGCGCGGATTTCCTGCAGTTCTTCAAGCAGCAGCGCGCCGCTGGCCGGTCGGGCTTCGGGATTCTTGGCCAGCAGGCGGTGAACCAGCTCGATCAGATCGACCGGCGTCTTGTCGTCTCTTGGCTGCAAGCGCGCGGCCGGCCGGTGGACGATCTGGTGAATCAGGACGCCGATGGAATCGCCCTGAAAAGGCGCGGCGTCGGCCAGCAGGCGGTAAAGCACCACGCCCAGAGCGTACAGATCAGCGCGGCCGTCCAGTTCAC
Organism: Wenzhouxiangella sp. YN1; assembly: GCF_056324145.1. NCBI lineage: Bacteria > Pseudomonadati > Pseudomonadota > Gammaproteobacteria > Chromatiales > Wenzhouxiangellaceae > Wenzhouxiangella > Wenzhouxiangella sp. YN1. The sequence goes on from NZ_JBJNIO010000154.1 coordinate 260,254, forward strand.
CACCCTGGATTTGTTCAGGCGACATGTAGTTGGGCGTGCCGGCAATGGTTTCGGCCTGCTCGTCGCCGGCAACCCGGGATGGGTCGTTGATCGCCGCGATACCGAAATCAACCAGCTTGACCAGGCCAGACTCCGGATCGAAATAAATGTTCGACGGCTTGACGTCGCGGTGAATGACCCCGCATTCGTGCGCATAATCCAGCGCCCCGGCAAGCTGGATGCCGATTGCGAGGATTTCACGGATGCTCAGGCGGCCGCCGGTGGCCAGATAGCCTTCGAGACTCTGGCCCTTGAGCCGCTCCATGACCAGAAAGGGCAGGCCCTCGTGCTGGCCGACATCGAATACCGTGACGATGTTGGCGTGGCTGAGACCGCCGGCCGAGCGTGCCTCGCGCAGAAAGCGCTGCCGACTCTTGAGATCGCGGGCGTAGCGTTCGCGCAGCACCTTGACTGCAAGGTGCCGGTTGATATGCGGGTCGAAGGCCTCGTAGACGATCGACATCGAGCCGCGCCCCAGCTCACGCTCGATCTTGTAACGTCCGATTCGCTCCATGGGGATCTCTGGTCAGTGGCTCACGAAGGCCATGTTAGCGCCTTCAGCCCGTTGCCGCAGAACGCAGATAGAAGTGAATGGCAACCCAGTCGTAGAGAGCGTGTACGATGATCGGCACCAGCAGGTTGCCGGTCCACAGATACAGCGCGCCCAGATAGAGCCCCATCAGGCTGGCGATGATGAAATAGGCCCGCGAGACTGCATGTGCAGCACCGAAAAGCACCGCGCCGGCAACCAGGCCGATCCCTGGCGTCAGCAGCTCGCCCAGGCCGGCCTGGGCGACACCCCGAAACAGCATTTCCTCGCCGAAGCCGGCCAGAAGCGACACCAGTAACACTGCGCCCGGGCGAGCGTGGCGAAACAGAAGCGTCAGAAAGTGCTTGACCTGCGCCGTCAGCTCCCGGGCCCAGCGCCAGCGTTCGAGCGGCAGCCACAGCAGGCTGGCGGCCAGCGGCAGGGTGGCTGCCACGGCAATGAGCAGCGCCTCGCCTGACCAGTACAGATTCTGCCAGTGATGCTGTCCGAAGACCAAGCCCAGCGCGACGGCGAGGACGAGCAGTACGCCCTGCATCGCCAGGCCGAAGACGAGCGGGTGAGAACGCGCGTTCAGCTTTGTTCCGTCCCGCTCTGCGGTGCGGACGCCTCCGGAGCTGTCTCGCTTCTGGCGGTCGTTTTCTTCTTGCTCGTCTTCTTCTTTTTCTTGCTGGCTTTCTTTCCGGCCTTCTTGCCGCTGGACTTCTTTTTGGCAGCTGCGCTTGCAGGGGCGGTCTTTTTCGTGGACGGAGCGTTGCCCGAGCCGTTGTTGTCGCGCTCGAGGATGGCCGCCACGCCCATACCTCCGGCCGTGCAGATGGAAATCAGCCCGCGGCCCGAGCCGGCTTTTTCAAGCACGTGTGCAAGAGTGGCGACAATCCGCGCGCCGGTTGCGGCAAAGGGATGACCGATGGCCACCGACCCGCCGTGGACGTTCATGCGGCTGCGGTCGATGGCACCGAGGGCGGCGTCCAGACCCAGGCGCTGGCTGCAGTAGGACTGGCTCTCCCAGGCCTTGAGCGTGCACAGCACCTGCGCGGCGAAGGCCTCGTGAATTTCGTAGAAGTCGAAGTCCTGCAGCTTCAGTTCAGCGCGCTCGAGCATCTCGGCCACGGCGACCGTCGGCGCCATCAGCAGGCCTTCATCGCCGTCGACGTAATCGACCGCGGCCGTGCGTGAGTGCGTCAGCCAGGCGAGTACCGGCAGGTCGTGTTCGCGCACCCATTCTTCCGAGGCCAGCAGCACGGCGGCGGCGCCGTCGGACAGGCTGGTGGAGTTGCCGGCCGTCAAGGTGCCGCTTCTGGAGCGATCGAAGGCGGGCTTGAGGCTCGAGAGCTTGGCCATTGACGAGTCGGGGCGCACGATATTGTCGCGCAGCACGCCGTTGTGCGGGCGCACCAGCTCGTCGAAGAACCCGGAGTCCCAGGCTTCGGCGGCCTTCTGGTGAGACTCAAGCGCCAGCTCGTCCTGCTCTTTGCGGGTAATGTTCCACTCGCGGGCCATGCGCTCGCAATGCTGCCCCATGGACAGGCCGGTGCGCGGCTCGGAGTTGCGCGGCGGCTGCGGCGCCAGCTCGGAAAAACGAAAGCCCTTGAAGGCCTTGAGCCGCTGGCCCAGGGTTCGGGCCTTGTTGAGCTGCATCAGGCGCTGGGCGAAACGGCGCTTGAAAACGATGGGCACGTCCGATGTCGTATCGGTGCCGCCCACGAGCGCGCATTCGATTTCGCCCGAGGCAATCTGGCTGCCGGCTAGCAGAGCGGCCTCCAGGCTGGTGCCGCAGGCCTGCTGCATGGTCACTGCCGGTGTCAGCGGCGAAAGCTCGGTCGAAAGAACGGCCTCGCGAGCCAGGTTCCAGTCTTTGGAATGCGTGGTCACTGCCCCGGCAATGACCTGGTCGAGCTTCTTGCCGGCCAGGTTGTAGCGATCGACCACGCCGCTGAAAGCGGCGGTGAGCATGTCCAGATTGGTCTGGTCAGCGTAGAGTGAACCGGAGCGACAGAACGGGATGCGGCTGCCGCCGACAATGGCGATGCGTCGCAGGGTCTGGTCTGCCATCAGGGTGCCTCCTTGTCGGCCTTGCGGGATTCGAGGTAATGCATCGGCCCACCCCGGAAGGGCGCGAAACCGGTGCCGAAGATCATGCCGGCATCGAGCAGGTCGGCATCTTCGACCACCTGGTCTTCGAGACAGGCCAGGCACTCATCGAAATAGGGTTGCATCAGCTGCTCGGCCAGCTGCTCGAGATCATGGCCCTTGTGGGCCTCCTTGTCGCGCTCGGGTTTGCCGTCCTTCCAGCGATAGAAGCCCTCACCGGACTTCCGTCCCAGCTTGCCGGCGGCGACCATCTCTTCGAGCACCTTGCGGTCTTCGCCGGCGGCGTCGCCCATCAGTGTCTTGATGACGCTCAAGCCGACATCCAGGCCGACGGTATCGGCCAGTTCGACCGGCCCCATGGGCATGCCGAACTGTTCAGCCGCGCGGTCAAGCGCTTCCTTGGGAAGGCCTTCCCGGTGCATTTGCATGGCGTTGCGCATGTAGGGTGCCAGGACGCGATTGACCAGAAAACCCGGCGTCGAGGTGACCGGCAAGGCGTATTTGCCGATCTGTGTGGCGAAGCTCGAGCCGTCGTCGACGCGATCGCCGTCGGAGTGCTCCGGATCATGGACCACTTCGACCAGCGGCATCTTGGCCACCGGGTTGAAAAAGTGCAGCCCGATCAAGCGCCCGGGGTCATCGAACACGTCGGCCAGCTCGGACAGCGGAATGGCCGAGGTATTGGTAGCGATGATCGCATCGCGGCGCGCCTTTCTGTTGACGCGGGTGAACACCTCGCGTTTGGCGTCGCGGTCTTCGAAAATTGCCTCGATCACCACGTCGGCTTGCGCCAGGCCCTTGCCTTCGACGTCGGCCATCAGGCGGGTCCTGGCAGCGGCCACCGCCGTGGGCGTCTTGAGCCGCTTGTCAAACAGCTTGTGCGCGCGTTTGATGGCCGGTTCGATGTGCTTCATTTCGCGATCTTCCAGCGTTACCTCCAGGCCGCGCAGGGCGCACCAGGCGGCGATATCGCCGCCCATGACGCCGGCGCCGATGACGTGGACGCGGCGGGCATTGAAGTCACTGCGCTTGCCCTGGGCCTTGAGTGCTTCCATCAGGCGGAATACGCGGCGCAGATTGCGCGAGCTGTCACCCGCCAGAAGCTGTGGCACCTGTTCAGCTTCGATGCGAATCATGTCTGCGCAGGAATCACCCGCTTGTTCGAAAGCGTCGATCAGGGCATGGGGAGAGGGGTAGTGTTCCTTGCGCGCCTTGGCGGCCGTCTGCTTGCGCATCTGCCCGGCCAGGAATTTGCGCACCAACCCCCAGGTCGTGGCGCGCGCACTCAGGCCGGGGCGGCGTGATTTGCGCTTTCTGGCAATCGCGTTGCGAGCCGTCCAGCGCAGCGAGCCGTGCTGGCCGACCGTCTGATCGATCAGGCCCATGCGCCTGGCGGCGCCGGCGCGAAGCAGCTTGCCGGTCAGCATGATCTGCATGGCCTGGAGCCCGCCCATGGCCCGGATGCTGCGCCCGGAGCCGCCAAAGCCCGGGTAGATGCCAAGATTGACTTCGGGAAAGCCGATGCGCGTGTGCTCGGCATCCCGGGCAATGCGATAGTCAAAGCAGAGTGCCAATTCCAGCCCGCCGCCCAGGCAGTAGCCCTCGAAAGCCACAGCGGTGGGGAAGGGGAGGTCATCAATGCGCTGGAACAGCTGGTGGACTTCGCTCACCTTGCTGCGCAGCTCGTCGACATCGTCGGTGGCGTCGAACTCGCGCACGTCGGCGCCGACGATGAAAGAACCCGGCTTGCCCGACATCAGGATCAGCCCGGCGGGTTGCTCGGACTCGAAGCGGGTGATGATGGACTCGAGTTCCGCCAGCACTTCCGATCCGAGACTGTTGACCTTCTCGTCGTCGCGGTCGAGATAGAGCCAGGCAATGCCGTCGAGATCGGTTTCCATTCGCCAGTGTCGACCGACACCGGTTTGCGAGGCCGTTGATGCCATCCCGAACTACTCCATTCAGAAACGTATGGTGGGAATCAGCTTATCATCACCGCCGCAGCGCTGTATTGACCGGCCGGCCAGTCACGGCAGATCGATGCCGAAACGGGCCAGCAGCGCCACTACACCGGTCAGCGGCAGGCCGATCAGAGCCGTCGGGTCATCGCTGGTGATCGACTCGGCCAGGCTGATCCCCAGCGACTCGCTTTTCATGCCGCCGGCACAGTCGAAGGGTCGATCGCGATCGACGTAGCGCTCGATCTGCGCATCCGCAAGCCGGCGCATGACCACGCGAGTGGGGACCGACAGGCTGTGGCACACCGTGCCGCGACAGATCGCCAGGGCCGTGTAAAACGTGATCTGCTGGCCGCTGCAGGCGCGCAGCTGGGCAATGGCCGGCTCTCGGGCGCCCGGCTTTTCCAGCAGGTGGTCATTGCAGACCGGCACCTGGTCGGAGCCGATCACCACGGCATCGGGATGGGCATCGGCCACCGCCGCCGCCTTGGTCCGGGCCAGCCGCAGAGCCAGTTCCGGGCCCGGCTCCCCGGGGCGCGGAGATTCGTCCACAGCCGGCGAGATCTGTTCGAAAGGCAGGCCGAGGCGGCGCAGCAGCACGGCCCGGTAAGGCGAGCTCGATGCCAGGATCAGGGGGCAGGGCAGTTGCATGTCATTCATGGCGCCAGGATAGAGCTGTTGTAGCTGCAAGCGTGGTTTGAGTGATATAATGAACGGCTTATGTCGCGAGACTTTCCAGATTGGATCGACCCTGACAAGGCAGCGGCTGCCGGACGCGAATTCAGCGGCACGGTTCCGCTCGCGCGCCTGGCTCGCCTGGAAGGCATGATAGCCGATCCCGGCGACGCTGAAATCGACTTTCACGTGGCTTTCGATCACGATGAGCAACGCCAGGTGCGGGTGGATGTGTCGGTCAGCGGGCAAGTGCCGCTGCGCTGCCAGAGAACGCTGAAAGTGTTCGAGCAGCCGGTGGAGAGCCGCTCGACCGTGGGCATCGTTGCCAGCGACCAGGCTGCCGATTCGCTGCCTGACGACTATGAGCCGCTGCTGTGCGAGGACAGCAAGGTGGAGCTGGTTCGGCTGATCGGTGAAGAAGTTCTTCTCGGCCTGCCGCTGGTGCCGATCGATCCGGCGTCACCCGGGGTGGAAGAAGAGGCACCAAAATCGGATACGCACCGGCCCTTCGAGGGCCTGGCCGAAGATTTGCGCAAGAATCGTCACGCGAACCGTGACAAGAATCGCGACGAGGAAAATTGACTCAAGGAGCACTCCAATGGCTGTTCAGAAAAACCGCAAGACCCCGTCCAAGCGCGGCATGCGCCGTTCGCACGACCGCCTGAGCGGTCCCACCGTGTCGGAAGAGCCGACCACCGGCGAAATGCATCGCCGCCACCATGTCTCCGCCGAAGGTTTCTACCGCGGCCGTCAGGTGGTGGAAGTGGCACCGGAAATCGACGAAGACGAGCTGGAAGAATCGCAAGGCTGAAGCAGCCCGCTCTGATTCATCATGGCGGTGCAGCAGATTGCACGCGTGGCTGTCGACGTGATGAGCGGCGACGGCGGCATTGATACGGCGCTGTCGGCGGTGCGCCAGGCGCTGGACGCGGACACCGATCTCCGGGTGGACCTGGTGGGCGATGCCGCGCGCCTGCGCCAGCGGCTTGCAGCCTTTGGTCTGGCGCGCGAGTCACGGACAACGATCATTGCTTGCAACAGCGTTCTGCCGATGGACGCCGGCCCGGCCCAGGCCTTGCGTCATGGCCGCGGCAGCAGCCTGCAGCTGGCGCTCGAGCGCGTCGCCGAAAAGGCCAGCGCCGCGATCGTCAGCGCCGGTAATACCGGTGCGCTGATGGCGTTGTCCCGCCAGGTTCTGGGAATGCTGCCGGGCATTGAGCGACCGGCGCTGATGGCGGCCTTGCCAAGCACCGAGCGGGCCGTCTGGGCGCTGGATCTGGGCGCCAATGTGGGGGTCGACGCCCTGCGGCTGTGCGAGTTTGCGCGCATGGGCAACACTGCCGTGCGTGTTCTCGAAGGCCATGATGCCCGCATCGGGCTGCTCAATATCGGCCACGAGCCGAACAAGGGGCCGGATGTCGTGCGTGAAGCCGCGCGCCTGATCGACCACGAAGACGGTCTCGAATTCTGCGGTTTTGTCGAGGCCGATCAGATCTTTTCCGGCAAGGTGGACCTGGTGGTCTGCGATGGCTTTGCCGGCAACGTGCTGCTCAAGAGCGCAGAAGGTACCGCACGACTGCTGCTCGAGCGCATGAAACATGAGCTGGCGGGCTGGCGCGGTGCGGTGGTTCGCCGGCCGCTGGCGCGGGTGTATGACAAGCTCGATCCGGCGCGGCATAATGGGGCCCCTTTACTGGGTGTGCGCGGCATCGTGATCAAGAGCCACGGCGGCGCTTGCGAGCGCGGTTTTGCCACCGCCATCCGTCTGGCTGCACTCAAGGCCCGACGCAAATTGATCCCGCAGCTTGAACAAGCGCTCTGGGCCAGCTACTGACCGACAAGCAGGAAACAAAAGAATCAGCCATGTACGCTCGCATCATCGGAACCGGCCACTACCTGCCTGAAAAGATCCTCACCAACAAGGATCTCGAGCAGATGGTCGACACCAGCGATCAGTGGATCACCGATCGCACCGGCATTCGTCAGCGCCACATTGCCGCCGAGGGGCAGACCACCTGTGATCTGGCCGAACAGGCCGCGCGCCGGGCCATGGACGACGCCGGTCTCGAAGCCGGCGACATTGATCTCTTGCTGGTCGGCACGACCACTCCGGACCTGATCTTTCCCTCCACTGCCTGCCTGCTGCAGCATCGTCTGGGCATGGCCGACTGTGGTGCCTTCGATGTCAACGCGGCCTGCTCCGGTTTTATCTATGCCCTCTCAGTGGCCGACCAGTACATTCGTAACGGAAACGCCCGCAACGTGCTGGTCGTGGGAGCCGAAACCCTGACCCGCATGCTCGACTGGAACGATCGCTCGACCTGCGTGCTGTTTGGCGACGGCGCCGGGGCCGCGGTACTCACCGCTGATGAAAACCCCGGAATCCTGTCGACTCACATCCACGCCAACGGCGGTTTCAGCGACCTGCTCAAGGTCGATGTCGGCGTCTCGCGCGGATTCAAGGCCGAAGCTCGCGGCGGCGTCAGCGTTTCGATGAAGGGCAATGAAGTGTTCAAGGTCGCCGTCAACACCCTGGGCCGCATTGTCGACGAGACCCTGGCGGCAAACGATCTGAACAAGGAAGATCTCGACTGGCTGATTCCTCATCAGGCCAATCTGCGCATCATCAAGGCGACGGCCAGAAAGCTCAAGATGTCGATGGACCAGGTGGTCGTGACCGTGGATCGGCACGGCAACACCTCGTCCGCCTCGGTGCCGATGGCGCTTGACGTGGCGCTTCGCAGCGGCCGCATCCAGCGTGGCGACAAGCTGCTGCTCGAAGCCTTCGGTGGCGGCTTCACCTGGGGCGCTGCCCTGATCGCCTACTAAGCAAGGCATCAACGGGCACCTGTCACTTTTCCCCTCACTTCATCCGTGCATTTCATAGTCAGGGAGGACGCATGACGGACTTTGCATTGCTGTTTCCGGGACAGGGTTCCCAGTCGGTCGGCATGCTCAGCGCGATGGCCGACAGACACGATTGTGTCCGCCAGACGTTCGAAGAGGCCGGCAACGCCCTGGATCTCGACCTCTGGCGTCTGGTTCGCGAGGGGCCGGAAGAAGAGCTCAATCGTACCGAAATCACTCAGCCGGCCATCTTGACGGGTGCGGTTGCGGTCTGGCGCGCCTGGCAACAACTCGGTGGTCCGCAGCCGTCTCGCCTGGCCGGCCACAGCCTGGGCGAGTATGCCGCTCTGGTGGTTGCCGGTTCGCTTGATTTTGCAGCCGCTGTTTCACTGGTGGCCGAGCGCGGCCGCCAGATGCAGTCGGCCGTGCCTGAGGGGGTGGGCGCCATGGCGGCCATCCTGGGCCTGGACGACGAAGTGGTCGAGGCGATCTGCCGTGAAGTGGCTGAAGACCAGACCGTGGTGCCGGCCAACTACAATTCTCCGGGCCAGCTCGTGATCGCCGGGCACGCGGCAGCGGTCGAGCGCGCCCTGCACAAATGTCGTGAAGCGGGCGCGCGCCGGGCGTTGAAGCTGCCGGTCAGCGTGCCCTCACACAGCCCGCTGATGGCGCCGGCGGCAGAGGCCATGCGTGCCATCCTGGCAGCAACCGACGTTCGTGCACCGGCCATCCCGGTGACCCATAACTGGGACGTGTCACAGCACGAGGACCCCGCCCTGATTCGCGAATCTCTGGAGCGCCAGCTGACCAGCCCGGTCCGCTGGACCGAGTCGGTGCGAGATATCTGCCAGGCGGGTATCATGGACCTGGCCGAGTGCGGCCCGGGGCGGGTGCTCAGTGGTCTGGGCCGTCGCATCGAGCGCCAGGCGCGCTGGTACGCGCTGGAGAATCCGGAAACCCTCGAGGAAACCATCCAAAGCTTCAAGGAATCTGTTTGATGAACCCTGAACAGGCATATCAACTGGACGGACAGGTCGTGTTGGTCACCGGAGCCAGCCGCGGCATCGGACGGGCTACGGCCGACTGGCTCAAGGCCCAGGGCGGCGATGTATTCGGCACTGCCACTTCGACGGCCGGCGCCGAGAAGATCAGCGAACGCCTGGGCGAGGATCGCGGACTGTGCCTCGACGTGACCGATGCCACAGCCGTTGAGCAGACGGTTGCAGCGATCCGGGAACGTGCCGGCGCCGTGACCGTGCTGGTCAACAATGCCGCCATTACCCGCGATCAGCTGCTGATGCGGCTCAAGGACGAGGACTGGGATGCCGTGCTCGACACCGGCCTCAAGGGCGTGATGCGCATGACTCGTGCCTGCCTGCGCGGCATGCTCAAGGCGCGATTCGGTCGTATCATCAGCATTTCTTCGGTGGTGGGCTACAGCGGCAACCCGGGGCAAAGCAACTATGCGGCTGCCAAGGCCGGGCTGGCCGGCTTTTCGCGCTCGATTGCGCAGGAACTGGGCAGCCGCAACATTACCGCCAACGTGGTCGCGCCCGGCTTCATTGAAACCGACATGACCGCCGCGCTCGATGAGAAGCAGCGCCAGCGCCTGACCGAGTCGATTCCGCTCGAGCGGCTCGGCGCAGTCGAGGACGTGGCCGCCGCCGTTGGCTTTCTCGCCGCCGGCGCCAGCAGCTACGTCACCGGCCAGACGCTGCACGTCAACGGTGGCATGTACATGAGCTGACGCCTTGGAAAGCTCGCATAAACCCATGACTTCATTGAGGACTTAAAGCAAGTTCCGGCGTCGCTTCACGCGCAGGCCGGAATACGCAAGCTGGCAGTGAGCGAAATTGTTCACTACAATGTGCCCGCTTTGGGCAACCCCCTATCAAAGAGGATATATCCAATGAGCAGCATCGAAGAACGCGTCAAGAAAATCGTGATCGAACAACTCGGCGTCAAGGAAGAAGAAGTCACGCCAAGCGCCTCCTTCGTCGACGACCTGGGTGCCGATTCGCTCGACACGGTTGAACTGGTCATGGCGCTCGAAGAGGAATTCGAATGCGAGATTCCAGACGAAGAAGCTGAGAAGATCACGACCGTTCAGCAGGCTGTCGATTACGTCAAGGCGAACGTCGAAAAATAAACCGCGCTCGCGGTTCGGTGAATCCAGTGGAATTGAATAACGGAGTCGTCAATGCGTGGTGACCGTCGCATCGTGATTACGGGCATGGGCTGCCTCTCGCCGGTAGGCAATGATGTCGCCAGCGCCTGGGACGCCATCTGTAACGGTCGCAGCGGCATTGGCCCGCTGGAGTCGTTCGATCCCGAACACTTTCCGGCCAAGATTGCCGGTGAAGTGCGGGACTTCGATATCGGCGACTACCTGACGCCCAAGGAAGCACGCAAGTGCGATCCGTTCATCCACTATGGCATGGCCGCAGCAATGCAGGCCATCGACGACGCCGGGCTTGGCGACAGCGAGGCCGATGCCGAACGGATCGGCCTGGCTATCGGCGCGGGCATCGGCGGTATATCGACGATCGAGAAAACCTACAAGACCTACCTTGATAATGGCCCCCGAAGAATTTCACCGTTCTTCGTCCCCGGGGTCATCATCAACATGATCGCCGGCAATCTGTCCATCAAGTACGGCTACAAGGGGCCGAATCTGTCCATGGTGACGGCCTGTACTACCGCCACCCACAACATCGGGGATGCCGCCCGGATCATTGCCTACGGCGACGCCGATGTCATGGTTGCCGGCGGCGGCGAATTCGGCACCACGCCGACGGCCTACGGTGGCTTCACCTCGGCCAAGGCGCTTTCAACCCGCAACGACGAACCGAAAAAGGCCAGTCGTCCATGGGATGTCGAAAGGGACGGCTTTGTCCTCAGCAACGGCGCCGGCATCGTGGTGCTGGAAGAGCTCGAGCATGCCAAGCGTCGTGGTGCCACCATTTATGCCGAGCTGGCCGGTTACGGCATGAGCGGAGATGCTTATCACATCACTTCTCCTTCCGAGGGCGGCGAAGGGGCCGCCCGCTGCATGGCCAACGCCGTACGCGATGCCGGGCTGAATCCCGAAGACGTCGATTACATCAACGCGCACGGCACCTCCACCCAGTTGGGCGACCGCGCCGAGTGCGCTGCCGTGCGCAGTTGCTTCGGCGACCATGCCGGCAAGCTGGCGATGAGCTCGACCAAGTCCATGACCGGCCATCTGCTCGGTGCCGCCGGCGGTGTCGAGGCGATCTTCACGGTGCTGGCGCTGCGCGACGGCATTCTGCCGCCGACCATCAACCTCGAAGAAGTCGACCCCGACTGTCGCGACATCGACCTCGTGCCACTCGAGGCTCGCGAGCAATCGATTCGCGTTGCCCTGACCAATTCCTTTGGTTTTGGCGGCACCAACGGCACCCTGCTGCTGAAACGATTTGAATGAGCGCTCCGGCGCGTGAGCTGGCGGCTTCCCTGCCGCTGCTCACTGTCCACCGACAGCTCCCTGAGCGCTGGCCCTTCCTCCTCGCCAGCTCCGCCCCGGCCGGCGGGTCTGCGCGCTGGTCGATGCTGCTGCGCGCAGCTGACGAACCCGCGCTGGTACTCGAAGCTCACAGAATCGGCGACCAGCCCGGCTTTCTCGACCAGCTTGCCGATGCACAGCGCGCCAATGCGGCACCTTCCGGGGACCTGCGCTTTCCGTTTTCCGGCGGCTGGTTCCTGTACCTCGGCTACGAGCTGAGCGGCGAAATCGAGCCCGTGCTCGCGCTGCCTCCTGCGGCCGACGGGCTGCCGGTGGCGCTGGCCCGGCGTTGCCGTGCGGCCATACTCCATGATCACTTCGAGCAGCGTTCATGGCTGGTTGCCGAAGACACGCAGGAGCTTGATGAGGCCTGGGCAGAAGTCGCCGGACTGAACACTGCTGATCAACCCCGTGCTCCGGAAACCGTGCCGGATCTGGCGCTGACCGTCGATGCAGGTGAACACTTCAAGGCAGGGGTGGAGCGCATTCGCGAGTACATTCGCGCCGGTGATGTGTTCCAGGCCAATCTATCGCGCGGTTGGCAGGCCACGAGCGAGCGCGATATCGACCCCGCCGGGCTCTACCAGGCGCTGGCCGAAGTCAACCCGGCACCGTTTGCCGCGCTGGCCCGTCTTCCGGGAGGAACGGTGATTTCCTCTTCACCAGAGCGCCTGATCAACGTCCATGGCCGCCGGGTCGAGACCCGACCCATCGCCGGCACCCGCCCGCGCGGGCACTCGCCGGACGCCGACTCGCGCCTCAGCCAGGAGCTGGTTTCGCACCCCAAGGAACGGGCCGAGCACATCATGCTTATCGATCTTGAGCGCAATGACCTGGGGCGAGTGTGCGCCGTGGGCAGTGTGGAGGTCGACGAGTTGATGGTGATCGAATCCTACGCTCATGTGCACCATATCGTCTCCAATATCCGCGGTCGACTGCGCCCGGAGGTTGATGCCGCCGACGTCATTCGCGCCGTCTTTCCCGGCGGCACCATCACCGGCTGTCCGAAAGTGCGCTGCATGGAAATCATCGCCGAACTGGAGGGACAGGGTCGCGGCTGCTATACCGGTGCCCTGGGCTACATGGGGCGCGACGGCAGCATGGATCTGAATATCCTTATTCGGTCCATGGTGGCCACTCCGCGTCGGCTGACGTTCCGGACCGGGGCGGGCATCGTGGCTGATTCCGATCCGCTGGCCGAGCTGCACGAAACCGAAGACAAGGCGCGCGGGCTGCTGGCAGCGTTGGGTCGGGATCGAGCATGAGCGAGTGTCTGGTCAACGGCAAGCCGGAAAACAGCGTGCCCACCGCCGATCGCGGGCTGCTTTACGGCGACCATCTGTTCGAGACCATCGCCTTTGTCGACGGCCGCGCGCCGCTGTGGCCGCTGCACATGGCGCGCCTGACTCAAGACGCAGGCCGCTTGCTGTTGCCGGCGCCGGATCCGGAACTGCTCGCCGCTGAATGCACACGCGTGGCAGGCTCGCAACCACGCTGTGTTGTGCGTCTGACGCTGACGCGCGGCAGCGGCGGGCGAGCCTACCAGCCGCCGGCTACGCCGCAGCCGCGGCGCATTATCCAGCGCCGCGCCTGGCCACAGCGCCTGGCAGCCCAGCGTCAGCGGGGTCTGAAGCTGCACACCAGCAGCGTACGCCTGGCATCCTCGGCTCAGCTGGCCGGCATCAAGCACGGTAACCGCCTGGAGCAGGTGCTGGCGGCCGAGTACGCTCGGCGTGCCGGCGTCGATGAAGCGATCATGCTCGATCAGCGTGGTCGCCCCCTCGAAGCCATTGCCGGCAATCTGGTGTTGATCATCGATGGTCAGGCGCTGACGCCGCAAAAGCGCCACGCCGGCGTCGACGGCGTCGGCCTGCAGGCGCTCGGCGAGTGGCTGCGGCAAGCACCGCAGGAAGCCACTCTGGAGGTCGACGATCTGCGACAGGCTGACGAGGTCATGGTGATAAACTCGGTTGCCGGCATCCGCCCGGTGCGCATGCTCGATGATCGAGCATTGGCCATCGGGCCGGTCTGCCGGCGCTGGCAGCGACTCTGGGACGAACTGTTCGAATGCGACGACTGATCATGGCCACGGGTTTTGTCGGTGTGCTGGCGGCGCTCATGGCCGCCTGGCTGGCCAACGATTGGCTACAGTTTCGTCAGCGGCCGCTGACCGATTCGGGAATCACTCATCTGTGGCTGGACAAGGGCACCAGCCTTCACGGCATGGTCCGGCAGCTCGAACATCTGGGGCTGACGCGTCTGGACTGGCGCTGGCGCCTGCTGGGGCGTGTCGAGTCGCCACTGCTGCAGGCCGGTGAGTATCGCATTGCCCCCGGCATGAACGCCGACCAGCTGCTCGACAAGATCGTCTCCGGTCGGGTGCAGGAGCATCGCTTCACCATTGTCGAAGGCTGGACTCTGAGCGAGTTGCGCGCGCGCCTGAGCAGAGATCCGCGGTTGCGCAAGGTGTCCGCCGATTTCAGCGAACAACGCCTGATGCGTGAACTGGGCTGCGATGGTTGCCGGGGAGAGGGCCGTTTTCTTCCCGAGACCTATTTTTTCGTGCGTGGATCAAGCGACCTGAACCTGTTGGAACGAGCCCATGCAGCCATGGACAAGGCGCTTGCCGCGGCCTGGGCCCGGCGCGATGCCGGCCTGCCGCTGGACGCACCCGAGGAGTTGCTTGTACTCGCCTCCCTGATCGAGCGCGAAACCGGGCGCCCTGAAGAGCGTGCCCGGATTGCCGGCGTTTTCGTGCGCCGGCTGCGGCGCGGCATGCGCCTGCAGACCGACCCAACCGTCGTTTACGGCCTGGGCCAGGACTTTGACGGCCGGCTGCGACGTGCGCATCTGCGCACCGATCACCCCTGGAATACCTACACCCGCCATGGGCTGCCGCCCACACCGATTGCATTGCCCGGCCGCGCAGCTCTCGCTGCGGCGGCACAACCGGCCCCCGGCAGCGCCCTGTATTTCGTTGCCCGCGGCGACGGCAGTCATCAATTCTCCGACACTTTGCCTGAGCACAACGCCGCGGTCGATCGCTACATCCGGAGCCGCCAGTGAAGCGCGGACGATTCATCACCCTCGAGGGGGGCGAGGGCGCCGGCAAGACCACGGCCGTTGAGACCATCTGCGCCTGGCTTGATCGCTACGGCCGCGAGGTGGTGGTCACGCGTGAACCCGGCGGCACACCCACGGCCGAACGCATCCGCGAACTACTGCTTGACCCGGCAACGGGCGCGTTGACGCCGATGAGCGAGCTGCTGCTGATGTTTGCTGCACGCCAGGAAAATCTGGCGCAGGTCATTCGTCCGGCGTTGGCCGACGGCCATGACGTGCTGTGCGATCGCTTCACCGATGCCAGCCGCGCCTATCAGGGGGCCGGGCGACAGCTGGGAGCCGCGGCAGTGGAAACCCTGGCCGATCTGGTGCATCCGGATTTCGAGCCGGATCTGACTCTGCTCCTCGATGTGCCGGTCGAGCTGGGCATGTCGCGGGTGCAAGCGCGCGGCATTCCGCCGGATCGCATGGAGCAGAATCGGCCCGAATTTCTCGAGCGCGTACGCCGCGCTTATCTGGACCAGGCCCAGCGCCAGCCGCAGCGTTTTGCCGTCATTGACGCCACCCGACCGCTCGAGGAGGTTTCCAAAATGATCGAAAAGACTCTCGAGCAGAGGCTGAGGTGATGCTGCCCTGGCTGGAAGGGGCCTGCCGCGGGCTGGCGAAGCGCATGGCGGGCGGGCGTCTCGGCCACGCGCCATTGATCCACGGGCCGCGCGGCATCGGCAAGCGCGCGCTTGGCGATTGGCTGGCGCGACTGCTGCTTTGCAGCCAGCCAGACGACGGGCAGCCCTGTGGAGATTGTCAGAGTTGTCGCCGGATCGACAGCGATACCCATCCTGATCTGTTTGTGGTTGAACTTGCCGAGGACAAGCAGAGTATCGGCGTCGATCAGGTGCGCAGACTGATCGAGCAACTACAGCTGACAGCTTCTCTGGGCGCGAGCCGGATCGGTTTGATCCCACACGCCGACGCCATGAACCGCAACGCCGCCAACGCACTGCTCAAGACGCTGGAAGAGCCACCTTCCGGGGCCTGGTTGATTCTGCTCAGCGAGACGCCCGCGCGCTTGCCGGCAACGGTGCGCTCGCGCTGCCAGCAATGGCCGCTACGCGTCGCAGAGCCACACCTTGCCGCACGCTGGCTCGAGCAGCAGTGCAGCAGCGCGGAAGCGGGCACGCGCGAAGCCGCCCTGGAACTGAGTGGTGGTGCACCGCTGGCAGCACGCGAGATGATCGCAAGTGACGACCTCGCGTTCGGTTTCGAGCTGCTTGATGATCTGAGCCAGTCGCGTCCGCACGCACAGGTGCTCGAGCGCTGGCAAAGCCATCCGGCGGCGACCTGGCGCTGGCTGGCGCGCTGGCTGAGCATCATCATGGCGCAGCTCAGCGGCGCCGGCGGCTGGCAACCGCCCGACCGGGCCTTGCCCCGTCATATCGATCGACGCCGCCTGGCAGAACTCTGGCAGCGCGCGCTGGAGGGCCACCGGGAGGCTGAAAGAGGCGTGGTTCGCCAGGATCTGCTGCTGGGGCAGTGGCTGTTAGAATGGCAGGCAGCTCAATCGGCGCGGAAGTGACTTCATGGCTCAGAAAGGCATTCTGTCCTACAACATCGAAAACAAGCAGGAACTCTACGGCGCCTACATGCCGTTCTTGATCAACGGCGGCCTGTTCGTGCCCACGCGCAAGCAGTTCCGGCTCGGCAACGAGGTTCTGATCCTGCTCGGCCTGATGGGCGAGGAGCGAATTGCAATTCCCGGCAAGGTGGCCTGGTTGACGCCGTCGGGCGGTCGGCATACGGCCAACAGCGGTGTCGGCATCCAGTTTTCCGACAGCGCCGAGGGCCAGCAGGCCAGGAATGTCATTGTTTCCCATCTGGCCGGCATGCTCGACAGCGACACGCCGACCCGGACCATCTGATTTCAGGTTTCCTGCCAGGCATTGAAAGCAGGTCCCGTCGGGCCCGTGAACGCAATCCAGGCGCCTGGGGCAGTCGGCGCGCCCGATGTTCTGCGATCAATGTCGTTGTGGTCCACTGATGCCCGATCGTCGATGTGAGTAACCGCGCCATCATACATGTCGACATGGATGCCTTCTACGCCAGCGTTGAACAACGTGATCATCCCGAATTGCGCGGCCGCCCGGTCATGGTGGGTGGCGGCAGCACGCGCGGCGTGGTGGCGGCAGCCAGCTACGAAGCCCGGCAATATGGCGTACGCTCGGCGATGCCCGGCGCCCGGGCCCGGCGGCTTTGCCCCGCGGGTGTGTTCGTTGCCGCGCGTTTCGATCGATACCGTGAAGTTTCCGGCAGGGTCTTCGCGCTGTTCCGGGAGCTCAGCGATCGGGTCGAGGGGCTCAGCCTTGACGAGGCCTTCATCGACGTCAGCGAACGCGTTCGCCAGCACGGCGAGTCGCTGCCGGCGATTGGCGCCCGGCTCAAGGAGCGCATCGCAGAGCAAACCGGGCTGACGGCCTCTGTGGGCATGGCCCATAACAAGCTGTTGGCCAAGATTGCCTCCGACTATGACAAGCCCGATGGTCTGGTGCACGTGCCGGCAGGGCGCGTACAGGGCTTCCTCGACCCGCTGCCGATTCGGCGGCTATGGGGGATCGGGCCGCGGACGGCAGAGCGCCTGCACGAGATCGGCGTTTTTACCATTGGCCAGCTGCGGCGCACCCATGCTGACGTGCTTGCAAGCGTGCTGGGTGATCAGGCAGAAGAATTGATCCAGCGCGCCGCGGGCATCGATGAGAGAGCGGTCGCAGGCGATCGCGTTCGCCGCTCGATCAGCCAGGAAACGACGTTTGCGCGTGACCATCACGATATCGAAAGTCTGCAGCAAGTCCTGCGCGTTCAGGCCGACGAGGTGGCAAGAAGGCTCGACCAGCGTGATCTGTACGCCCGCACTGTCACGATCAAGCTGCGCTCCGGAGGGTTTTCCACCATCACCCGCAGTCAGTCACTGAGCGGTTACACCCGCGCCGCCGAACCGATCCTGGCAGCCGCGCGCGAGCTGCTGGCAGACTGGGCCGGCTGGCGCAAGCAGTTTTCGGTTCGCCTCATCGGCGTAGGAGTTTCCGGCTTGTCAGCCCGGCCAGACGAGTCAGAACTGCTTGATTGACGCGCGCCGCGACCCGAACCCGTCTGCGCGGCAGAGTCAATGTTCATCCGAGCTGTTTGCCTCGCCATGAAGATCGCGCACTTCTCGCCGCAGAATCTTGCCGACGTTGCTTTTGGGCAGCTCGTCGACGAACTCGACGTACTTGGGGACCTTGTATCCGGTCATTTGTTCGCGGCAGTATTCACGCAGCTCCTTGACCGTGAGCGATTCGTCCTTGCGCACGACCACCACCTTGACCACCTCGCCGGACTTTTCGTCCGGTACACCGATGGCGCCCACCTCGAGCACTTTGGGATGACCGGAGGCAACGTCCTCGATTTCGTTGGGATAAACATTGAACCCGGAGACCAGAATCATGTCTTTCTTGCGGTCGACGATGTAGAAGTAGCCGCGCTCGTCCATCCGCGCCATGTCTCCGGTGCGCAGCCAGCCATCGTCGTCGAGCACCTTGGCGGTCTCTTCGGGCCGATTCCAGTAGCTGTGCATCACTTGTGGACCACGCACGCACAGTTCGCCGATTTCACCTGTCGGCAATGGCGTGCCGTCGGCGTCGATGATGCGGCAATCGGTCGAGGAAATCGGCAGGCCGATGGAGCCGTTGTATTCCTCGAGATCCATCGGGTTGATGCACGCTGCCGGGGCGGTCTCGGTCAGCCCGTAGGCCTCGACCAGCGTGACGCCCGTGGCTTTTTTCCAGCGCTCGGCCACGGAACGCTGAACCGCCATGCCGCCGCCGAGCGTCATGCGCAGACTGGAAAAGTCGAGTTGGCTGAAGCCCTGGGTGTTGAGCAGGCCGTTGAACAGGGTATTGACCCCGGTAATGGCGGTAAAGCGCACCTTGGCGAGCTCCTTGACGAAACCGGACATGTCGCGCGGGTTGGTAATCAGCACGTTGCGGCCGCCGAGCTTGAGAAACACCAGACAATTGGCCGTCAGCGCGAAGATATGGTAGAGGGGCAGGGCGGTGATGATGGTTTCCTCGCCCATGTTCATGTTTCCGCCCAGCCAGGCGGATGCCTGCTGCATGTTGGCGATCATGTTGCCGTGGGTGAGCACCGCCCCCTTGGAGATGCCGGTGGTGCCACCGGTGTACTGCAGAAAAGCGATGTCTTCATGCCCCAGACGCACCGGGTGGAACTGCTGATCGGCGCCTTCCCGTAGCAGTGCTTTGAATGGCAGTGCTTCGGGCAGGCTGTAGGCCGGCACCATTTTCTTGACATGGCGCACCACGAAGTTGGTCAGCGCGCCCCGGATGCCGCCCAGCATGTCACCCATGCGGGTGACGATCACATGCTCGACCGGCGCATCGTCGATGACCGCCTCGAGCACGCCGGCGAAGTTGTCCATGATCAGGATTGCACGGGCGCCGGAATCGTTGAGCTGGTGCTTGAGCTCGCGCGCGGTGTAGAGCGGGTTGGTGTTGACCACCGCCAGCCCGGCGCGCAGAGCTCCGAAAACGGCAATCGGATACTGCAGGACATTGGGCATCATGATGGCGATCCGGTCGCCTTTTTCCAGACCCATGGCCTGCAGTCGCGCGGCGAAGGCCGCGCTGTGGCGATCCACCTGGCCGTAGGTCAGCTTGCCGCCCATGTTGACGTACGCGATCTTGTCGCGAAAGTCATTGCAGCTGGTGTCAATGACATCCACTACCGAGTCGAATTCATCCACGTCAATCTCGGCCGGCACCCCTTCCGGATATTGCTTGAGCCAGGGTTTGTCGCTCATCAGGTCTCCCTTTGAATCCGCTTGATCGATCTGATCAAAGCTTGGCACAGGAGCTGCGCCGAGACAAGCCGGGATCGCGCCCGCACATCGACCGATGCGTGACCTGCCACAAGCTCGATATTTGCCCCTTTATCGGCCGCCGTATATGATCGCGGGAAAACCCTCAGCAACCGAACCCCATGGGCGAAGAGAACGTCGAACAAACCAGCGATGAGCGCAGCCGCCACGCCTTCATGAAAGCGCTGCTAAAAGAAGTGCGTGCTCTCGAGGACATGCTCGAGACCGGCATGATCGAATCCGGCGTCAGGCGCATTGGCGCCGAACAGGAGATGTTCCTGGTCGATCAGGCTGCCCGCCCTGCGCTGACGGCAATGCAGGTTCTCGAGCAGATTGACGACCCGCGCTTCACGCACGAGCTGGGCCTGTTCAACCTGGAAGCCAATCTGTCACCGCTCGAGCTCGGCGGCGACTGCTTGCGCCAGCTGGAAAGGGAGGCCGAGGAAGTGCTCGCCATCGCGCGGCAAAAGGCCGACACGGCAGGCAGCCGCATCGCGCTGGTGGGTATTTTGCCTACGCTCACGCGTGAGCACATGTCGCTGGACTCCATGGTGCCCAAGGCGCGCTATTTTGCGCTCAACGAGGCACTGTTGAAGCTTCGTGGCAGCAAGGTCCAGTTTGCCATCAAGGGCATTGACCAGCTCAACATCAATCACGACAACCTGATGCTCGAGGCCTGCAATACCAGCTTTCAGGTGCATTTTCAGGTGGGTGCGGATGAATTTGCCCATCTCTACAACATTGCCCAGGCAGTCACCGGGCCGCTGCTGGCCAGCTGCGTCAATTCGCCCATTCTGCTTGGCAAGCGGCTCTGGCACGAGACCCGGATCGCCGTATTCGAGCACTCGGTCGACGCCCGCTCGGAGGCACATGCCACCCGTGGCCACAAGCCCCGGGTCCATTTTGGCGATCACTGGATCGACGAGTCGGTCATCGAAATCTTCAAGGAAGACATCGCCCGCTTCCGGGTCGTGCTGACGACCGAATTCGAAGACGATCCGGTCGGCATGGTGGCGCGTGGCGAGACACCGCGATTACGCGCGCTGTGTCTTCACAACGGCACGGTCTATCGCTGGAATCGCGCCTGCTACGGCGTTTCGTCCAACGGCAAGCCGCATCTGCGCATCGAAAATCGCGTTATTCCGTCCGGGCCGACCGTCATCGACGAAGTGGCCAATGCGGCGTTCTTCTTCGGCATGATGTCGCATCTGTCGCACACCATCGACGACATCCGCGAACATCTGAACTTCAGCGACGTCAAGAGCAACTTCCTGGCCGCAGCGCGGGAGGGGCTGCGTGCGCAGCAGGTCTGGTTCAACGATCGTCAGGTCACTGCGCAGGAATTGATCCTCGACGAATTGCTGCCCATGGCCCGAACCGGCCTGGTCGAAGCCGGTATCGACGAGCGCGACATCGAGCGTTACCTGGGCGTGATTCAGGCGCGGGTGGAAAATCGCCGCACCGGCGCGCGGTGGCAGCTGGAATCGCTCGAGAGCATGCGCGGGGAGGGCAACGAGCATGAGCGTTTGCGGGCGCTGGTTTCGTCGATGGCCGAGCGCTCCGAAACCGGACGACCGGTTTCGGAGTGGGAGCTGGCTGCCTTCTGCAGCCAGCAGGACTGGCGCGACAGCTATCGCCATGTGGGACAGTTCATGGCCACTGATCTGTTTACCGTCAGGCCGGACGACATTGTCGATTTTGCAGCCAGCCTGATGGAATGGCGACACGTTCGCCATGTCCCGGTAGAGGACGACGCGGGCCAGCTGTTGGGCCTGGTCTCTCATCGTCAGCTGCTGCGACTGATCGCCCGCGGCAGGCGCAGCGAAGAATCCGTGACTGTTCGCGACATCATGCGATCAGATCCGATCACGATAACTCCGGATACGACCACGGTAGAGGCCATACGTCTGATGCGAGACAAGCGTCTGGGCAGCCTGCCGGTAGTGGAAAAGGGCCACCTGGTCGGTCTGATCACCGAGCATGATCTGATTGTGGTGGCCTCGCGGCTGCTGGAATCCTATCTCAGCGAGGACCAGCGCCAGTGAAAAGGCGAACGCGCCTTCGGGCACTGGCAATGGCGGCAATAGCGGCGGCGACTCTTGCCGCCTGCGCCGATGATCGGCCAGCCGAAGAGCGGATTCGGGCCCGTATCGAGTCGATGCAGACAAGCCTGAGCGAAGGGCGGGCGCGTGCGTTCATGGCACCGATAGCCAAGGACTTCACTGCGACGACACGCAACCTGGACCGGCGCGCGGCCGGTCTGCTGCTACGGCGGGAAATGATGGCGCACAAACGCCTCAAGGCGCGCTTGGCCAAACTGGAGATCAAGCTTCAGGGCAGGGACCGCGCCACCGCTACCATGCACGCCGTATTGACCGGGGGCAGCGGCCTCATCCCCGATACCGGCGGCTGGTACCGGCTCGAGACCGGCTGGCGGCTCGATGAGAGCGAGTGGATGCTCATTTCGGCCCGCTGGGAACGGGTTGCGGGGACATGATGATGTTCAATGATCGATGATCAGAAACCACCTGATGCTGGCGCCGCAATTGTTTCGGTCATTGGGGCATTCGAGAATTGGTACTTGTTTGAAAACTGGAGCTTGATCACGGGTCAATAACGAACGTGCCGGCACATTGGCCGGCACGTTCGTTTTCGATTTGTCGCTGCCCGGTTACAGAACGTAGACGAAAACGAAAAGGCCCAGCCAGACCACGTCGACAAAGTGCCAGTACCAGGCCACGGCCTCGAAGCCGAAGTGATTCTTCTTGGTGAAGTGTCCGGCCATGCAGCGCAGGGTAATGACGATGAGCATGATGGTGCCGGCAGTAACGTGCACGCCGTGGAGACCAGTCAGCATGAAGAATGTCGAGCCATAGATGCCCGAACCCAGGGTCAGGCCCAGGTCCTGGTAGGCGTGGACGTACTCCGTGGCTTGAAAGTACAAAAAGGTGGACCCCAGGGCCACGGTGGCAATCATCCAGCCGACCAGCGGGCCGCGCTGGGCTTTCTTCAGCGCCCAGTGGGCCAGCGTGATGGTCAGGCCGGAGCTGAGCAGAAGCAGGGTATTGACCAGCGGCAGGCCGAAGGCCGGAATGAGCTCGAACCCGCCACCGAGATTGGCCGGTCCGGCGGTGGGCCAGGCGGCGTCGTACTCGGGGTAGAGCAGCTGGTTGGTCATCGCCCCGGTGCCCTCACCACCGACCCACGGGACCGACAATATCCGGGTATAGAACAGGGCCCCGAAAAAAGAGCCGAAAAGCATGATCTCCGTGAAGATGAACCAGATCATGCCCTGGCGGAAGGAGCCATCAACGGCCTTGTTGTAGACCCCTCTCTCGGATTCGCCGATCACCTCCGAAAACCAACCAAAAAACATGACCGCCACGATTGCCGCACCGGTCAGCAGAATCCAGGGCCCGATGGCCGGGTTGTTGAACCAGGTGGCCGTGCCCATGACCATGACGAACAGACCGAACGAGCCGACGATGGGCCACCTGGCCCTGGAGGGTACGAAATAATGTGCTTGTGCCATTGTTGATTCCTGATGCAGTTGGTTCTGTGGCTGGCCGCTCGCCAGCTCCCTCTGTTGTTCGAGCACCTCAGGGCGCTGATCCGTTATGTCGCCGGAGTGTTCATTGGGCGTTGACGACTCCCATCATGATGAAACCGATGTAGATGGCCGTCGCGATTCCGGCAAGCACCAGCGCCATCCCGATGACCCGGCGCCGCCGGGTCTTGTGCTGATTGTTGTTCTCACTCAACGCCCGCGCTCCCATCATCCGGTATGGTCGGGATGAGCGGTCACGCTGTCGTCCACTTTCGGTGGCGTTTCAAAGGTATGCAGCGGAGCGGGCGAAGGCACGGTCCACTCCAGGCCGCGCGCGCCTTCCCAGACCTGATTGCTGGCGCGCTCCCCACCACGGATGGTCTGCCACACGATATAGACGAAAAACAGCTGGGCGATGCCAAAGGCAAAGCCGCCGATCGACGAGATCATGTTGAACTCGGCGAACTGAACGGCATAGTCGGGGATTCGTCGGGGCATGCCAGCAAGACCCAGGTAGTGCTGTGGGAAGAACAGCACGTTGACGGAAATCGCCGACCACCAGAAATGGATCTTGCCGAGCCTTTCGTTGTACATGTGGCCGGTCCATTTCGGTATCCAGTAGTAGACGGCGGCCATCAGGGCAAAGACCGAGCCGGTCACCAGAACGTAGTGGAAGTGAGCCACCACGAAGTAGGTGTCGTGGTACTGGAAATCGGCGGGCACGATGGCAAGCATCAGCCCCGAGAATCCGCCAATGGTGAACAGCACGATGAAGCCCAAGGAGAACAGCATCGGTGTTTCGAAACTCATCGAGCCGCGCCACATGGTCGAGACCCAGTTGAATACCTTGATGCCGGTGGGGATGGCAATGACCATCGTGGCGTACATGAAGAAGATATTGCCGCCCAGCGGCATGCCAACGGCAAACATGTGATGCGCCCAGACGATGAACGACAGAAACGCAATCGACGCGGTCGCATATACCATCGAGGTATAGCCGAACAACGGCTTGCGCGAGAACGTCGGCAGGATTTCCGAGACGATGCCGAAGGCAGGGAGGATCATGATGTAGACCTCCGGATGCCCGAAGAACCAGAAGATGTGCTGATACAGCACCGGATCGCCGCCACCTGCGGCATTGAAGAAGCTGGTGCCGAAGAAGCGATCGGTCAGCAGCATGGTGACGGCACCGGCCAGAACCGGCAGCACGGCGATGAGCAGAAACCCGGTGATCAGCCAGGTCCAGGCGAACATCGGCATGCGCAGCAGGCTCATTCCCGGGGCACGCATGTTGAGGATCGTGACGATGATGTTGATTGCGCCCATGATCGACGACATGCCCATCAGGTGGATGGAAAAGATGCCGAAGGCGATGTTGGTGCCGCCCTGCAGCGACAGCGGCGGGTATAGCGTCCAGCCCGAGGCCGGTCCGCCGGTGCCGATGCCGAACATGCCCAGCACCAGCGGCGTGAGCAGGACGGCGAACGCGAACGGCAGTATCCAGAACGACAGGTTGTTCAAACGCGGCAGCGCCATGTCCGGTGCGCCGATCATCAGCGGCACCATCCAGTTGGCCAGGCCGACGAACGCCGGCATCACCGCCCCGAAGATCATCACCAGCGCATGCATGGTGGTCATCTGGTTGAAGAATTCGGGGTTGACGATCTGCAGGCCGGGCACGAACAGTTCGGCGCGAATGACCATGGCCATCGCACCGCCGACCAAGAACATGGTCAGGGAAAAGACCAGGTAGAGGGTGCCGATTTCCTTGTGGTTGGTGGTGAACAGCCAGCGCGCCAGGCCGGTCGGGTGGTCGCCGTGGTGTTCGTCCTGATTCAGTGCGGTTTCATGGCTCATGACTTGGTTTCCTTGCTCTTGTTCACTCTTCCACCCGACTCGACGCTGCCGGCAGGCTCACCGGTCGCTGCCACCTGCTGCGCTGACGCTGGGCTGTCGGCGGCTGCCGCCTGCTCCGCCTTGCGGTTTTCAATCCACTCGCGGTAATCCGCTTGTGAAACGGCCTCGACCACAATGGGCATGAAACCATGGTCCTTGCCGCACAGCTCGGCGCACTGACCGCGGTAGACGCCTTCTTCCTCGATCTGCACCCAGGCCTCGTTGACCATGCCGGGGATCGCGTCTCGCTTCCAGCCGAGCTCCGGCACCCACCAGGAGTGGATCACGTCACCGGAGGTCAACAGGAAACGAATCTTGGTGTCGACGGGGACAATCAGCCGGTTATCGACTTCGAGCAGGTAGTTGTCGACGGTGCGAACGTCGATGCCCGCGCCAATCTGGCGCGCGCGATTGCTTTCCCGGTCCAGCATCGAATAGAAATCCACGCCGTCCTCGAGATATTCGTACTGCCACAGCCACTGGAAGCCGGTGACCTTGATATTGATCTCGGCCCCGCCGGTATTCTCCATGTCGATCAGAACGCGGGTCGAAGGGATTGCGAGGATGATCAGAATGACAACCGGGATGGCCGTCCAGGTAATTTCGGCGGCAGTGGAATGACTGAACTTGGCCGCCTTGTAATCTCTTGACTTCCGATGCACAAAGATCGACGTGAACATCGCCGTGAACACCAGAATGCCGATCACGGTCACCACGGCCAGAACAATATTGTGCAGCTGATAGACATCCTGGCTGTAGGCCGTCACGCCAGCGGGCATGTTGTCGCCGACGGCGAACAGGCCCCAGGTGACCACGGTGATGACCGCCAGTACGGCCAGGGCCACGATCAGTTCGTTCGTTTTCTTCATCCTCGTCTCACCTGTGATTGCTTGCTCAACTCCGGGCACTGTATGGCCGGAGACTTTCCCTGAGAGCGCCAGCCAGCGCCAGCTTCTCGTCAATCGGCAGAAATTCGCCGATCGCCTGTTGCCGTCCGTGACAGGCTACCATCACCTGCCGCTCACCCATCGGCTGCTGCAGGACCTTCACTTGTACCCAGGCCGAAGGCCATTCGGAACAAGTCTGGCGCCGGACGTCGAAGTGCTCGATCTTGAGCCTGTCACGATCAACCATCATGGTCTCGCGCGCCCAGTTCCCTCGCCAGGCCAGTCGCATGCACCAGCCGACAATGAACAGATGCAGTATTGCAGCTATCATGATTGGCCAGAAGCCCAGCAGAAGCGGGCCAAGCGCCACCAGAAGCGTTACTGCGCTCAAACCGAGAAACACGGCGGCCAGCCGGTCGAGCGACATGGAAAGATTGGAACGCGCCTCTATTACACGGGAGGGCTGCGGTTCCGAACTGTACCGGATGTCGATCATGCCAGCGATCACCATGTTTCCGGACTGCATTGCGCCCATTCTAGCTGATGCAATCGGAAGGTGGCAGGGGGAATTGCGCTGGATCAAGAAATCGGCCACGCAAGCGTGCACGCGCACCCGCACCCGGTCGTCAGTGATGACGCCAGTCACAAGCCGCCTTCGGTTACACTTGCGAATGACTTTCGAAACCTGTTTTCAGAGGGCCCGATGACACAAGCTTCCCACCCTTTCGTCACCATTGATTCCTTCACCGCGGACGCGCGCCGCCAGGCGCTGGATGCGGCCTGGCAGGTGGATGAGGGCGAGCATGTTCGCTTCTTGCTCGAGCAATTGCGTCTCGACCCCGAGCAGCGCGAGAGCATCAGCGGCAAGGCTGCCGCTCTGGTCCGGAGCGTTCGCAATCGCAGCCGCGATGTTGGCGTGATGGAAGCGTTCATGCGCGAGTACGACCTGTCGTCGGAAGAGGGCGTGATCCTGATGTGCCTGGCCGAGGCGCTGCTGCGGATTCCTGACAACGACACCGCAGAAATGCTGATTTCCGACAAGCTTTCGGACGCCGACTGGGAAGCGCATCTCGGCAAGAGTTCGTCAGTGCTCGTCAATGCCGGCACCTGGGGGCTGATGCTGACTGGCCGGCTGGTCGGCGTCAAGGGCTCGGAGAAGCGCAGCATCGGCACGCTGCTGTCGAAAATGGCCAACAAATCCGGCGAGCCGGTGGTGCGCACTGCCATCCGCCAGGCGATGCGCATCATGGGCCACCAGTACGTCATGGGGCGCACGATCGAAGAGGCCATGCAACGGTCGGTCAAGAAAGAGAACCGGCGTTTCCGTTATTCCTTCGACATGCTCGGAGAGGCGGCGCTGACGGCGGCGGACGCCCGCATCTACTTCGATGCCTATGCCAATGCCATCGACGCCATCGGCGAGCGCACCGAAGGTGACAATGTATTCGCGCTGCCGAGCATTTCGGTCAAGCTCTCGGCACTGCACCCGCGCTACGAATACGCCCAGCATCAGCGCGTGATGGAAGAGCTGGTTCCGCGCCTGCTCGAGCTGGCCCAGCGCGCGCGCAAGGCAGGCATTGCCCTGACCGTCGACGCTGAAGAGGCCGACCGTCTGATGATCTCGCTGGATGTTTTCGCCGCCGTTCTGGGCGATGCTTCACTGCAAGGCTGGGACGGCTTCGGGCTGGCGCTGCAGGCTTATCAGAAGCGGGCCTGGGCCGCCATCGACTGGCTGGCGGAAAAGGCGCGCGAAACCGGGCACCGCATTCCCATCCGCCTGGTCAAGGGCGCCTACTGGGACACCGAAATCAAGTTTGCTCAGGTTGACGGCGTCGAGGGCTACCCGGTATTCACCCGCAAGGCCAACACGGACCTGTCCTATATCGTCTGCGCCGACAAGCTGCTGTCGTTGCCGGATTGCTTTTATCCGCAGTTTGCCACCCATAATGCGCATACGATTGCCACCATCGCCGAGCTGGCCGGTGACAACACCGAGCATGAATTCCAGCGTTTGCACGGCATGGGTCAGCAGCTCTACGAAGAGGTGCTCGACGGTGAAGGCTTCAACGCGCAGTGCCGCGTCTATGCGCCGGTCGGCAACCACAAGGACCTGCTGCCGTACTTGGTGCGCCGCCTGCTTGAAAACGGCGCCAACACTTCGTTTGTCAACCGTATCGTCGACGAGAAACTCTCGGTCGAAAAGGTCATCGACGATCCGATAGCCGAGGTCCAGTCGCATGCGCAATTCTCGCATCCGCGCATTCCCCTGCCGGCCGACATCTATGGCTCCGGGCGGCGCAACAGCCGCGGCATCAACATGGCTCGCGATCCGGAGCTGTCGCAGCTCAAGCAGGATATGGAACGTGCCGCCGAAGCCGACTGGCGGGCAGCGCCCACCGGCCCGGCCGCGCGTGGCAGTACGGACGACAATATCGCCTCGCCGATGGACAGTCGCATGTCGCTCGGCCAGGTCACCTGGACCGATCCCGAATCGGTCTCCGAGGCCGTCAACACGGCGCTGACTGCGCAGGGCGACTGGGATCACCGCGGCGCTGCCGAGCGGGCCGACATTCTCGATCGCATCGGCGATCTCTACGAGCAGCACTGCGCCGAGCTGATGGCCATCTGTGCCCGCGAGGGCGGCAAGGCGTTGCTCGACGGGCTCGCCGAGGTGCGCGAGGCGGTCGACTTCTGCCGCTACTACGCCATGCAGGCCAGAAACGAGCTGGCCGAGCCGGTCGAGCTGCCCGGCCCGACCGGGGAATCCAACACCCTGCGTACGCACGGCAAGGGCGTGTTCGTGTGTATCAGCCCGTGGAACTTCCCGCTGGCGATCTTCACCGGCCAGGTCGTGGCCGCGCTGGTGGCCGGCAACACGGTGCTCGCCAAACCCGCCGAACAGACGCCCCTGATCGCCGCCCGCGCCGTGGCTCTCATGCACGAGGCGGGCGTGCCGGAAGAGGTAATTCAGTGCCTGCCCGGCGGCGGCAAGGTGGGTGCCGCACTCACTGGTGATTCGCGCATCGCCGGCGTGGCATTTACCGGCTCGACCGAAACCGCGCGCGTCATCAACCGCAGCCTGGCCGAGCGCGAAGGCTCGCTGGCGACCCTGATCGCCGAAACCGGCGGCCAGAACGCCATGATCGTCGACTCCTCGGCGCTGCCCGAGCAGGTTGTCGCCGACATCGTTCACTCGGGCTTTCTCAGCGCCGGGCAGCGCTGCTCGGCGCTGCGCGTGCTCTATCTGCAGGCCGACGTGGCCGATCGCATGCTCGAGATGCTCGCCGGCGCAATGGCAGAAATCGTGGTGGGTGACCCCGGCCTGCTCGAAACCGATGTCGGCCCGATCATCGACGCCGGTCAGCTCGAAATGCTCAACGAGCACGCCGAGCGGATGGATCGCGAAGCAAAGCTGATTGCCAAAACGCCGCTGCGCGATGATCTGCCGCCGGGCCACTGGTTTGCCCCGCGCGCCTACGAAATCGACAGCATCGACCGCCTCGAGCGTGAGATCTTCGGGCCGATCGTGCACGTGGTGCGCTACAAGGCAAGCGAGCTGGATGCGGTGATCGACAAGATCAACGCCACCGGATACGGCCTGACGCTGGGCATCCACAGCCGCATCGACCGGGTCTATCGTCATATCGCCCACCGTGCCCGAGTGGGCAACGCCTACGTCAACCGCAACATGACCGGCGCAGTCGTGGGTGTACAGCCCTTCGGCGGCGAGGGGCTGTCGGGCACCGGTCCGAAAGCCGGCGGTCCGCGCTACCTGCATCGTTTCGTGACCGAGCGCGTGCTGACCAATAACACCGCAGCCATTGGCGGCAACGCATCGCTGATGGCGCTGTCGGACTGAAATGAAGCCCCGCGAGCCCCAGATGCCGAAGCGGTGACGACACGGGTGAAACTGAGCGAGTGACTGCCGGGATCTGCTACTGATGTATCAACACTTCTACGGTCTGTCCGAGCGCCCGTTTTCGATCACGCCCGACCCGCGCTTCGTCTATCTGAGCCAGCGCCACCGCGACGCGCTGGCGCATCTGCTCTATGGCGTGGGGCAGGGCGGCAGCGGTGGGTTCGTGCAGCTGACCGGAGAAGTCGGCACCGGCAAGACCACGCTGTGTCGCGTGGTGCTCGAGCAGGTGCCCGAAAACACCCGTATTGCGCTGATCCTCAACCCGATGCTGTCGCCGGCGGAGCTGCTGCGCGCGGTCTGCGGCGAGCTGGAAATCTCGATTGCAGGCACCGACGGCAGCCTGCAGCAGCTCCAGGAGCGCCTCAACAGCTATCTGCTCGAGCGCCACGCCGAGGGCGAGCGAGTGGTGCTGATCATCGACGAGGCCCAGAACATGAGCCGCGAAGGGCTCGAGCAGATCCGACTGCTGACCAATCTGGAGACGGCCACCGACAAACTGCTGCAGATCATTCTCATCGGCCAGCCCGAGTTGCGCGATCTGCTGTCGCGGCCGGAGCTTCGACAGCTGGCGCAGCGGATCACGGCGCGCTATCACCTGGACCCGCTCAACGAAAGCGAAACCGAAGCCTATATCCGGCACCGTCTGGACGTGGGCGGCGCCCACCGCTGCCCGTTTACCGCCGACGGACTGCGCGCTGTTTACCAGACCTCTCAGGGCGTACCGCGCTTGATCAACATCATTGCCGACCGTGCTCTGGTTGCCGGCTACGCACGCGAGCACGACCGGGTTGGCGCCGGGCTGGTGCGCGCGGCCGCCCGCGAAGTCGCCGGAGAGGAAACCCGGCCGCGCGGCGGCTGGCTGCGCGGAACCATCGCAGCCGGCGCCCTGGTGGCGGTGCTGGCCGCCGGTGGCGCCTTGTCCTGGCTGATGCTGCAGCCACAGGGTGAAAGCGTCGACGAGATCCGCTCGGGCTGGCAGCTCATGCTCGCCGATGCCGATGCGCAGACAGCCTGGACCGAACTGTCCGCCTTATGGCCCGAGCTGGACTCCGTGGATATCGCCCGGGCCTGCGCTGGAACGGAGGTCGAAGCCCTGGTTTGCTTGCGACTGAAAGGCAACTGGTCCTTTGTCGAGTCGATCGACCTGCCTCTGGTGCTGCGGCTGAGCCGTCCGCCCGACGGACACGTGCTGCTGGTCGGGCTCGACGATCAGGAAGTGCTGCTGCGCCACGACGGCCAGGATTGGCGCGTGCCCCGCCTGCAACTCGACCGCCGCTGGCGTGGCGACTTGCTCGTGGCCTGGCCCGACAGCGGCGAGGTGTTCAAGCGCGGCGATAGCGGCGCCGCTATCCGCAGGATGAAAACACTGGCCTCCCGAGCCGATCCAGTGCCGTGGACTGGCGCCATCGATGCCAATTATGATGATGCCTTCAGCGACTGGGTGGCGGCCTTTCAACGCCATAACGGGCTCAACGACGACGGTGTGGTGGGACCCGTTACCCGCCTGTTCCTGCGCGCACCGCACGAGAATGCACCGCGCCTGCTGACCCGACACGACGGAGCCTGAACTTGTCCTTCATTCTCGATGCCCTGCGCAAGTCCGAATCGCGCCGCCAGCACTCCGGCGCGCCGGGGCTGAACTCGCCGGAACCACCCCGACCAGCACCGCGCCGCCGGCGACGGATATGGCCCTGGCTTGGCGCCGTGCTCCTGGTCGTGGCCGTGGCGGCGGCCACCATCTACGTTGTGCAGCCACAATGGCTGCCCTCGAGCCACGACGACGCGCCGCTCGCAAAAGACCGCGCGCCACGCCCGGAGCCCGTGCGGCCCGGCGAGGAGGAAGGTGACGCCGCAACGCTTGAAGTCGCTCAAGTCGAACCGTCTGACAGTGCGGATGCAGCGTCCGCCACGCAAGACCGGCGGCGCCGTCGGACTCCTCCGGTCGAATCCGACGACCGGGCAGGTGAAGAGGCCGCACCGGTCAGGGACCGTCGCGACCGCCGGCAGCCGATTCCGGCCGCCCCCGATCGTGTCGTGCGGCGAAAACCGTCCGAGCGCGAGTCACGGCCCGTCCCCGCCACGGAAGCAGGCGAGGAACTGGAGCGCCGCATCACCGCCGAGCGTGCGCAGCGCCAGCGTGACGCCCCCAGGCAACCGGCGAAGCGCGAGACAGCGCCCGCTCAGAAGCCAGACACCGGGGGCGAATCCGCCGCTGCACCTGAAGCAAGGCCGGAGCCAGCGCCGCTCAATGAGGGCGTCTCGGAGTACCTGCGGATCTGGGAACTTCCCTTGTCAACGCGTCGCAACCTGCCGGAGCTCGATCTGACAATCCACGTCTATTCACCCAGGGAGGCAGAGCGCTTCGTGCTGCTCAACGGCGAGCGTCACATGGTCGGTGACAGCGTCAAGGGCGCGCATATCGTCGAAATCACGCGTGATGGCGCAGTGATTGATTTTGAGTCTCACCGTTTCCTGCTCGAGCCGCGATGAGGCAAGCCGTCAACACCCACCGGCGCAAGCTGGTGTGGCCCTGGGTGCTGACGTTTTTCAGCCTGGCCATGGTGCTGACCTGGGCCTGGGCGCAGTGGGGCTCGGCGACGAATGCGACCGAGTGGGTCCGCAGCTGGGGGTTTGTGCCGGCGCACGTGCTCACCGACCTGGCCCGGTTTCCTGCCAGCTGGCACAGCCCGGCACTGCTCCGGATTCTGAGCTCGCTGTTCGTACATGCCGACTGGCTTCACCTGGCCGGCAACCTGGCCTATCTCTGGGTGTTCGGAATCACCGTGGAGCGGGCGATCGGGCACGGCGGGATGGTGCTGAGCTTTCTCGGTCTGGGCGCGCTTGCCAATCTGTTCCTGGCCTGGCAGATGGGACAAGTGCAAACCCCGGTCATTGGCGCCAGCGGCGGCGTGTCAGCCATCATCGGTATCTATCTCGGGCTGTTTCCGGTCAGCCGGATGGGTTTGTGGCTGCCGCTCGGGCTGTATCTGCAGTTTGCCCGGGTGCCGGCCATCCTGGTCATCGGCTCGTGGTTTACACTGCAGTTGATCTACACCGTTTTCGGCACACCCGATGGTGCCGTCGCCTGGTGGGCACACGTGGCCGGCTTCATCGCCGGCATGATCGTGGCCCTGATACTGCGCCCGTTTCCCGGTCTGGTCGATCTCGGGCTGCAGGACGACTGACAGGCACGCGCACCATGGCAATCGTTCGGATCATGTGATGTCCATTCTTTACAAGGTCAGTTTTCTCAATCAAGGGCAGGTCTACGAGCTTTATTGCCGCAAGGTCGGCGGCAGCGAGCTGGCCTACGGATTTGTCGAGGTTTCCGAGCTGGTGCTGGGAGGCGACGAAGGGCTCGTGGTCGATCCGACCGAAGAGCGGCTGCGCGACGAGTTTGAAGACGTCGAAGTGCTGCATCTGCCGATGCACTCGATCGTCCGTGTCGAGCAGGTCGCAAAACGCGGCACGGCGGTCATCCGCGACCGCAAAAGCGGGGAGAAGGTCACGCCACTGCCGCTCGACGGGCCGCGTCGCCGGCGCTGAGCCGAAGTGCGGCTTCAGTGGTCTGCGCGGCGTGGTTATGGTACGGTTCTGGCGCTTTTCAGCGCCGGGTCGCTATCGCTGGTACCGACCGGGTGGACACGTGCGGCGCTGACCGAATAACGATCTGATGGGGACCATCCGCCAATGAACAGCACCGAACAGAATTCTGCCGGCCACAGCGACAGCACGGCCGGCTGGCTCAACCGCGCACTGAACTTCATCGAGGTGGTCGGCAACAAGCTGCCCGACCCGGCCATGCTTTTCCTGCTGCTGATGATCGTGGTCTGGGTGCTCTCCTGGCTGATGTCAGGCATTCAGTTCGGCGCTGAACATCCCACGACCCGTGATGCCATCACCATCACCAACCTGCTCACCGGCGAACAACTGGTGAGCTTTCTGACCACCATGGTCGACACCTTTACCGGCTTCGCGCCGCTGGGCGTGGTGCTGGTAGCCATGCTGGGCGTCGGCGTGGCCGAGCACAGCGGCTACATCAACGCGTTGCTCAAGAAGCTGTTGGCGTTCACGCCAAAGCTGCTGCTCACGCCGATGCTGATCCTGATCGCGATCGTCAGCCATACCGCGGTCGATGCCGGCTACGTGGTGGTGATTCCGCTCGGCGGCATCATTTTCTACGCCGCCGGCCGCCATCCCCTGGCCGGCATTGCCGCAGCGTTCGCCGGCGTCTCCGGTGGCTTCTCGGCCAATTTCGTGCCCTCGGCGCTCGATCCGCTGCTGATGGGCTTCACTCAGCCCGCAGCCCAGATCGCGGATGCCAGTCTGGAGCTGCATCCGCTGATCAACTGGTACTTCACCTCGGCCTCGTGCCTGGTGATCGTGCTGCTGGGCTGGTGGCTGACCGACCGCATCATCGAACCGCGCCTGGCCAACACGCCGCTTGACGGCGATGCAGAAGACATGCCTGAAATGCACCCCATCGAGGCCAGGGAAAGCCGTGCGATGTGGGTTGCATCCAGCGTCATGGGGTTGGGTTTCGTGCTGCTGATCGTGTCGCTGTTTCCGGAGACTTCGCCGTTCCGTGATGCCGCCAGCGGCAAGATTGCTGAATTTTCGGCGCCGATCATGCAGTCGATCGTGCCGCTGATCTTCCTGTTCTTCGTCGTGCCGGGCGTGATCTATGGCTACATGACCGGCAGCTTCAAGAAAAGCAAGGATGTCGTCGATGCCATGTCTGAAACCATGGGATCGATGGCCTACTACATCGTCATGGCTTTTTTCTGCGCTCTGTTCGTGGCCGAGTTCGGGCGCTCCGGCCTGGGGCTGTTGCTGGCAGTGGAGGGCGGCAATTTCCTCGCTGGCCTGCCGCTGCCGGGCGGCGCGACCCTGTTCGGCATCATCCTCCTGGTCGGCTTCGTCAACCTGTTCGTCGGCTCGGCCTCGGCCAAGTGGGCGCTGCTGGCGCCGATTTTCGTACCCATGCTGATGCAGATCGGGTTCTCTCCCGAGCTGACTCAGGCTGCCTACCGCGTAGGCGATTCATCGACCAATATCGTGACCCCGCTGTTGCCGTACTTTCCGCTGGTCGTCGTCTACTGCCAGCGCTACGTCAAGGGCACTGGTATCGGCACGCTGGTGTCGATGATGTTGCCGTTCTCGGTGGTCTTTTTGCTGGTGTGGTCGGTGTTCCTGATCAGCTACTGGATGCTTGGCATCCCGCTCGGCCCGGGCACGAGCTATGCCTATCCGCCGGCGGGCTAGGGCAATTCAGACTACTGACGGTTGAGCCATCCGGCCGGATCCACCGGCCGGCCGTCCCGGCGCAGCTCGAAATACAGGGCCGGCTGATCCACTCCGCCCGAACGCCCGGCCAGAGCAACCACGTTGCCGGGGGCCACCCAGTCGCCGACATCGCGCATCAGCGCTTCATTGTGCGCGTAGAGGCTCATGAAGCCATCGCCGTGATCGAGGATGAGCAGCAAACCATAGCCACGCAGCCAGTCAGCGTAGGCCACGCGTCCGTGCGCGATGCTGACCACCTCTTCACCGCCATCGGCCTCGA
The DNA here is from genome assembly GCF_056324145.1 of Wenzhouxiangella sp. YN1. Taxonomy (NCBI): domain Bacteria; kingdom Pseudomonadati; phylum Pseudomonadota; class Gammaproteobacteria; order Chromatiales; family Wenzhouxiangellaceae; genus Wenzhouxiangella; species Wenzhouxiangella sp. YN1. Next base: position 295,724 of record NZ_JBJNIO010000154.1, read on the forward strand.
TCAACCAGCCGCTCCAGCGTAGTTCGCCGCTACGCTCGGCGCCAAAAGCCCTCAGAACACGACCGGCAAGCGGCATTTGCAGTTCGCCGCGAAGCTCGGCAAATGGGGGGATGTTGGCATCCGCCGGCACATCCGCCAGCGCATCGGCGAGCTCTTCAAGCAGTTCGGCGAGCTCATCGGCATCGCGTTCGAGCTCTGCCAGGCGCTCACGATCACTGATCAGGCGCTGATCCAGCGCATCGAGCGCGGCCGCGCGCTCTGCACTTGCCGTCTCCAGATGCAGCGTTTCACGCTTGCGCCGAGCCAGCAGCTGACCTCGTCGTCTGGCCTCCGCATCGAGCTCTTCGCGCGTGAGCATCAGCGCAGCCACCGTTTCCTGCAGTTCCTCGATTGCGGCAATGCGCGCCCGTGACAGATAACCGTGGTAGGCCAGGCGCCGCGACAGATGCCTGGGGTCATCCTGGTTGAGCAGCATGGCAAGCCGCGAGCGGCTGCCCTGACGATAGGCGCTGGTCAGCTGCAGCGCCAGCTCCGAAGCACGCTCTCCGACGCGGTTTTCAAGTGTCGCCTGGCGCGCTTCGAGCTGGTCGATCTCGGCGCGGGTCTGTCTCAATGCCTGGCTCGCCTCGACCTGCGCCCGGCGGGCGCGGCCCACCTCGCGCTCGGCTTCGGCCAGCTGTTCGTCCAGACGGTCGCGCTCACCCAGACGCTCGTCGATCTGCGCCTGCACGGCAGCGATGCGCGTGCGCAGCTGCTCCAGTTCGGCCTCGAGCGCTTCGCGGTCTTCCTGGGCCCAAAGCGACAGAGACGAGGCGGCCAGCAGCGCTGCCGCCGGCAGGCAGAATCGGGGCGCCAGCGCTCGCACCCGCCTCAGTCGGCCCGGATCAGCGAGCGGCCGGTCATGGCCTCGGGATGCGGCAGGCCGAGCAGGCCGAGCAGTGTCGGCGCAATATCTCGCAGGCTGCCACCCTCACGCAGCCGCAAGCGTCGCGGGCCAACATAGACCAGAGGTACCGGATTGGTGGTATGCGAGGTATGGGGCTGACCGGTGGCCGGGTCACTCATCTGCTCGACATTGCCGTGATCGGCGGTAATCAGCACTTCGCCACCGGCGCGCTCGAGCACCGGAAGAACCTCGCCAAGCACGTCATCGACGGCCTCGACCGCGGCCACGGCGGCCTCGAACCTGCCGCTGTGGCCGACCATGTCGGGATTGGCGATATTGCACACGATCAGATCATAATCGCCGCTGTCGATCGCCGTCTGCAGCGCTTGTGACAGCTCCGGCGCGCTCATCTCCGGCTGCAGATCGTAGGTGGCAACTTTTGGAGACGGAATCAGCTTGCGATCCTCGCCGTCGAACACTTGCTCCACGCCGCCGTTGAAAAAATACGTGACATGCGCATATTTTTCAGTTTCGGCAATGCGCAGCTGGCGTAGCCCGGCCGCCGCCAGCTCAGCGCCCAGCAGGTGTTCGAAGCGCTGCGGCTTGAAGGCCACATCCACCGGCAGGCCGTCTTGATAGTGCGTCATCGTGACCATGCCTGAAAGGGCAGGGCGGCGGCAGGAAAAGCCGTCGAAGTCGGGTTCGACAAAAGCGCGGGTGAGCTGGCGCGCACGATCGGCACGAAAATTGATGAACACAGCGCTGTCACCGTCGGCCACCCGACGGCCGCCGGCAATGACCGTGGGCTGAACGAACTCGTCACCCTCCCCGCGGGAATAGGCTGCCTCGAGCGCCTCGGAGGCGTTTGCGGCCGCAAAATCTGCGCGGCCTTCGACAATCGCATCCCAGGCGCGCCGGGTTCGCTCCCAGCGCTGATCGCGGTCCATGGCGTAATAGCGGCCGCTGACGCTGGCAATGCGCGCGCGCCCATCGGCGGCCACTGCCGCTTCAAGACGCGCGATGGAAGCCGCCGCACTGCGCGGCGCCACATCACGTCCGTCGAGAAAGACATGCACCGCAACCTCGGTCACGGCGCTGCTGAGGGCAAGCTCGAGCGCGGCCAGCAGATGATCCTCGTGGCTGTGCACGCCCCCCGGTGAGAGCAGGCCCATGAGATGCACGCAGCCGCCGGCGGCGCGCGCCTTCTCGATACCGCCGAGCAGCGCCGGGTTGCGGGCAAAACTGCCGTCGGCAATGGCCTGGCCGATGCGCGTGAGCTCTTGGTACACGATTCGACCGGCACCGAGATTCATGTGTCCGACCTCGGAGTTGCCCATCTGGCCTGGCGGCAGGCCCACCGATTCGCCGGAAGTCTCGAGCAGAGTCGTGGGGCAGCTGGCCTGGATCCGATCCCAATTGGGCGTGTGACCGGCGGCAATGGCGTTGTCCTCGGCAGCTTCGCGCTGTCCCCAGCCATCGAGAATGAGCAGCATGAGTGGTCGGTGTGTCGGCATGATCTCCCCGGAATTCAGGCTTGGCGCATTGATGACAATTATCCCACAGCCGGCCGCCGAGGTGCTGGCAACAAAGCGACGGATCAAGGATAATGGGTCGTTTTGACCCGAAGCGATTGACCCTGGATGGAACAAGCCCTCGAGTTCATAGGAAATCACCCCGTGCTGACCGGCGGGCTGGGCGTGGCTGTGGTCGCGCTCGTTGCCTACGAAATCAGCTGCCTGTTTCGCAAGTGGACGGAGCTGGGCACGCTGGCGGCGGTTCAGCTGATCAACCGGGGCGACCCGGTCGTGCTGGATGTCTCCAACAGCAGCGACTACACCAAGGGCCACATCCGCGGGGCCCTGCACATGCCACCCTCGAATATCGAGGCCGGCAACCAGCAGCTGCTCAAGCATCGCGAGCAGCCGATCCTGATCTACTGCAAGAACAATCAGGTGGCGCCCCAGATGGCCTCGCGACTGGTCAAGCTCGGCTTCACCAACGTCAATGTTCTGGCCGGCGGCCTGACGCAGTGGATCAGCGATCAGCAGCCCGTCTCTCGCCCGAAGGGCGCAGGCAAAAGCGGCAAGTCCAGAAGCAACAGGCGCAATGCGGATAAAGGCCGAAAGAAAAAGAACAGGACAGGCAAGGACGATTCGAAGCAATCCACGCCTGATGAGCCGTGAAAAACTGAATTCAATCAGACTACTGGAAAGGAAACCTCAAGCATGACTGAAGAGAACCAAGCCGCCGCAGCCGGCCAGGAGCAGGAAGCCCAGATGGCCGTCCAGCATATCTATCTCAAGGACGCCTCTTTTGAAGCGCCCAATATCCTCGAGCTCAGCCAGAGCGAGGGGGAGCCCGAAATCAACCTGAACCTGTCGCAGCGCAGCGAGAACATCGGCGAAGACCGCCACCAGATCACGCTTTCGGTTACCGTCACCTCCAAGCAGGGAGACAAGACCGCCTTCCTGTGCGAGGTTCAGTACGGCGGCATCTTCCAGATGGCCGGGTTTTCCGAACAACAGATGCCGTACGTGATCAACGTGCTGTGCCCGAACGTGCTGTTTCCTTATTGCCGCACGCAGATCGGGTCCCTGGTCAGCGCGGGCGGTTTTTTCATGCCCCCCATCCAGCCGGTCAATTTCGAGGCGGTTTTCCGCCAGCGCCTGGAGGAAGCCCGCAATCAGCAGCAAGGCTCGGGCGAGGGCAATGGCCAACAGCCGCCCAGCGGCGACTAGAGCCTGATCAGTGACAGCCGTCCGGATTGCGGTTCTGGGCGCCGGCTCATGGGGCACGGCGCTGGGAATGCAGCTGGCGCGCATGGGCCACGATGTGCAGCTGTGGGCGCGCGACGCCAGGAGCGCCCAGGCGATGGAGCGCAACCGTGTCAACCAGCGCTATCTGCCCGACTGTCCGCTGCCTGAGTCGCTGCGCGTGACCGCAGATTTCAAGGCGGCCTGTCGTGATGCACAGCGTTTGCTGGTGGCCACGCCCAGTCACGCCTTTGGTGAGACCCTGGACCGGGTGGCGCCGTTCGTGTCGGCTCAAACCGGCCTGGCATGGGCGAGCAAGGGCTTCGAGCCGGGCACTGGGCGACTGCTGCACGAGGTTGCCGCCGAACGCTTTGGCGCCAACATCCCCTTGGCGCTGATCACCGGCCCGTCGTTTGCCCGCGAGGTGGCCGAAGCGCTGCCGACGGCGGTGACCGTGGCGGCCACCAGCCCGGATTTTGGCCAGGCCTGGGCCGCGCTGCTGCACGGCAACAGCTTTCGTGCCTATTACACGGCCGATCTGGTCGGCGCGGCGCTGGGCGGCGCAATCAAGAACGTGCTGGCGGTCGCCTGCGGCATGGCCGATGGCCTGAAGCTCGGGCACAACGCCCGCGCTGCCCTGATTACCCGCGGCCTGGCTGAAATGCGCCGGCTTGGCCGCGCACTGGGCGCCGACGACCGTACCCTGATGGGCCTGGCTGGGATCGGTGACCTGGTGTTGACCTGCACCGGCGATCAATCGCGCAACCGCCGGCTCGGCCTGGCCGTCGGGCAGGGCCGCTCGGTCGACGACGCGGTGGCCGACATCGGCCAGGTGGTCGAGGGAGTCAAGACCGCCACAGAGGTCATGCGCCTGGCCACGCGCGCCGGCGTGGAAATGCCGATCGCCGAACAGGTGCACGGCATCCTCTTCAAGGGCTGGAGCGCCCGCAAGGGCGTGCAGGTGCTCATGGAGCGCGAGCTCAAGGCCGAAACGGAATAGCGCGCCCGCGCAGCCGCCCGTACCCGCAAACACCTCCTTTGGCAAGACTTGATCGCGCCCGGCCTTGGGCGTATGGTATGGGCATCTGACACAAGATCTTGTGTCCCGCGACAGGAACAGGCACAACCAGTTGTGAGTACAACGGTGGGTAACCTGTGTATAACCCTAAGTAGCACACAATAATCAAGAGGTTGAAACATGAGCGTTTCGGCAGAAGCTTTGACGGCTGCGCTTCCGGATATTGCCTTCCAGGAAGCGTCGCTCGACATCTGGGACAAGAAGTACCGTCTCAAGTCGAAGTCGGGGGACATCATCGACCAGGAGATCGACGACACCTACAAGCGTGTCGCCCGCGCCCTGGCCGAAGTGGAGGAGGGCAGCGACAAGCAGGTCCACTGGTATCGTGAATTCCTGTGGGCGCTCAGGCGAGGCGCCATCCCGGCCGGACGCATTACCTCCAATGCCGGCGCGCTGGCGCACAAGCCGGCCACCTCGACCATCAACTGCACGGTCTCGGGCACCATCGAGGATTCGATGAACGACATCCTCGGCAAGGTTCACGAGGCCGGCCTGACGCTCAAGGCCGGCTGCGGCATCGGCTACGAGTTTTCCACGCTCAGGCCCAAGGGCGCCTATGTTTCCGGCGCAGGCGCCTACACTTCGGGCCCGATGTCGTTCATGGACATCTACGACAAGATGTGCTTTACCGTGTCATCGGCCGGCGGCCGCCGCGGTGCGCAGATGGCCACTTTCGACGTCTCGCACCCCGACGTCATGGACTTCATCCGCGCCAAGCGCGAAGACGGCGTGCTGCGCCAGTTCAACTGCTCGCTTCTGATCACCGACGCTTTTGTCCAGGCCGTGGTCGACGATGCCGACTGGCCACTGGTCTTCCCGGTGCTCGACAGCGAAGCCGAGGATATCGACCTGGCCGACCCCGAGCAGGTCATCTGGCGCGAGTGGCCCACCACCAAGAACTACGTCAGTAACGAAGAAGGCCTGGTCGCCTGCAAGATCTATCGCAAGGTGCCGGCCCGGCGCCTGTGGAACATGATCATGACCTCCACTTATGACTACGCGGAGCCGGGCTTCGTGCTGGTCGACCGCATCAACGAAGACAACAACAACTGGTGGTGCGAAACCATCCGCGCGACCAACCCCTGTGGCGAACAACCGCTGCCGCCCTACGGCGCCTGTCTGCTTGGCTCGATCAACCTGACGCGCTTCGTCGAAGAACCATTCACCGACAACGCGCGCTTCAACTGGGACGAGTACCGGCGCACGGTCAATATCTTCACGCGCATGCTCGATAACGTGGTCGAGATCAACGGTCTGCCGCTGGACAAGCAGCGCAACGAGATCCTCTACAAGCGCCGCCACGGCATGGGCTTTCTCGGCCTGGGCTCGGCCCTGACCATGCTGCGGATGCAGTACGGTCGACCCGAATCGCTGGAGTTCACCGAGCGCGTCTCGCGCGAGATGGCCGTCGCCGGCTGGGAGACCGCGGCCGAACTGGCCGAGGAAAAGGGCGCAGCACCGATCATGGACGACGACTTCGAGGTCACCCCGGAGATGCTGCGCAAGCGCCCGGAGATGAAACGCGACGGCTACAGAGTCGGCGACAAGGTGCCCGGCCGCATCCTGCACGCACGCTACAGCCGCTACATGCAGAAGGTGGCGGAAGTGGCGCCCGAAGTGGTCGACCGTCTGGCCGAGTCGGGTGCGCGCTTCAGCCATCACACCTCGATTGCGCCAACCGGCACCATCTCGCTGTCGCTGGCGAACAACGCCTCCAACGGCATCGAGCCGAGCTTCGCCCACCACTACAACCGCAACGTGATTCGCGAGGGCCGCAAGAGCAAGGAAAAGGTCAGCGTCTATTCCTACGAACTGCTGGCCTATCGCACCCTGGTCAACGCGGGTGCCATGCCGTATTCGGACCATCCCGACGAGCAGTTGCCCGACTACTTCGTGACCGCCGAATCGATCACGCCCAAGGAGCACGTCGCCATCCAGGCGGCGGCACAGAAGTGGATTGACTCATCCATTTCCAAGACCGCCAACGTGCCTACCGATTATCCCTACGAGGACTTCAAGGACATCTATCTGTATGCCTGGGAGCAGGGCCTGAAGGGCTGCACCACCTTCCGCTTCAACCCGCAGGCTTTCCAGGGCGTGCTGGTCACCGACAAGGACCTGGAGTCGACCACTTACGTGTTCGAGCTCGAGGACGGGTCGAAGGTGGAGGTTCAGGGGCACGAGAAGATCGAATATGACGGCGAAGTGCACACAGCCGCCAATCTGTTCGATGCCCTGAAGGAAGGCTACTACGGAAAGTTCTGATGTGGCTTCGTCACGACACCGCAGGCCGTGTTTTACGGTTATCGGGCCTCCTCACGTACCCGGATGTACGCTCCGGGGCCCCGGTAATCGCAAAGCCTCGCCTGCGGCGCCGTGACTGGGCCACATGCCTTCGGCATTAGCAGAGTGATCAAGCAATCCAGCAACAGATCGAGAAACAATCCGGGAACATTGAAATGACCATCAGGATCGACAAGAAAATCGTGGACTACGCGGTCCAGGACAAGCAAGCCGAGGAAAAAGCGAGCGATCACCAGGACGGTCGCAAGGAAAAGGCCGAAATCATCCGGATGCACGAAAAGCTCGAACGCCCGGAGGGTATGGAGTGCTTGGAAGGCGCGACCTACAAGATCCGCACGCCGCTCGACGACCACGCCCTGTATGTCACCATCAACGACATCGTGCTCAATCAGGGCACCGAACACGAGCAGCGCCGGCCCTTCGAGATCTTCATCAACTCGAAGAACATGGACCACTTCCAGTGGATCGTGGCGCTGACGCGGGTGATGTCGGCGGTGTTCCGCAAGGGTGGCGACGTCACCTTCCTGGCCGAGGAGCTGCAGGCCGTGTTCGACCCCAAGGGCGGCTACTTCAAGCCCGGCGGGCGCTTCGTGCCATCGATCGTGGCCGACATCGGTGCGGTGGTCGAGCACCATTTCAAACGCATCGGCATGATCGAGCCCGACGAACTATCCGAGCAGCAGCAGCTCATTCTCGAGCAAAAACGCGCCGAAGCCGAAGCCCGCGAACAGCAACAGCCACAAGCCGAAGCGCCAAAGCCGGCCGGATCCGATGCCGGCGATGCGGGGCAGGGCGGTGAGGCCGCCTATCCGGCCTCGGCCACGCTGTGTCACAAGTGCAACACCAAGGCGATGGTCCTGCTCGACGGCTGCCAGACCTGCCTGGCCTGCGGCTATTCCAAGTGCGGCTGATTTTTGTCCCGCCCAGCCGCTGAAGGCCCGAAAGGCCGGCAAGATCGGGGACGCCTGGAGGTCGAATGCCGTCTCAATGAAGGCTGATTCTGGCCGCTCAGGTCACCCGGATCCCGGTCGACGCCGAGTCGGTCGAGCGCCGGAATGTGGGCGCGTCTTTTCACCGCGATCCACAGCACGGCCGCGGGTCACACCACGGTGACCAGACCGGGGGCGTGAGCCAGTACTTTCTGGCTGACGCTGCCCATGAGCAGCGCCTTGATCCGCGACATCCCGCGGCGTCCCATTACCAGATGCGTACCCGGATTGTCTTCCATGAAGGCGATGATCTCTTCTGCCGGATCGCCAATCAGCACGTGCCGCTGCGCAAACGTCAATCCTGCCCGCGATTCGCCTTCGTCGAAGATCTGTTGCGACTCGCTCTTGCTCGCACGCTCGAGCTCCTGCGGCGAGCTCTGGTCGCCAAGCCCGGCCGGGGTGGCCGACACGTGAGGCTGGTGAGCAAAGACATAGAGGGCCGAGAGCTCGCGGCCCATGGACGCCGCCAGCGCACGCGCCTCATCCAGGGCCTCGAAGGCCGGCTCGGATCCGTCCAGGGCGACGAAGAGATTTTTCGATTGGGTCATGGCGAACCTCCTTGGAGATGGTGTGATGGTGCGTCGACTCAAACCCGATCATGCCAGATGCCGGCGCCGAAGCGCTTGACCTGCGTCAGTCACGACGCGGCGCCAATCATGAGCGGCTGCTCATCCTAACGCGATTTTTAGAATAACGCGCCAAGCCAATGAAAATAAACAGAAACAGCGAGCGCATTCAGTTTGTCGAGCGCAGAACAGATGACGCGCCACCCGACCAGAGCTTTACATAATATACATTATGCGAACTATCGTCACAGCAGCCCTTGGTGTGGAAAAGCACCTGAATACACGAACAAGAAAAGGTGGAAACAATCTGCAAGTAACCTTGGAAACTTTCCAAGCAACCCTGGAAACAATTCGTTCTTTCCAAGAAACCTTCGAAACAATTTGTGCTTGCGCTACCCGGTTCTTGCGGAGGGATCAGGAAAGCTTTCGGATGGAGTACGCCGATGAGCCACTCTGACAAAGGCGGCAGTCCACCTCGCCGTCAGGCCGAAGGCGGATCGAACCGAGTGGTTCGCTGTGGTCCCAAACGAGAAATTGTCCGCCGCCTCACGTTCAAGCAGAGCCATAATCACATTTTTTTATAACGTCTGAGTCAAGTGGCGCGGCGTTAGCATTGACCCGCCCCGTGTAGCGCAAAGCGCGAGACGCGGAACGAACTAAAGCGATTTGTTGAACGAAGCCGCTTCGCGGCAGAAAACCCCATTCATGTTGTGTAACCCTTGATCGACGCCCAATCGGGGGCGCGTTTGTCAAGGAGTTTAGCATGAACAAATCCGAGCAAAAACGGTTCGATGAGTTGTACCGCCAACACCTCAGAGCCCTGAAGCTGCAAGGCATGAGCGACAAGACCATCGACGGCTATTCACGTGCGCTACGGCGGATTGCAGCCTGGTTTGACTGCTGCCCGGACCGACTCAACGTTGAGCAACTGGCCGGGTATTTTTCTGAGCTGGTCGAGACCCATTCCTGGTCAACCGTCAAGCTGGATCGCTGCGGTTTGCAGTTCTTCTACAAGCATGTGCTCGATCGCGACTGGCAGTGGGTGGAGATGATCCGGGCCCCGAAGGTCCGCTCCTTGCCCGATATTCTGACCACCGCAGAAATCGAGCGCCTGATCGGGTCGGCGCGCAAGCTGCGCTACCGGGTGTTTGTGCTGGCCACCTACTCCATGGGACTACGCCTGGGCGAGACGCTGGCCCTGGAAGTCGGGGATATCGACAGTGCGCGAGGCCAGGTGCACGTCCGGCGTGGCAAGGGGCACAAGGACCGGCTGGTGCCATTGCCGGATCTGACTTGCCGGGCACTTCGCGCCTTGTGGTGCCGGCATCGCCATCCGCGTTTACTGTTCCCCAATGCCGCAGGCTCGATGGACACGGTCCGTCAAGCCGCTTCGCATATGAGTCGCGGCGGCGTGCAAACGGCGATGAAGAGAATGCTGGCTGATTGCGGCATTAAAAAAAAGCGACCATCCATACCCTGCGCCATTCCTTCGCCACGCATCTGCTAGAACAGGGCTTGAGCCTGCGCCATATCCAGGCGCTGCTCGGCCATGCCAGCCCCACCACCACCGCGCGCTACGCACAACTGACCCGAACCACCGAGCAGGACAGCTTTCGCATCATCAACCAACTGGTCGACCGGCTGCATGTCGATCTGCAAAGGTTGTGATCATGGAACTGGCCACGATCATCCACCAATACCGCAGCGAGCTTGAACAGCGCTACGGCCACCGTCTGCTCCCCGGACACCGACGCGCCATGGACGCGATGCTGCGCTGCCGAACCCCGCAAGCCGGACAGGTCCACTGGGCGTGTCACGACTGCGACCAGCATCATGATCAACCGCTGTCGTGCGGCCATCGAAGCTGCCCGCGCTGCCAGAATCAGCAGGCCACTCACTGGCTGGAGCGCCAGCGCGCCAAGCTGCTGCCCGTCGATTACTTCATGGCCACCTTCACCTTGCCGGCGCAACTGCGCGCTGTGGCCTGGCGACATCAGACCATTGTCTACGGGCTATTGTTCGACTGTGCCGTATCCACCCTCACCGACTTCGGCCTGAACCCGGACCACCTCGGCGCCGAGCTGGGCATGACGGCCGTGCTCCATACCCATGCCCGCGACAAGCGTTTTCATCCGCATGTCCACGTCGTTGTGCCCGGGGGCGGGCTCAACCGACTGCGGCGCTGCTGGAAAAAGGTCAGGGGCCGCTACCTGTTCAACGCCTTCGCTCTGGCCACGGTGTTCCGGGCGCGCCTGCTCGATGGCTTGAACAAGGCCGGACTGCCGATCCCCGAAAACACCCCCGAGCGGTGGGTCGTCGACTGTCGCCGGGTGGGTCGCGGTGAGCCGGCGCTTCGATATCTGTCGCGTTATCTCTACCGCGGCGTGATCGCCGAGCGCGACATCCTGGCCAATCGGAATGGCCAAGTCACCTTGCGCTATGTCGAATCGGCAACCGGAGAAACCCGCACCCGGACACTGCCCGGCGCGGACTTCCTGTGGCTGATTATTCAGCACGTGCTGCCCAAGGGCTTCAGGCGGCTGCGAGACTACGGGTTCTTGCATGGAAACGCGAAAAAGCGGCTCAGGCTCGTGCAGTTGATCCTGCAGGTCGCGCTTGCCTTGCCGGTGGCATGCAAGCGGCCCAGGCTCGTCTGCCCCGCGTGCGGTAACCCCATGCATATCGCATCGGTTCTACCGAAACCGTTGCATCCTGGATAGCTCCACAGCACGGCAGCATCCGCGGCCCACCGATACGGAGGACGCAGAACCATCCATGACGAAGTTCAGTTAACCCAGCTTATTCATCAGACTGCCTCTTTCACGCTGAGTCAAGCCGGCTTTGATGGATTTTGGTCACCCAGCTTGCAGGTTCGGCTCGATGGTGGGTCTGGATGGCATTGATTCGCCAGGATTTGGCATTTTTGA